>NZ_JBHXPI010000051.1:0-4942 GCF_042718575.1 Streptomyces sp. NPDC058579
GCCGCGCCCGACGCGAGGTCAGGTGGATCACGGCCGGTCTCCGCGGTCCGGGCTACGGCGGCCGGGGCTACGGCGGTCCGGGATGCGGCGGTCGGTGGTGCGGCGGTCGGGGTAGCGGCGCTGTTCACGCCGCCGCTGATCGGCGCAGTCGGCGGGAGGCCGGGCGGATCAGCAGTGAGAGCAGGACCGCGGCGACCGCCACGGCTCCGACGATCGTCGGCAGGGCGTGGCCAGGGCCGAGGGCGCCATGGGTCACGAGGGCGCCGAATACGGCCCCGAGCGTGCCGGTCGTGAGGACGACCGTGCGTGCGGGGAGGCGGTCGGGCAGCCGGTGCACGGCGGCCCAGGCCAGGGCGAATCCGAGCAGGGCGGAGCCGAGAGCTTCCAGGAACACGTGATCACCTCGCGTGCGGTGCGGGGCGGGCATTGCGGTCGTAGCCGTCCTACCCGGGCCAACTCGAGCGCAATCCTCCCCGCCCGCCTCACCTGCACCTTCGTTCCGTCCCCAGGCGACGGGGCCGGTCGGCACGCCACCCGGACGGACGAAGGGCCCGGCGGAACGAATCCGCCGGGCCCTTCCCCATGTCACACGACATGTCACACGACTCAGAGAGCGCCGAAGCCCACCCGGCGCACCGCCGGCTCGCCGATCTCCACGTACGCGATCTTCTCGGCCGGGATCAGGACCTTGCGGCCCTTCTCGTCCGTGAGGCTGAGCAGCTGCGCCTTGCCGGCCAGCGCGTCGGCCACGGCGCTTTCGACCTCTTCGGCGGACTGCCCGCTCTCCAGAACGATCTCCCGGGGTGCGTGCTGCACGCCGATCTTGACCTCCACGGCTATGTCCCTCCGAACGGTCAGCGTTGCGCGTCTCCCGCGCCGTACGCTGCACACATTAGCCCGGAGAGGCGACCCGCACGGCCTACCGGCGGAACGCCAGGAGCGAACACCGACGACCCTCGGTGATCAGAGACCCTCGGCGATCGGCTGACCGTCCGTCGGGTGCAGCGGGAAGCCCGCGATGCCGCGCCACGCCAGCGAGGTCAGCAGTGCCACGGCCTTGTCGCGGGGGATGGCGGACTCGCTGGAGAGCCAGTAGCGCGCCACGACCTGAGACACACCGCCCAGGCCCACCGCGAGCAGCATCGACTCGTCCTTGGAGAGGCCGGTGTCCTCGGCGATGACGGCGGAGATCGCCTCGGCGCACTGCAGGCTCACCCGGTCCACCCGCTCGCGCACGGCCGGCTCGTTGGTGAGGTCGGACTCGAAGACGAGCCGGAACGCGCCGCCCTCGTCCTCCACGTACGCGAAGTACGCGTCCATCGTCGCCTCGACGCGGAGCTTGTTGTCGTTGGTCGACGCCAGCGCGGTGCGCACGGCCTGGAGCAGCGCCTCGCAGTGCTGGTCGAGCAGGGCCAGGTAGAGCTCCAGCTTGCCCGGGAAGTGCTGGTAGAGGACCGGCTTGCTCACGCCCGCGCGCTCGGCGATGTCGTCCATCGCGGCGGAGTGGTACCCCTGCGCGACGAACACCTCCTGGGCCGCCCCGAGGAGCTGGTTCCGTCGGGCGCGGCGCGGCAGGCGCGTGCCCCGAGGGCGTGCTGCCTCTGTCTGCTCGATGGCTGTCACGCCGCCTCCCAAAAATCGATCCTTGCGCGCTGTGGTGTCGCGCCCGCCATCGTACTTTTGGGTAACCCGGCTGTGCGCGGTGCGGACGCAGAATTTCACGGACCGGACGCCCAGGGCGACAGGCGATTCAACGTTAAACCGAACAAATCAGCGGTAGTCGTCTTCGTCGAGGGCGACCACGCGAGCCTGTTCGGAGGAGTCCGCCTCGTTCGCCGAGTCCCGTTCGAGATGAGTGTGGGGCTCGTCCTCGCGCTGCTGCAGTTCGGCGCGCTGCTCAGCGGCGTCGGCCTCAGGGATTTCCTCGTCGAGCACGACGTCCTCTTCCTCGGCGAATGTGTCCGGCTCGGACGGATCGACAGTCATGCGGTTCCTTCCGGCATGCGGGGGCTCTCCGATGACCCTCACTACGAGCGTAGGAGCACACCCGGCGCGGCGCACCCGATCCTGTGACGCCACACACACGCGCCGCCGCGTGATCGTCTCGTAATATTGCGGCCATGTCGTCGACCGAGCTTCCGGAGACCCGGACCGCCGCCGCACCGCACACGCCGCGGACCCGCGCCGTACGCGTCGCCGACGGCGAGGAGTTGCGCTCCGTCGCGCTGCCCGGGCTCACGCTCACCGTGCGCGCCCGGCCCGGCGCGAGGGCGGGCCTCCCGCCCGCGCTCTACGTCCACGGCCTCGGCGGTTCGTCGCAGAACTGGACGGCCCTGATGCCGCTGCTCGCGGACCACGTCGACGGCGAGGCCGTCGACCTGCCGGGCTTCGGCGACTCCCCGCCGCCCGACGACGGCAACTACTCCGTCACGGGACACGCCCGGGCGGTCATCCGTTTTCTCGACTCCGGCGGCCGCGGCCCGGTCCACCTCATCGGCAACTCGCTCGGCGGCGCCGTCTCCACCCGGGTCGCCGCCGTCCGCCCCGACCTGGTCCGCACGCTGACCCTGGTCTCCCCGGCCCTGCCCGAACTGCGCGTCCAGCGCACCGCCTGGCCGACCGCGCTGTTCGCCCTGCCGGGGGTCTCGTCGCTCTTCGCGAGACTGTCCCGGGACTGGACGCCGGAGCAGCGGGTCCGGGGCGTGCTCTCGCTCTGCTACGGAGACCCCGGCCGGGTCTCCGAGGAGGGCCTGCGACACGCCGTGGAGGAGATGGAGCGCCGCCTCGAGCTCCCGTACTTCTGGGACGCCATGGCCCGCAGCTCGCGCGGCATCGTCGACGCGTATACCCTCGGCGGCCAGCACGGCCTGTGGCGTCAGGCGGAACGGGTGCTCGCGCCCACGCTGCTCGTCTACGGAGGGCAGGACAAGCTCGTCTCCTACCGGATGGCGCGCAGGGCCGCCGAGGCGTTCCGCGGCTCCCGACTGCTGACCCTCCCGGACGCCGGGCACGTGGCCATGATGGAGTACCCCGAGACGGTCGCTCAGGCCGTGAAGGAACTGATCGAGTCCGACGAGGCCGACGGGGCCAGTGCAGACGACAGCGGCAGGAGCTGATCCGGGGCGTGGGACGACACAGTCGTAAGGGCTCCGCGCCCACTCCCCCCGCCGAACAGGCGCAGGGGCGGGCGGAGAAACCGGGGCAGGGGCAGGGGCAGGGGCGGGGAACGACCGGGTCGGGATCGGGGCGCCGCAGGCGCGCACCGGGCGCCGAGGGCGCGTATCCCCAGGACCCGTACGCTCCGGATCCGTACACCCAGGACCCGTACGCCCGTGGTGGGTACACGCAGCAGCGGACCGGGTACGCGCAGGGCACGGGCGCCGGTCTGTACGGCGGGCAGGCGCCGAGCGCGTACGGGCAGCAGCCCGCGCCCGGCGGGCGGCCCGTCTGGGACACGCCGATGCACGGCACCCCCGTCTACACCGCCCCCGTCGAGACGGCCGTACGGGGCGGACACCCCGAGCACACCGAGACGCCGGCCCATCCCCAGCGCTACGGCGACTGGCAGGGGCACCGCCGGAACGCGCCGGCCGAGACCGCCGACGCACCCCCGCCCTTCATCCCCGGCCAGCGCCGGGAGAGCGACGCGGACGACGCCGACGTTCCCGAGCCGCTCCCGGAGGAGGCCCCGGCGAAGAGCGGCAAGGGCCGCACGTTCACCGGCATCGCGGCCGCCGCGGTCACCACCGTCCTCGCCGTCGTCGTGGCCGGTCAGGTGGCCGACCGGGACTCCGGTGGGGCCGTCGCGCACTCGGCCGAGGGGCCCACCGACCGGGCCGTCGACAACGGCGGAGCCTCCCGCTCCGACAACCGGCTCACGCCCCCGGCCGCCGCGCCGCCGTCCGCCGCACCCGCGGCGCCCGCCGCGCCGCCCACGTACGAGCAGTTGATGGCCCGCCAGTTCCCGATCGACCCCAAGCTCAAGGGCTCGGGCGACTTCGAGGCCGTCGCCGGCTTCGACAAGGCGCCGGGCCAGGGGCGCAGGATCCGCTACCGCGTCGACGTCGAGAAGGGGCTCGGGCTCGACGCGAAGCTCTTCGCGCAGGCCGTGCAGAAGACCCTCAACGACCCGCGGAGCTGGGCCGGCCGGGGCGCCATGACCTTCGAGCGGATCTCCAGCGGCGAGCCCGAGTTCGTGGTCACGCTCGCCAGCCCGGGCACCACCGGCACCTGGTGCGCCAAGTCCGGCCTGGACACCACCGTCGACAACGTCTCCTGCGACTCCGCGTCGACCTCCCGGGTGATGATCAACGCCTTCCGCTGGGCGCAGGGCTCGGACACCTTCGGGGACAAGGCGATGTTCGCCTACCGCCAGATGCTCATCAACCACGAGGTCGGCCACCGGCTCGGGCACAGCCACGTCACCTGCCAGACGCCGGGGGCGCTGGCCCCCGTGATGCAGCAGCAGACCAAGTCGCTGGACATCGACGGAATCAAGTGCCGCTCCAATCCGTGGGTGCATCCCGGGAGTTGATCCCGCGAGGAGAAGCCTGGAGTAGGTCCCGGGAGCAGATCCCGGGAGTTGAACCCGAGGCGGGGGCATTCCCGCCGTGACCGGCGACGCGGCTCTTTCGGGTAATTCCGCGTGCGGGAAATCCGCCTTCCCCCTTCCGTGTATTCCGCGCATTCCGCGCGGCGAAGCCGCGGACTCCGCCATGGCCGCAGCCTGACGCTGTGTGTGCGAAGCGTCCCGTAGCGCGACGAAACGCGACCGGGGTGGGAAAGTTACGTGCATTCACCCCTTCCGGTGGTGGGGCGGAGCACCCGCCCGGGCCCCCCCGGGTAATCCCCGTTGCTTATTGCCGCGGCGCGGGGCCGGCCCGCGGGGGCCGCCCGGGAAGGGAGATAGGGGGGGGGATACGGGGGGGGGGTATAACAAAAT
>NZ_JBHXPI010000051.1:4952-33384 GCF_042718575.1 Streptomyces sp. NPDC058579
CCCCGCCCCAACCCCCCCCGGGTGTTTAATATTACCCACAACACCCCCATCGGGGGGGTGCCCCCAAAACCGGCCGGCCCCGCCACCGGTTCATCCGCTTACGTTCTTCCCGCTGCGAGTCGCCGGACCGAGGTGGCCGCCAGGTAAGGGAGATCGGGGGTGTACTCATGCGGATCGGACTGCTTACGGAGGGTGGCTACCCGTACGCCACGGGTGAGTCCAGGCTCTGGTGCGACCGGCTCGTGCGCGGGCTCGCGCCGCACGAGTTCGATGTGTACGCCCTCAGCCGCAGCGCCCGCCAGGAGGAAGCCGGCTGGGTCGACCTGCCCCCGCAGGTCCGTCGTGTCCGTACGGCCCCGCTCTGGGCCCCCGAGGACGACGGCCGCACCTACGGGCGGCGTGAACGGCGGCGCTTCGCCGAGCACTTCGGCGCGCTCGTGACCGGGGTCTGTGCCGAGGAGGACGCGACCGGCGTGGCCGCCTCCTTCGCCGGGGGGCTCTACGGCCTCGCCGAACTCGCCGGCGAGCGCGGCGGCCTCTACGCCGCCCTGCGCTCCGAACTCGCCGTCCGCACCCTGGAGTCCGCCTGCCGCACGCCCGGCGCACGCCGGGGCGTGGCCGCCGCGACAGTCCCCGACTACCTCGACGTCGTCGACCAGTTGGAGCGCGCGCTGCGCCCGCTGTCGCTCGACTGGTACGGCGACGAAGGCCTCGGCGCGGCCGACCTCTGCCACGCCGCCTCCGGCGGCTCCGCGGCGCTGCCCGGCCTGTTGGCCAAACGCTTCTTCGGGACACCCCTGCTGGTCACCGAGTACGGCGTACAGCTGCGCGCGCACTACCTCGCAACCGGCGAAGCGCCCCGCTCCGCGCCGGTGCGCGCGCTGCTCGCCGCCTTCCAGGGGCGGCTCGCGGGCGAGGTCTACCGGCAGGCCGCGCTCCTCACCCCCGGCAACACGCACGCCCGGCGCTGGCAGGAGAAGTGCGGCGCCGACCGCGCCAAGCTGCGCACGGTCTACCCCGGGATGTCCTCCGATCGGTTCACCGAGGTCGGCGAGGACGAGGAGAGCGGCGACCCGGCGACGCTCGTCTGGGTCGGCCGGGTGGAGCCCGCCAAGGACCTCATCGCGCTGCTGCACGCCTTTGCCGACGTCCGCAGGGCCCAGCCCGACGTACGGCTCAGGATCATCGCCGCGCCGGTGCGCGAGCCGGGCGCGGACGCGTACGTCGCCCACTGCCGGGCGCTCGCGGCCCAGCTCTTCCCCGACGAGGCGCCGGGGGCGCACGCCGTCGGCGAGAACCCGGTCTCCTTCGAGGAGATCGGCGGTCCTGAGGCGCCGACGCTCGCCGAGGCGTACGCGGCGGGCGCGGTCGTCGTCCTCTCCAGCGTCGTGGAGGGCTTCCCGATCAGCCTGGTCGAGGCGATGTTCTGCGCGCGGGCGACGGTCTCCACCGACGTCGGCGCGGTCGTCGAGGTCATCGGCGGCACCGGGCTCGTCGTACCCCCGCGCAATCCGCGGGCGCTCGCCGACGCGTGCCTGGCGCTGTTGCGCGACCCCGAGCGCCGGTACCGGCTCGGTGCGGCGGCGCGGGCGCGCGCGCTCGAACTGTTCACCGTCGAGCAGAACCTCGCCGCCTTCCGCGGCATCTACCTCGAACTTCTCTCCCACTCGCCGGTGCGCCGCCGTGGAGCGGAGGACGTCCCCTTCGGCCACCCGGCGGAGGCGTACGTCCCCGGCGTCTGGGCGGACAAGGCCGTGAGCACCGCCGCCGGAGCGGGAGACCCCGATGCCTGAAGGAGGCACCCCCATGCGCGGCCCCGCCGCCCCGACGAGCCCCGGCCACTGGGACTCCCACTCGGAGACTCTGCTCGAGAAGACGGCCCTGACGGTGGCCGTGACCGTCTCCGTGACGACGGACGGCCGGCCGGCGGCGCCCTCCGTGCCGGCCGCGCCGCCTGTGCCGACCGCGGCGCCTCTGCCCTCCGTACCGGCGCCGTCCGCGCCCGTACCCGCCCCGTCCGTGTCCGTACCGGCCCCGTCCGTGTCCGTACCCGCCCCGTCCACGCCCGTACCCGCGCCGTCCGTGCCGGTGGATCTCGACCTGCGGTCGCCCGACGCCCCCGAGCCCGAGCCGGAGGCGGACCCCGAGCCGGAGGCGGAGGCAGACCCCGAGCCCGCGCCGCCGCGGCCCCCCACCGCGGGGCCGATAGTGGGCGGCGGGCGGCGGGGGCCCGCCGACCCCGTCAAGGCGCTCATGCACCGGCACCGGGAGCTGTGCGAGCGGGCCGTCGACCCCCTGGAGATCGCGGCCGGGCTCGAAGCGCACGGCGTCACCGACCGGACCGCCGCCCGGTTCCGGCACCGGGACGTGTTCTCGCTCGCCGAAGAGCTGTACGCGCGCGTGCCGCGTGGCAACGGCAACGGGGCGCCCCCGCGCCCCGCGCACGAGACGGAGGCGCGCGCCGGGTGGGCCGGATGGACCCTGGCCGCCCTGGCACCCGGCGTCGTCGCCGCCCTCGCCGTCACCGCACTCGCCCTCACCGAAGGACCCGTGCGCCTCGCCGTCGGCGTGGCCGGGGCCCTCGGCCTGGCCGCCGCACTCGCCGTCGCCGTCCGGCGCGGCCCCCTGCGCGCCGCCGGCCGCACCGTCCCCGCCGCCCGCGTCTGGACCCTCTGGCTCCTCGCGTACGCGCTCGGCGGGGACGGTCTCCTCCACGCCACGCTCACCGGAGGCCCCGACGGGCCCTGGCCCGTCACCCCCGGCCCCCTCCTCGGGCTCGCGCTCGCCGTCGTCCCCGCCGCCTGGTGCGCCCGGCTCTTCGCCGGCCGGGCCCGCCGCAGGCTCGTCGCCAGCCGCGGCCTGGAGGACTTCGCGGCGGGCGCCCGCCCCCTGCTCCTCGCCACCGTCGCGCTCCATCTGGCCGCCCTCGCGGGCCTGTTGAGCCTGACCGGCTTCGCGTCCGGCGCCCTCGCCCTCGGCACCCTGCTGCTGCTCGCCCGGCTCCTCGCCGTCCACGGCTTCCCGGAGACCGCCGCCGCCGGACTCGCCGCCGCCTGCGCCGGCGAGGCCCTCGCCCTCGCGAGCGTCCTCGCGGCCCGGGTCCCCGGCTGCGGGTTCCTCGCCGCCCCCGTCCGCGCCCTGACCGACACCTGGGGCCCCGGAGCCGTACCCACCCTCGTCTGCGGCGCCGCGGCGCTCGGCCTCCTCGCCCACGCCACCGCGTCCCTCTCCCGGGCCTCGGCCCACGCCACCCCCTAGGGACACCCAGAGCCCTGGGGACACCCCCTGAACCCGGCGCACCCGCGGAGCCGACGCCGCGGGCGTGCCCACCGCGCAGGACCCATTCCAAGGAGACGAAGAGACATGACCTCCCTACCCCGAGCCACGGCCGGTCGGCACGAAGGGGCCGCACGATGAGGGTGCTGCTGCTCGGAGCCAACGGATTCCTCGGACGTTTCGTCGCCGACCGGCTGCTCGCCGACCCGGCCGTGCACCTGACCGCCCTCGGGCGGGGCGACGACGCCGACGTGCGGTTCGACCTCGCCGGGGGAAGCCCCGGCGCGCTGACCCGCTTCCTGGACGCCGTCCACCCCGGAGTCGTCGTCAACTGCGCGGGCGCCACCCGCGGCGGCGCCCGCGAACTGACCCGGCACAACACCGTCGCCGTCGCCACCGTCTGCGAGGCCCTCCGGCGCAGCGGCTGCGGCGCCCGGCTCGTCCAGGTCGGCTGCGCTTCCGAGTACGGCCCCTCCCAGCCCGGCTCCTCCACCGCCGAGGACGCCGTGCCCCGCCCCGGCGGCCCCTACGGGGTCTCCAAGCTCGCCGCGACCGAGCTCGTCCTCGGCTCCGGGCTCGACGCCGTCGTCCTGCGGGTCTTCTCGCCGGTCGGCCCCGGCACCCCCGCCGGTTCCCCGCTCGGCCGGCTCGCCGAGGCCATGCGCCGGGCGATGCAGGCGGGCGACGGCGAGCTCAAGCTCAGCGGTCTCGGCGTCCAGCGCGACTTCGTCGACGTACGGGACGTCGCCCGCGCCGTCCACGCCGCCTCGCTCTCCGCCGCCCAGGGCGTCGTCAACATCGGCACCGGACGCGCCGTCAAACTCCGCGACGCCGCCGCCGTCCTGTCCAGGGTCGCGGGCTACGCCGGCACCCTGCACGAGCTCGACGGGCCGCCCCAGCGGTCGGTCATCGGCGCCCCGCGCACCGAGACCATCGCCGAGCAGCTGGCCGCCGCGCCCTACCCGTACCCCGACGGCTGCGGCAGCTGGCAGCAGGCCGACGTGCGCACCGCACGCGACCGGCTCGGCTGGCGCCCCCGGATCAACCTCGAGGAATCCCTCGCCGACATCTGGATGGAGGCGGCATGCCGCATCTGACCACAGCAGAAGCCGTCCAGGAGATGGGCTTCGGCGTCCCCGGCTACGCCCATCCGCTGCTCGCCCCGGTCGAATGGGCCGAGCTGACCCGCCCCGGCACGCCGCTGCACTGGGCCGTGCTCAACGTGGCCGAGGGGCCGGGGGACCGGCCCGACCCGCACTGTCTGGAGGCGGCGGGCCGGCTCAAGAACGCGGGCGTGAAGGTGCTCGGGCACCTCGACCTCCGCCACGGTTCGCGGGACTTCGGCGAGATCGTCTCGGACGCCCACCGCTTCCTCGACTGGTACAAGGTCGAGGGGTTCTACCTGGACCGCTGTCCCGGCGACCGGGCCGACCTGCCCGAGGTGCGGCGCGTCGCGGCCACCCTGGAGGCGGTGCTCGACGGCGAGGCCCACCTCGTCCTCGGCCACGGCACCCATCCGTACCCCGGCTACGCCGAGACGGCCGACCAGCTGGTCACCTTCTGCGGGCCGTGGACGGACTACCGCTGGTCGCAGGTGGCGGAGTGGACCGCCGAGTACCCGCCGGAGAAGTTCGTCCACCTCGTCCACGGGGTGCCGCGCAGCCATCTCGACGAGGCGATGCGGATCGCCCGCTGGCAGGGCGCGGGCACGATCTTCTTCACCGACCAGACCGGCCGGACGGACCACAACGGACGAATCAACGCATTCCAGACCCTGCCCGGCTACTGGGACGAAATCGTCTCGCGTCTTGGACCGGGTGTCTCGGAATGAGGAGGGCCGTGGCAGTGTTACGGGGAGAACAACCGTACTGACATACCGACCAACGGAGCCCCCGTGTCGCTGCCACCCCTGGTCGAGCCGGCTGCCGAGCTCACCGTAGACGAGGTCCGCAGGTACTCCCGCCACCTGATCATCCCGGATGTGGGGATGGACGGGCAGAAGCGGCTGAAGAACGCCAAGGTGCTCTGTGTGGGCGCCGGTGGCCTCGGTTCGCCGGCCCTGATGTACCTGGCCGCGGCCGGTGTGGGCACGCTCGGCATCGTGGAGTTCGACGAGGTCGACGAGTCGAACCTGCAGCGCCAGATCATCCACAGCCAGGCGGACATCGGCCGCTCCAAGGCGCAGTCCGCCAAGGACTCCGTCCTCGGTATCAACCCGTACGTGAACGTGATCCTCCACGAAGAGCGGCTCGAGGCCGAGAACGTGATGGAGATCTTCAGCCAGTACGACCTGATCGTCGACGGCACGGACAACTTCGCCACGCGCTACCTCGTCAACGACGCGTGCGTGCTGCTGAACAAGCCGTACGTCTGGGGCTCGATCTACCGCTTCGACGGCCAGGCCTCGGTCTTCTGGTCCGAGTACGGTCCCTGCTACCGCTGCCTCTACCCGGAGCCCCCGCCGCCGGGCATGGTCCCCTCCTGCGCCGAGGGCGGCGTCCTGGGCGTGCTCTGCGCGTCCATCGGCTCCATCCAGGTCACCGAGGCGATCAAGGTCCTCGCCGGTGTCGGCGACCCGCTGGTCGGCCGGCTGATGATCTACGACGCCCTGGAGATGCAGTACCGCCAGGTGAAGGTCCGCAAGGACCCGGACTGCGCGGTCTGCGGCGAGAACCCGACCGTCACCGAGCTCATCGACTACGAGGCCTTCTGCGGCGTCGTGTCCGAGGAGGCCCAGGAGGCGGCGGCCGGCTCGACGATCACTCCCAAGCAGCTCAAGGAGTGGATCGACGACGGCGAGAACATCGACATCATCGACGTCCGCGAGATCAACGAGTACGAGATCGTCTCGATCCCCGGCGCGCGACTGATCCCGAAGGGCGAGTTCCTCATGGGCACCGCCCTCCAGGACCTGCCGCAGGACAAGCGGATCGTCCTGCACTGCAAGACGGGTGTCCGCAGTGCGGAAGTCCTCGCCGTGCTCAAGTCCGCGGGCTTCGCGGACGCGGTGCACGTCGGCGGCGGCGTGATCGGCTGGGTCCACCAGATCGAGCCCGGCAAGCCGGTCTACTAGGACTGACGCGTACGAGAAGGGCCCGGACCTGGCAACAGGTCCGGGCCCTTTCCCGTGCCGCTACGAGCAGCGCGTGCCGTACGCCGGGACCTTGCCGTCCAGGAGGTACGCGTCGACCGTCCGCGTCACGCACGCCGACGTGCCGTACGCGCCGTGGCCCTCGCCCTCGTTGCTGACCAGGACACCCACGCCCGCGCCCAGCTCCTTCGCCATCCGCTCGGCGCCCTCGTACGGGGTCGCCGGGTCGCCCGTCGTGCCGACGACCAGGATCGGGCCGGCGCCGGGCGCGCTCGCCCGCGGGTCGGCCCGCAGACCCTTCACCGGCCACTCGGCGCACCAGCCGGCCGTGTCCCAGGCCAGGAACGCGCCGAAGACGGGCGACGCCTTCTCGAACTCCGGCAGCACGGCCTTGACCTGCGCGACCGTCGGACGCGCGCTGGAGTCGGCGCAGGAGATCGCCCGCTGGGAGTGGGACTGGGTTCCGTAGTGGCCCGTCTCGTCGCGGTCGTTGTAGGCGTCCGCGAGGCGCAGCAGGCCGGAACCGTCGCCGCTCTCGGCCTTGGTGAGGGCGGAGGTGAGGAGGGGCCAGCTGCTCTTGGAGTAGAGCGTGATCGCGATGCCGGTGAGCGCCAGGCCGTCGGTCAGCTTCCGGTCGCCGACCCGCAGCGGCTCCCGGTCGAGCCGCTCCAGGAGACGGACGATCCGGGCGCTGCCCTGGGCGGGCTTCTCGCCCGTGCTCTTGAAGTAGTTGTCCAGGGCCCGCTGGAAGCCGATCGCCTGGTTGCGGGCGTGGCCGGTGGAGTCGGCCGTCGGGTCGACCACCGCGTCGAGGACGGCCCTGCCGACGTGCGAGGGGAAGAGGTGGGCGTAGGAGGCGCCGAGTTCGGTGCCGTAGGAGATGCCGAGGTAGTTCAGCTTCGCGTCGCCGAGGACGTGCCGGATCAGGTCCAGGTCGCGGGCCGTGTTCTCGGTGGTGGTGTGCGGGATGACCGTGCCGGAGCGGCGGGCGCACCCGGCGCCGAACGCCGCGCCGTCGGCGAGGTACGCGGCCTCCTCGGCCGCCGTGTCCGGAGTGACGTCCGTACCGGCCTCGGCGGCGGCCAGCTCCTTGTCGTCGCGGCAGACCACGCCGGAGCTGCGGGAGACGCCGCGCGGGTCGAAGGAGACCAGGTCGTAGCGGCTGTTCAGGTCGGCGTACTCCTGGGCCGCGAGCGGGAGGTAATCGACGCCGGAGGCGCCGGGGCCGCCGAAGTTGAAGAGCAGCGAGCCGATCCGGCGGTCCTTGTCGCGGGCCTCCTTGCGGATCAGCGCGATGGTGAGGGTCTCCCCGTCGGGCTTCGCGTGGTCGAGCGGGACCTTGACCCCGGCGCAGCGCCAGTCGCGGCCGGGCCGCTCACCGCCCTCGGGGGCGTCGCAGCGCTTCCACTCGGGGCGCTGCCCGGTGAGCGAGGCGGGGAGCCCGGGGGTGTCGGGCCCCTTGGCGTCCGTGGAGGTGGAGCCGCCCTTGGGCGCGGTGTCGGGCGTCTCGGAGCCGGCGCAGCCGGCGACCAGCAGCCCGGTGACGGCCAGGGCCGCCACTCGTATCCGTATGGATCGTATGGACACAGCAACCCCCGTGAGCCGGACCGGAAGCCGCCATCCTATGCAGACGGCTACTTGCAGACGGTGCCCGAGGCCGGGATCTTGCCGTCCAGGAAGTAGCCGTTGACGGCGTTCTGCACGCACGCGTTGCCGCTGTTGTACGCGCCGTGGCCCTCGCCCTCGTACGTGATCTCCACGCCGACGCCGTCGCCGAGGGCCTCCACCATGGCCCGGGTGCCCTCGTACGGCGTCGCCGGGTCGCCCGTCGTGCCGAGCACGAGGATGGGGGCGGAGCCGGGCGCGGAGACGTCGGGGTGCTCCCAGGTGCCGGGGACCGGCCACTGGGAGCAGCTCGACAGCGCCCAGCCCATGTAGGGGCCGAAGACCGCCGAGGTCTTCTCGAACTCCGGCAGCCGCTCCTTGGCCTGGCCGAGGGTGTAGCGCTCCTTGTAGTCCACGCAGTTGATGGCCGCGTTGGCGGCCTGGATGTTGCTGTAACTGCCGTTCTGGTCCCGGCCGTTCATGGAGTCGGAGAGGGCGAGGAGGAGCCCGCCGTCGCCGCCGTCGGCCGCGTCGAGGCCCTGCTCCAGGTACTGCCAGAACTCCTTGGAGTACAGCGACTGCGCGATGCCGTTGATGGCCTGCGTCTGGGTGAGCTTGCGGTCGCCGATGCCGGCGATCGGCTTCTTGTCGAGCTCGGCGAGCAGGTCGAGGATGAAGCCCTCGATCTCGGCGACCGTCGAGCCGGGCAGCGTGCACTCGTCGCCGCGCGCCACGCAGTCCTTCGCGAAGTTGTCCAGGGCGAGCTGGAAGCCCCTTGCCTGGCCGAGTGCGCCCTCCTCGGTGCCGGCGTTCGGGTCGATGACCGCGTCGAAGAGGGCGCGGCCGACGTTCTTCGGGAACATGTGGGCGTACACGCCGCCGAGTTCGGTGCCGTACGAGATGCCGAAGTAGTGGAGCTTGTCGTCGCCGAGTACCTGGCGCATCAGGTCCATGTCGCGGGCGGCGTTCTCGGTGCCGACGTGGGGGAGCATCACCCCGGACTCGTCCTCGCAGCCGGTGGCGTACTTCTTCTGCGCGTCGGAGAGGGTCCGTTCCTCTGCGGCGTCGTCCGGGGTGAAGTCCTGGGCGTAGTAGGCGTCCAACTCCTTGTCGCCGAGGCAGTTGACGTCCTCGCTGCGGCCGACGCCGCGCGGGTCGAAGGAGACCAGGTCGTAGCGGGAGCGGAGCTTCTCGTAGTCCGGGGCGAAGGACGGCAGGCCGGTGACGCCGGAGCCGCCGGGGCCGCCGAAGTTGTAGATCATGGAGCCGATCCGCCGCTCCTGGTCACGGGCCTTGGCGCGGATCAGGGCCAGCTCGATCGTCTCGCCGCCGGGATCGGCGTAGTCGCGCGGCGCGTCCATGAAGGAGCACTCCCAGGGGGTGCCACCGGGGAGCGGGGAGGGGGCCGCGCCGCCGCCCTCGGCGGGCGACGGTGGCGGGCAGGGCGCCCATTCCAGCTGCTGCGCCGCGAGTCCGGCGAGATCCGTGGGCCGGTCCGACGCCTCGTCGTCGTCTCCGCCGTTCGAGCATCCGGCGGCGAGCAGCACGGTGGTCGCGGTGAAGAGGGCGGCGCGCTGCGCGGCGGAGATCGGCATAGGGCCATGGTCCGCCGGACCCCCGCCCCCCGCGCGGGCGAGTGGGCCAGCCGGGGGAGGGGTGGCCGGGGGCTTCAGGTGCCTTTGTGGCAGGTGCCTATGCGGCGTGGACGAGCTGGATCAGGTTTCCGCAGGTGTCGTCGAAGACCGCCGTCGTGACGTTGCCCATGGCCAGCGGGTCCTGGGTGAACCGCACGCCGTGCGCGGTCAGCCGGTCGAACTCCGCCTGCACGTCGTCGACGGCGAAGGAGGCGAGCGGGATGCCGTCGTTGAACAGCGCCTCGCGGTACGGCTTCACCGCGGGGTGCCCCTGCGAGGGCTCCAGGAGCAGCTCGGTCCCGTCCGGGTTCTCGGGGGAGACCACGGTCAGCCACAGGGCCGGGCCCAGCGGGATCTCGTGCTTCAGCCGGAAGCCGAGGACGTCGGTGTAGAAGGCCTGCGCCTTCTTCTGGTCGTCGACGTAGATCGGGGTGAGGTGGATCCTCATGGGGTGCTCTCCGGTGTGTCGGGGGGAGTGTCCGGCCTGGGGGGTGTGTCCGGCCTGAGCCACCGGGTCACGATGCGCTCGAGCGGTCCGGTCTGGAGGTCGTGGAACTTGTAGCGGCCTTCGCGCCGCGTCAGCAGCAGACCCGCGGATTCCAGTACGGCCAGGTGCTGGCTGATCGCCTGACGCGAAAGACCCACGTCGTGCTTGGTCACCAGCCGTGTGCATATCTCGAAAAGGGTCTGGCCGTCCCGGTCCACCAGCTCGTCGAGGATGAGCCGGCGGGTGGGGTCGGCCAGCGCCTTGAAGACATCATCAGCCATGACCCCCACGATAGGCAAGTAATGACTTGCCTATCAAGTGGAGGTCGGCCGCGCCCGCTCCCCCTACAGCGCTCCCTGCTTCGTCAGCCAGTTGAAGCAGATCCAGCCCGGCAGCACCGGCAGCCACAGAGTCAGGATCCGGTACAGGAGCACCGCCGGGGTCGCGACCTCGATGGGGAGGCCGACCGCGACCAGCCCGAGGGTCAGCGCGCCCTCGACCGCGCCCACACCGCCAGGGGTCGGCGCAGCCGAGCCGAGCGCGTTGCCCGCGAGGAAGACGACGGCCACGCTGGCGTAGCTGAGGCCCTGGGCGTCGTGGCCGAACGCGCGGATCGAGGCGTCCAGGCAGAGCACGAACACACCGGTCAGGAGCAGCATGCCGCCGATGCCCGTGAGCAGCTTCAGCGGCCGCTGGAGCACGTCCAGCATGCGCGGCACGACGCCCGCGAAGAGCGAGCGCAGCCGGGTCGAGACGAACTTCCGCATGAACGGGATCGCCGTCACCACGAGGACCAGGACCGCCACCGTCAACAGGCCGGCGATGACCGTCCGGGACGGGGTGAAGGACTGCGACTTCTCCGTACCCGTCAGATAGCCGAAGAGGAGCAGCAGGAGGATGTGCGCGCCGAGCCCGAACAGCTGCGAGGCGCCGACGCTCGCCACCGCGAGCCCAGGGCGTACCCCCGAGCGCTGGAGGAACCGGGTGTTCAGGGCGACACCGCCGACCGCCGCCGGGGCGACGATCTTCACGAACGACCCGGCCACCTGCGCGACCACCGTCCGCCAGAAGCCGACCCGCTCCGGTACGAAGCCGAGCAGGCTCATCGCGGCGGCGATGTAGCTCAGCGCCGAGAAGAGCGCGGCCGCCGCCACCCAGCGCCAGTCCGCCGAGCTGACCGTCGACAGCGGCGTCCGGGCGATCTGCGAGAGCAGGAAGTACGCGGCGACGGCGCCGGCGATGAGACTGATGAGCGTGCGCGGCTTGATCCGCTCCAGGCGGACCGGCTCGACCGGCGCCTGCGGACGGATCAGCAGCACCTGCTGGCGGATCTGCGCCAGCAGATCCTCCTCGCGGGCGTCGTCGAGCGCCTCGTCGATGGCCCGCTTCTCGGCCTGCTTCTCCGCCTTCTCCAGCTTCCGGTCGGACTTGCGGTCGATCCTGGACTCGACCGTGCCGGTCCCCGGTTCGGCCACGGCGGCCTCCACCCGGGCCCGCTTCGCCGCCTCCGAGGCTTCGATGACGGCCTCGCGGTCGCGCTTCGACCGCTCGCGGGCCAGTTTCCTGAGCGTCGCGCGCGTGGAGCGGCTCAGCGCGATCGGCTGGAGCAGGGGGAGACAGTCGGCGATGGCGTCCGGGCCGAGCACGTCCACGGCCCCGGCCACCGCGCGCTCGGCGCCCACCCGCAGACCGAGGGTGGTGAGCAGCTGGGCGATGTCCATCCGCAGGATCAGGTCGCCCGCGGCGATCTCGCCGCCCCGCAGGTCGGTCAGGATCACCTTGCCGGAACGATCCACCAGAATCGCGTCGCCCGTGAGCCGCCGGTGCGCGATCCGGCGCGACTGGAGCGCCCGCACCTGACGCCAGGCGCTCCGCACCAGCTCGTCGGTGATCTCCGCGTCGTCCAGCGAGTCCAGGTTCCGGCCGCCCAGGTGCTCGTACACGAGCATCACGGCGTCCGGACCGAGCTCGGAGGTGGCGATCAGCTTGGGCGCGTTCGCCCCGGCGGCGATCGCCGCGTACGCGAGCAGCGCCTCCTGCTCGAGGGCCTGGCGCAGCGAGACGATCGAGCGGCGGGTGGTGATCGCCCGCAGGGTCAGCCTGCGCCACGCGCGGTAGAAGAAGCCGTGCGCCTGCTGCTCGCGGTCCACGACCGTGACGTCGAGCGGTGGCCCCTCCTCCAGCGTGACGATGTACCGGCGGCCCCGGTCCCCGCTGTCGGCGGAGTCCGGCACGCCCGCGCCCTCGGCGCGCAGCGCCGTGACCGGTTTGAAGCCGACCCGGCGCAGACCGGCGAGCAGGGTCTGCCCGGTGGGCCGGACGTTCGGGGAGCCGACCGCGTAGAGCGTTCCGTACGCGACGGTCCAGCCGATCAGCACGGTCAGGATGACCGAGAACGCGGTGGTGTACCCGGCGACCAGCATCGTGAACGCGTCGAGCAGCAGCACCGCCCACAGGCTCACCCGCCAGCGCGGCCTGCGGGCCATGCCGACGGCCGTCATGTACGCGATGACGGGCGCGAGGTAGTTGTGCACCGGGTCGGTGAGACCGCCCCCGGTCGCGGGCTGGGTCAGCGCGTCCTGGATCGTGCCGGGCGCTGCCTTGGCGACCCAGAGGTCGGTGGCGAGGGTGACGCCGTGGGCGAGCACGGCGGCGAGGACGCCGTCGGCGATCCGCAGCCCGTCGCGTTTGATCAGCCGTTCGATGGCGAAGGCGACCGGCACGAGCAGGACGGCGATGCTGGAGACGAGCCCGGCGATCTTGACGAAGACGTCGGGGGCGCCACCGGCGCCCTTGTTGATGTCCTCCTCCAGACCGGAGGTGGTGCCGTGGGCGAAGGCGGCGATGGCGATGACCACGGCGATCGCGAGGACGCCGATGAGCAGCCGCATCAGGTCGGAGGGCCGGTGCACGCGCGCGGCGAGCAGCGGTTCGTCCTGGGAGACGCGCTCGCTCGGCTCGCCCTCGGGGACGGAGTCGGGGACGAGCTCGGGGGAGGGGCCGTGGCCGAGGCCGTGCGCCCGCGTGTCCTGGGCGGGCGGGCCCGGGGTCGGCGTTTCGGGGCCGGGCGTGCCGGGGCGCGCCTCCTCCTCAGGAGGCTGAGCGTCGTGCCCCATCACCATGTCCGTCTCTGCCTGTGTCGTACGTACCGCGTGTGCCGCGTGTTTGTCGTCTCGTACGAATTCTTGTTCTTCTTGTTCGTCTTGTCGCTCTTGATCTCGTATCACCAGTCACCGCCCGGACGATGGTGGCATGAAGCGGGGGCCGACGGAGGCAACAGGGCGTTGTCGGTGGGGTGAGGCAGGATGGGGCGGATGAGCGTGGAGGAGCTTCCGGAGTACGCGGAACGGGTCCTGGAGGTCGCGGAGCTGATCCCGCCGGGCCGCGTGATGACGTACGGAGACGTGGCCGAGTGGCTCGGCGAGGGAGGCCCGCGCCAGGTCGGCCGGGTGATGTCCCTCTACGGCGGGGCGGTGCCGTGGTGGCGTGTGGTGCGCGCGGACGGCGCGCTCCTGCCGGGCCACGAGCTGCGCGCCCTCGGCCACTACCGCGAGGAGGGCACACCGCTGCGGCAGGCCGGCCGGTCCGCCGACGGGCATGTGCCGAAGATCGACATGCGGCGGGCGCGATGGGACGGACGACAGGACGGCGGGACCGGAGTGGACGGCGGGACCGGAGCGGACGGCGCGGACGGGCGTGCGGGCGGGCGTGCGGGAACTCACACGTGACAGCTTTGCCCATGGCCCGGCGGGCCGGACGGCTCGATGACCGTACGGAGGCCCGTACGGAGTACGGCACGGGTGTCCTCCGTATCCCGTAACGTCGTCGTTCGCCCCGTACACGTCTCCGCCTCTCCACCACTTCGCTCAGGACCGGTCGATCCACGTGAGTTCCTCCTCCACCACCCGGCGCACGCCGTACCAGGGGCGGACCACGGGCGCGTACCGGCTGGTGCGCACCGAGCCGGAGCGGGCGGATCCCCCTGTCCTTGACGCAACGCAGCGCGAAGTGGTTGACCACGCGGGCGGACCACTCCTCGTCCTCGCCGGACCGGGCACCGGAAAGACGACGACCCTGGTGGAGTCGGTCGCCGCCCGGATCGAGAAGGGCGCGGACCCGGAACGGCTCCTCGTCCTCACCTTCAGCCGCAAGGCGGCCGTCGAACTGCGCGACCGGATGGCCGCGCGGCTCGGCGGGAGCAGGCCGCCGCAGGCGACCACGTTCCACTCGTACTGCTACGCCCTGATCCGCGCGCACCAGGACGCGGAGCTCTTCGCGGAGCCGCTGCGGCTGCTGTCAGGACCCGAGCAGGACCTCGCCGTACGGGAACTCCTCGAGGGCCAGATCGACCTGGCGAAGGCGGGGCTCGCGCGGGTGCGGTGGCCCGACGAACTGCGGGCCTGCCTGACGACCCGGGGCTTCGCCGACGAGGTACGGGCGGTCCTCGCGCGCTCCCGCGAACTGGGGCTCGGGCCGAGGGCGCTCGCCGAGTTCGCCCAGCGGGTGGGGCGGCCCGACTGGAAGGCGGCGGCCGGCTTCCTGGCGGAGTACCTGGACGTCCTGGACCTCCAGGGGGTCCTCGACTACACGGAGCTGGTGCACCGGGCGGTGCTGCTGGCCGAGCGGGTGACGCTGCCGGAGTACGACGCGGTCTTCGTGGACGAGTACCAGGACACCGACCCGGCGCAGGTACGGCTGCTGCGGGCGCTGGTGGGGGGCGGCCGCACGGTGGTCGCCTTCGGCGACCCGGACCAGTCGATCTACGCCTTCCGGGGCGCGGACGTGAACGGCATCCTCGACTTCCCCGACACCTTCGCGGGCCTGGGCGGGCGCCCGGCGGAGGTCCGGGTCCTGACACGTTCCCGGCGCTCGGGCGCGGAGCTGCTCACCGCGACCCGGGAGCTCACCCGGCGCATGCCGCTGCCCCGGCTGCCCGCCGACAAGGTCCGCGCCCACCGCGACCTGGCGGCGGTGCGCGGCGGCGGGCGGGTGGAGGTCTTCACGTACCCGACGGCGTCCACGGAGTCCGACAACATCGCCGACCTGCTGCGCCGCGCGCACCTGGAGGACGGGGTCCCCTGGCACGACATGGCGGTGCTGGTCCGCGCGACGTCGACCGTCCCGGGCCTCCGTCGCGCACTCACGGCCGCCGGGGTCCCGCTGGAGACCGACACCGCCGACACCCCGCTGCGCCACGAACCGGCGGTGGCCCCGCTGCTGCTGGCGTTGCGGGCGGCGGCGAGGGCGGGGGAGGGGGCGCTTGGGGCGGAGGCCGACGCTTCGGAGGCTTCCGCTTCGGAAGCCGACGTTTCGGAGGCCCTTGAGGCCGCCGACGCGCCCGAGGACGGCCCGCAGGCTCCCGCCCCCGCCCCCGTCTGGCTCGACACCGAGACCGCGCTCTCGCTGCTCGCCTCGCCGCTCGCCGCGATGGACCCCGCCGACCTGCGGCGGCTCGGGCGGGCGCTGCGGGACGAGGAGCGGGCCGGGGGCAACAAGGTGCCGCCGCCCTCCGACCTTCTGCTCGCCCGCGCGCTCGCCGAGCCCGAGCGGCTCGTCGCGCAAAACCAGTCGTACGCCCGTGGCGCCAGGCGGCTCGGAGAGCTGCTCCGGCAGGCCCGCGAGCGCCTCGCCGCGGGCGGCACCGCCGAAGAGGCCCTCTGGCTGCTCTGGAACGGCACCCCCTGGCCCGGTCGCCTGGAGCGCGCCGCGCTCCGGGGCGGCGCGGCCGCCCGCAACGCCGACCGCGACCTCGACGCCGTCTGCGCGCTCTTCGAGACCGCCGCCCGCGCCGAGGACCGCGTCGGTGGCCGCGGCGTCCTGAACTTCCTCGAAGAACTCGACGCCCAGGACATCGCCGCCGACACCCTCTCCAAGCGCCAGACCCGCCCCGACGCCGTCCGCCTCATGACCGCCCACCGCTCCAAGGGCCTCGAATGGAGCCTCGTCGTGGTGGCCGGGGTCCAGGAGGGCCTCTGGCCCGACCTGCGCCGCCGCGGCTCCCTCCTGGAGGCCGACCGCATCGGCCGCGACGGCATCGCCGAACCCCTCACGCCCGGCGCCCTCCTCGCCGAGGAGCGCCGGCTCTTCTACGTCGCCGCCACCCGCGCCCGCGACCGGCTCGTCGTCACCGCCGTCAAGACCCCCGCCGACGACGGCGACCAGCCCTCCCGCTTCCTCACCGAACTCGGCCCCGAACCCAAGGACGTCACAGGCCGCCCCCGCCGCCCCCTCGCCGTCGCCGCGCTCGTCGCCGAGCTGCGCGCCACGACCGTCGACCCGGCCGCTTCCGACGCCCTCAGGGACGCCGCCGCGCAGCGCCTCGCCCAGCTCGCCGCGCTCACCGACGACGAAGGCCAGCCGCTCGTCCCGGCCGCCCACCCCGACCGCTGGTGGGGCCTGTTCGAGCCCACCCGCAGCCAGGTGCCGCTCCGCGACCGCGACCACCCGGTCGCCCTCTCCGGCTCGGCCCTCGACCAGCTCGCCAACACCTGCGCCCTCCAGTGGTTCCTGGGCCGCGAGGTGAAGGCCGCCGCGCCCGCGACCGCCGCCCAGGGCTTCGGCAACGTCGTCCACGTCCTCGCCGACGAGGTCGCCTCCGGCCGGACCCCGGCCGACCTCGACGTCCTCATGGCCCGGCTCGACTCGGTCTGGGACGGGCTCGCCTTCGACGCCCCCTGGAAGTCCGCCCAGGAGAAGGCCCACGCGCGCGTGGCGCTGGAACGCTTCCTGCAGTGGCACGTCATGGACCGTGGCGGCCGTACTCCCGCCGCCACCGAGCACGACTTCGACGTGACCCTCGAAGCGGGCGCGTACGAGGTGCGGATCCGCGGCTCCATGGACCGCGTCGAGACCGACGAGCACGGCCGCGCGTACGTCGTCGACTTCAAGACCGGCAAGTCCGCGCCCACCAAGGACGAGGTCGCCCACCACCCCCAGCTCGCCGTCTACCAGCTCGCGGTACGCGAAGGAGCCCTGGACGAGGTCTTCGACGGCCGCCGCCCCGACCCCGGCGGCGCCGAACTCGTCCAGCTCCGCCAGCCCGCCCCCAAGAAGGAGGGCGGGGACACCCTGCCGAAGGTCCAGGCGCAGGAGCCCCTCGCGGGCGAGTGGGTCGGGGACCTGCTGGCCACCGCCGCCGGCCGGGTCCTCGACGAGCGCTTCACCCCGAGCACCGGCCAGCACTGCACCCACTGCACCTTCCGCTCCGCGTGCAGCGCCCAGCCTGAGGGCCGCCACATCGTGGAGTGACGGCCGCGAAGCGGGTCTGGGTACGGGCCTGGGTACGGGTCTGCATACGGGCCTTGCCGCGCGCCCGAAGTCGCGGCCACCCGCCCCCGGGGTCACCCTGGTGGGTGAACGGGAGAATCCGCGAGGAGGCTCGCCATGGCGCCGTCCACCCCCCACCGCAGGGCCCGCAGGGCGGCGGCGGCCGTCTGCGCGGCGGCGACCGTCGCGGCGGCCGGGCTGACCGTCGGGTTCGCCGCCCCCGCCGCCTCGGCACAGCCGGGAACCGCGGCTCCCCAGGTGGCGGTCGCCGCTCCCACCCCCGACCCCTTCGCGAACCTCACCCCCGACGCCATCGCCGACCGGGCCGTCGACGCCACCCAGTCCGCGAGCTCGCTCCGGATGACCGGGCGGGTCGTGTCCGAGGGACAGGCCCTCGACCTCGACATCGCCCTCGACGACAAGAACAACTGCACCGGCGTGATGAAGGTCGACGGCGGCACCGCCGAGCTGCGCCAGGCCGACCGGATCACGTACCTGAAGGGCGACGAGAAGTTCTGGCGCGCCTCCATGACCTCCCAGGGCGTGCCCCCGCCCCAGATCGACGCCACGATCGAGCTCGTCAAGGGACGCTGGCTGAAGATCACGCCCGGGCAGGCCGGCAGCAGCGACCTGAGCGGGGTCTGCGACCTCGACGCGGTCCTCTCCGACCTCGGCGACGACAAGGGAGACCGCCAGGGCCTGACCCGGGGACCGGACGCCGAGGTCGACGGGACCCCCGTCGCGACCCTCGTGAAGAAGAAGCCCGGCGGCCTGACGACCACGGTGTCCGTCGCGCAGGAGGGCAAGCCCTACATCCTCAAGATGGTCAAGACCGGCGGCGAGGAACCGGGCTCCGTCGAGCTCTCCGACTTCGACAAGCCGGTCAAGGTCGTCGTACCGCCGGCGGACGAGACGGTGGACCTGACGAAGCTGGACCCGGGCACCCAGGCCTGACGGTGTCGCGCACGTTCGGCGCTGTCAGTGGTGCCGGTTAGCCTCTCTGAGGTGACCGCACGCATCACCGACCCCGAGCAGCTCAAGGAGCTTCTCGGCATCCCGTTCACCCCGGAGCAGACGGCCTGCATCATCGCGCCGCCCGCCCCGCAGGTCATCGTGGCCGGAGCCGGTTCCGGCAAGACGACGGTGATGGCCGCCCGAGTGGTCTGGCTGGTCGGCACGGGCCAGGTCGCGCCCGAACAGGTCCTCGGCCTGACCTTCACCAACAAGGCCGCCGGTGAACTCGCCGAACGCGTCCGCACCGCCCTCGTACGCGCCGGGGTGACCGACCCCGACGCCATCGACCCGGACAACCCCCCTGGCGAGCCGCGCATCTCGACGTACCACGCCTTCGCCGGCCAGCTCCTGACCGACCACGGCCTGCGCATCGGCCTGGAGCCCACCTCCCGCCTCCTCGCCGACGCCACCCGCTACCAGCTCGCCGCGCGCGTGCTGCGCGAGGCGCCCGGACCGTACCCGGCGCTCACCAAGTCCTTCCCGACCCTCGTCAGCGACCTCCTCGCCCTCGACGCCGAGCTGGCCGAACACCTCGTGGAGCCCGAGGAGCTGAGGGCGTACGACTCCGAGCTCCTCGACACGCTCGCCCGCGCCAAGCTCACCAACGCCGACCTGCGCAAGGTCCCCGAGGCGGCCGCCGCCCGCCGCGAACTGCTCGACCTCGTCGTCCGCTACCGCGCCGCCAAGCGCTCCCGCGATCTGCTCGACTTCGGCGACCAGATCGCCCTCTCCGCCGAACTCGCCACCACGCGCGCGGAGGTCGGCGCGATCCTGCGCGACGAGTTCCGGGTGGTGCTCCTGGACGAGTACCAGGACACGTCCGTCGCCCAGCGGCTGCTGCTCTCCGGACTGTTCGGCGGGGGTACGGGACACGCCGTCACCGCCGTCGGCGACCCCTGCCAGGCGATCTACGGCTGGCGCGGCGCCTCCGTCGCCAACCTGGACGACTTCCCCGCCCACTTCCCGTACGAGGACGGCACCCCCGCCACCCGCCACGCGCTCTCCGAGAACCGGCGCAGCGGCGGCCGCCTCCTCGACCTCGCCAACGGGCTCGCCACGCCCCTGCGCGCCATGCACGCGGGCGTGGAGGCGCTGCGCCCCGCCCCGGGCGCGGAGCGCGACGGCACGGTACGGATCGCCCTCCTGCCCACCCACGCCGAGGAGATCGACTGGCTCGCCGACTCCCTCGCCCACCTGGTCCGTACGGGCAAGGAGCCCGGCGAGATCGCGGTCCTGTGCCGGACGGCGACCGACTTCCCGGCCATCCAGGCCGCGCTGGTCGCCCGTGACGTGCCCGTCGAGGTCGTCGGGCTCTCCGGGCTGCTCCACCTCCCCGAGATCGCCGACCTCGTCGCCGTCTGCGAGGTCCTCCAGGACCCCGGCGCCAACGCCTCCCTGGTCCGTCTCCTGACCGGGCCCCGCTGGCGCATCGGCCCCCGCGACCTCGCCCTCCTGGGCCGCCGCGCCCGGCTCCTCGTCCACCGCGAGCGTGCCGGGGACGACGGCGCCGACGCCGACGAGCGGCTCGCGGCGGCGGTCGAGGGCGTCGACCCGGCCGAGGTCGTCTCGCTCGCCGACGCGCTCGACACCTTCCTGGACTCCGGCGGCGAGGACGACGGCCTGCCGTTCTCCGGCGAGGCCCGGGTCCGCTTCGCCCGCCTCGCCGCCGAGCTGCGCTCCCTGCGCTCCTCGCTCGCCGACCCCCTCATGGACGTCCTGCACCGGGTCCTCGCCACCACCGGCCTCGAGGTCGAACTCTCCGCCTCCCCGCACGCGCTCGCCGCCCGGCGCCGCGAGACCCTGTCGAACTTCCTCGACATAGCCGCCGGTTTCGCCTCCCTCGACGGCGAGGCGACCCTGCTGGCCTTCCTCGGCTTCCTGCGCACGGCCGCGCAGTACGAGAAGGGCCTCGACAACGCGCTCCCGGGCGGCGAGAACACGGTCAAGGTCCTCACCGCACACAAGTCCAAGGGCCTGGAGTGGGACGTCGTGGCGGTGCCCGGCCTGGTCACCTCCCAGTTCCCGAGCACCAGGTCCCGCGAGTCGTGGACCTCGCAGCCGCAGGTCCTCCCGCACGCCCTGCGCGGCGACGCAGGGACGCTGCCGGCGATCACCACCTGGGACGCGGCGGCGCTGAAGAGCTTCAAGGAGGCGATGCGCGACCACCAGCACACCGAGGAGCTCCGCCTCGGCTACGTGACCTTCACCCGCCCCCGCTCCCTCCTCCTCGCCTCCGCCCACTGGTGGGGCCCGTCCCAGAAGAAGCCCCGAGGCCCCTCGGCGTTCCTCCACGCCCTGTACGACCACTGCGCGGCGGGCTTCGGCGAGATCGAGGCCTGGGAGGACGAACCGGAGAAGGACACCGAGAACCCCACCCTCCAGAAACACACCCAGGACGAGTCCTGGCCGCTACCGCTGGACGAAGAGTCCTTGGTACGGCGCCGGAGAGCTGCGGCCGCTGTGGAGGCGGCGTTGTGGGCATACGTTCCGCAGGGGCGGAACGGGTGGGCACAACCCACGAACGCGCTGCCCGCGCAAGGGCCCGCCCCCCAGGACCCCGAGGACCTCTGGCCCGACGAAGAGCCTCCGTGGGACGAGGACCCGTTCTTGGACGACGAGCCCCTGGCTGAGGAGGTCCCCGCACCAAGGGCCCCCCGGGACGACGCACCGGAAGCGGTCCTGACCCCCGAGGATCAAAAGACCCTCGCCTCCTGGGACCGCGACCTGACCTCCCTCACCACAGAACTCCGCCGCACCCGCGCCACCACCCGAGACGTCCTCCTGCCCGCCTACCTCTCCGCCTCCCAGGTCCTCCGCCTCGCCGAGGACCCCGACGGCTTCGCCCAGGAACTGGCCCGGCCCATGCCCCGGCCCCCGCAGCCCGCCGCCCGGCGCGGGACGCGGTTCCACGCGTGGGTGGAGTCCCGGTTCGAGGAGCTGCCGCTCCCGATGCTCGGCCCGGACGAGCTCCCCGGCGGCGAGGAGTTCGCCGGCGAACCGGAGATCGTGGACGAGCGTGACCTGGACGCCCTCAAGGAGGCCTTCGCCCTCACCGCGTACGCCCGGCGCAGCCCGTACCGCGTCGAGGTCCCCGTCCACCTCTCCCTCGCGGGCCGGGTCGTCCGGGGCAGGATCGACGCCGTCTACCGGGACCCGGACACCGGCGCGTACGAGATCGTCGACTGGAAGACCAGCCACCTCCGCACCGCCGACCCGCTCCAGCTGGCGATCTACCGGCTCGCCTGGGCCGAGCAGCACGGCCTCGATCCCGACGAGGTCGCCGCCGCCTTCGTGTACGTCCGTACGGGTGAGGTCGTACACCCCAGGTCGCTCCCCGGCCGCACGGAGCTGGAGGGGATCCTGCTGGGCCGGCGCACTCCGGACGCCGGATAGGCTCAGGAGCATGAGCGAGACCCCGGACAGCGTCGTCCAGACCGTAGGTACCCAGGCAGTGCGCGCGTACATCGAGCAGCATCGCGCCGCCTTCCTCGACGACCTCGTCGGCTGGTTGCGCATCCCCTCGGTGTCGGCGCAGCCCGCCCACGCCGAGGACGTACGGCGCAGCGCCCGGTGGCTCGCGGAGAAGCTGTCCGACACGGGGTTCACGACGGTCGAGGTCTGGGAGACGGCAGGCGCGCCCGCCGTCTTCGCCGAGTGGCCCTCCGGCGACCCGGACGCCCCGACCGTGCTCGTCTACGGGCACCACGACGTCCAGCCCGCCGCCCGCGAGGACGGCTGGCACACCGACCCGTTCGAGCCGCACGTCACCGAAGGCCGGATGTACGCGCGCGGTGCCGCCGACGACAAGGGCCAGGTCTTCTTCCACACCCTCGGCGTCCGCGCCCACCTCGCCGCGACCGGACGCACCGCGCCCGCCGTCAACCTGAAGCTGATCGTGGAAGGCGAGGAGGAGTCCGGTTCGCCGCACTTCCGCGCCCTCGTCGAGGCCCACGCGGACCGGCTCGCCGCCGACGCGGTGATCGTCTCCGACACCGGCATGTGGTCCGAGTCCACCCCGACGGTCTGCACCGGCATGCGAGGCGTCGCGGACTGCGAGATCGAGCTGTACGGCCCCGACCAGGACATCCACTCCGGATCCTTCGGCGGCGCCGTGCCCAACCCGGCCACCGTCGCGGGCCGCCTGGTCGCGGCCCTGCACGACGAGGACGAGCGGGTCGCCATCCCCGGCTTCTACGAGGGCGTGACCGAGCTCTCCGAGGCCGAGCGGGCCCTCGTCGCCGAGCTGCCCTTCGACGAGGCGGCCTGGCTGACCACCGCCAAGTCCCACGGCACCCTCGGCGAGACCGGGTACTCCACCCTGGAGCGCGTCTGGGCCCGCCCCACCGCCGAGGTCAACGGCATCGGCGGCGGCTACCAGGGCCCCGGCGGCAAGACGATCGTCCCCGCCTCCGCCCAGCTGAAGCTCTCCTTCCGGCTGGTCGCGGGCCAGGACCCGGACAAGATCGAGCTGGCGGTACGCGACTGGCTCGCCGCCCGCGTCCCCGCCGGCATCCGGTACGAGATCGTCTTCGGCGCCCCCACCCGGCCCTGCCTCACCCCGCTCGACCACCCGGCCCTCAAGGCGGTCGCGGGCGCGATGAGCCGGGCCTTCGACGGCGCCAAGGTCCGCTACACCCGCGAGGGCGGCTCTGGCCCCGCCGCGGACCTCCAGGACGTCCTGGGAGCACCGGTGCTGTTCCTGGGCATCTCGGTGCCGTCCGACGGCTGGCACGCCCCCAACGAGAAGATCGAGCTCGATCTCCTCCTCAAGGGCGTCGAGACCGCCGCCCATCTGTGGGGCGACCTGCCCGCCGCCCTGCGCAGCTCAAACGCGCGATGAACCCACACAACGATCCGGGGGAGTTGGAAGTACCTGTGTCCACCTTGAACAGCCAGTTCGCGGACCGGCCGATCTCGCTCACCGCCCCGAGCGGCATCGACCGCGCCGCCCACCACCGCCTCGACGAGGCCTGGCTCGCGGCCGCCTGGAGCCACCCCACGACCCGGGTCTTCGTGGTGTCGGGCGGGCAGGTGCTGATCGACGAACCCGCGGACAGCACCGACGGGCGGACCGAACTCGTCATGACCCCGGCCTTCGAGGCCCCGGTCACCGAGACGCACCGCTACTTCCTGGGCACGGACGACGACGGCGTCTCGTACTTCGCCCTCCAGAAGGACTCCCTGCCCGGCCGCATGGACCAGTCCGCCCGTCCCGCGGGGCTGCGCGAGGCGGGCCTGCTGCTCTCGCCGCGCGACGCGGGCCTGATGGTGCACGCCGTCGCCCTGGAGAACTGGCAGCGCCTGCACCGCTTCTGCTCCCGCTGCGGCGAACGCACGGTCATCGCGGCCGCCGGGCACATCCGCCGCTGCCAGGCCTGCGGAGCCGAGCACTACCCGCGGACCGACCCCGCAGTGATCATGCTGGTCACCGACGACCAGGACCGCGCCCTCCTGGGCCGCCAGGTGCACTGGCCGGAGGGACGGTTCTCGACCCTCGCGGGCTTCGTCGAGCCGGGCGAGTCGATCGAGCAGTCGGTGGCGCGCGAGGTCTTCGAGGAGGCCGGGGTCACCATCGGCGAGGTCGAGTACATCGCCAGCCAGCCCTGGCCGTTCCCGTCCAGCCTGATGCTGGGCTTCTTCGCGCACGCCACCTCCTCGGAGATAAACGTGGACGGCGAGGAGATCCACGAGGCCCGCTGGTTCTCCCGCGAGGAGCTGGCCGCCGCCTTCGAGTCGGGCGAGGTGCTGCCCCCGTACGGCATCTCGATCGCCTCCCGGCTGATCGAGCTCTGGTACGGCAAGCCGCTCCCGAAGCCGGGCGACGTCGTGTGACGCGCGCCACCCGCCCGTCACCACGAAACAGCCCCCGTCCGGAACTCCGGACGGGGGCTGTTTTCAGCCAGGCGGGCCAGGTGGGCCAGGAGCCAGAGGCTCAGGCGCTCAGACGCCGACCTTCTGCTTGACCTGCGCGAGCGACGGGTTCGTCAGCGTCGAGCCGTCGGCGAAGAGGACGGTCGGCACGGTCTGGTTGCCCCCGTTGGCCTTCTCCACGAACGCGGCCGACTCGGGGTCCTGCTCGATGTTGATCTCGGTGTACGCGATGCCCTCGCGGTCCATCTGGCTCTTCAGCCGACGGCAGTAGCCGCACCACGTCGTGCTGTACATCGTCACAGTGCCCTGCATGGTCTGGCGCTCCTCTGTTCGCGGTGTGGGTACCGAGGAAAAGAACGTACGTGCTCCGCCCGGCATTCCCGAATTCGTACGACCGGCGCCCCGGGCCTGTGGACAACCCGCCGCATCCACCCCCGGCGACCTGGCAGCATGGCGGAGTGACAGCAGCAACGCACTCCACTCTCTTCCCGCAGGTCCCCGAGTCGGCCGACGCGGTGCTCGACGGGCTCGACCCTGAGCAGCGCGAGGTCGCCCTCGCCCTGCACGGTCCGGTGTGCGTGCTGGCGGGAGCCGGCACGGGCAAGACCCGGGCGATCACGCACCGCATCGCCTACGGCGTGCGGGCGGGGATACTCCAGCCCAGCGGTGTGCTGGCCGTCACGTTCACCAACCGGGCCGCCGGAGAGATGCGCGGCCGGCTCCGGGAGCTCGGCGCGGGCGGCGTCCAGGCCCGTACGTTCCACTCCGCGGCCCTCCGCCAGCTCCAGTACTTCTGGCCGAAAGCCGTCGGTGGTGATCTTCCGCGGCTCCTGGAGCGCAAGGTCCAGCTCGTCGCCGAGGCCGCCGCGCGCTGCCGCGTCCGGCTCGACCGGAACGAGCTGCGGGACGTGACCGGCGAGATCGAGTGGGCCAAGGTCACCCAGACCGTCCCCGCCGACTACCCGACCGTCGTCGCCAAGTCCGTCCGCGAGGCGCCGCGCGACCCGGCCGAGATCGGCCAGATCTACGGGATGTACGAGCAGCTCAAGCGCGACCGCTCGGTGATCGACTTCGAGGACGTGCTGCTGCTCACGGTCGCCATCCTCCAGGACCGGCACGACATCGCCGATCAGATCCGCCGCCAGTACCACCACTTCGTGGTCGACGAGTACCAGGACGTCTCCCCGCTCCAGCAGCGCCTGCTCGACCTGTGGCTCGGCGACCGCGACACCCTCTGCGTCGTCGGCGACGCCAGCCAGACGATCTACTCCTTCACCGGCGCCACCCCCGACCACCTGCTGAACTTCCGCACCCGCCACCCCGAGGCCACGGTGGTCAAGCTGGTCCGGGACTACCGCTCCACTCCCCAGGTCGTGCACCTCGCCAACGGGCTCCTGAGCCAGGCCCGCGGCCGGGCCGCCGAGCACCGCCTGGAGCTGGTCTCCCAGCGCGACCCGGGCCCCGAGCCCGCCTACAGCGAGTACGCCGACGAGCCCGCCGAGGCCGAGGGCACCGCCCGCCGCATCCGCGACCTGATCGCGGCCGGCGTCCCGGCCGGCGAGATCGCCGTGCTCTACCGGATCAACGCCCAGTCCGAGGTCTACGAACAGGCCCTCGCCGACGCGGGCGTGCCCTACCAGCTGCGGGGCGCCGAGCGCTTCTTCGAGCGCCAGGAGGTACGGGAGGCCGGCATCGCCCTGCGCGGCGCCGCCCGCGCCGGGGGGAACGACTCCCTGCTCGACGACGTCGAGGACCTGCCCGCCCAGGTCCGCGCCGTGCTCTCCACCAAGGGGTGGACCAGCGAGCCGCCCGCCGGCTCCGGCGCCGTCCGCGACCGCTGGGAGTCCCTGGCCGCCCTTGTCCGGCTCGCCGAGGACTTCGCCCGCGCCAAGTCCGGCGCGACCCTCTCCGACCTGGTCGCCGAACTGGACGAGCGGGCCGCCGCCCAGCACGCCCCGACCGTCCAGGGCGTCACCCTCGCCTCCCTGCACGCGGCGAAGGGCCTGGAGTGGGACGCCGTCTTCCTGGTCGGCCTCACCGAGGGCATGATGCCGATCACGTACGCCAAGACCGACGAGCAGGTCGAGGAGGAGCGCCGCCTGCTGTACGTCGGCGTCACCCGCGCCCGGCTCCACCTCTCGCTCTCCTGGGCGCTCTCCCGCTCCCCGGGCGGCCGCGCCTCCCGGCGGGCCACGCGCTTCCTCCAGGGGCTGCGGCCCGGCTCCGGCGGCCTCGGCGCGAGCAGCGGCTTCGCGGGCCGTGGCGGCTCCGTCGAGCGCGGCGCGGGCGTCGTCCGGCGCAAGCAGCGGGGTCCTGTGCTCTGCCGCGTCTGCGGAGCGACGCTCACCGAGGCCGGTGAGATGAAGCTGATGCGCTGCGAGGACTGCCCCTCCGACATGGACGAGGGGCTCTACGAGCGGCTCCGCGACTGGCGCGCCGAGCAGGCCAGGGAGCTCGGCCAGCCGGCGTACTGCGTCTTCACCGACAAGACCTTGATGGCGATCGCCGAGCGGGTGCCCACCACCGACGGCGAACTCGTCGGAATCTCCGGAGTCGGCGCGCGCAAGCTGGGCCGGTACGGCGCCGATGTTCTCGCGCTCTGCGCGGGTGAAGTGCCAGGTGGGGCGGGTGGAGGGGGCGACGAGGAGAGCTGAGGAAAACTCGTCGGAAAAATAGTTTGCGCCTGCCCCGGCAAGCCCCATAGGTTCTTAACCACGGAAACAGCGGCTTCTTCGAAGCCCTGCTTTCGTGCTGTACTTGTCCAAGTGAACATGAGGGTCCGGCTCACACCGAGCCCTCCGAGACGCCGAGAGGAGGCGATTCCAGTGATCAGCAACATCAACAGCACCACCGTCAGCTTCGTCAGCACCGACAAAATGACCGATCGCTCGGTCGTCTCCGCCTGCTCGCTCGGCCTCTCCGGCTCGGCGTTCCTTGGCAACGGTCTCAGTGGCACCGGTCTGTCCGGCGCCATCGCGGCCCCCGCCGCTTCCCTGCGGCCGGCCGCCGACCTGGCGGGTCTTCCCGTCATGGAGCGCAGCGAGCGACCGACCGAGGCACTGGAAGCAGGAGTAGCGGCAGGCAAGGCCAAGGCCTATGCCTTCGCGGCGACCGGTGCCGGACACGAGACGAAGCAGCACCACACGATGTGGGCCTTCCGTGGGCTCGAACCCTGGAGTGATCCAGCCTGACCTGATCAGGCCGGCGCCTTCAGGGCCGCGGAACCCCACCAGGGATCCGCGGCCCTTCTGTTTGTCCCCGAACGGGGACGGACGGAGCGAAGGGGCCTCGGAACCAGCACCACCGGTACCAGCCGAAACCCCGGCCAACAGCCGGAACGACCAGACGAGGAACAACCACCGTGCAACTCGAAGCGCACGCCCCGTCCGTACCGCCTTCCGAAACGATCCCCCCGCCCGGCCTCACGGAGGACTCCACCTTGACCCCCCTCACCGCGCTCACCGCGCTCGACGACGCCATCGAGAACCTCGGCGTACCCGTCCCCTGCCGCTCGTACGACCCGGAGGTCTTCTTCGCCGAGTCCCCGGCGGACGTCGAGTACGCCAAGTCCCTCTGCCGTACCTGCCCGCTGATGGAGGCCTGCCTCGCCGGTGCGCAGGAGCGGCGTGAGCCGTGGGGCGTCTGGGGCGGAGAGCTGTTCGTCCAGGGCGTGGTCGTCGCCCGCAAGCGGCCGCGTGGTCGTCCGCGCAAGAACCCGGTCGCGGCATGAACGTCACCGGCACCATCGACCGACCCCTCACGCACGATCCCCAGAAGCAGGCCCCGATGACCTCTTCCACCAGCGAGCCCTCCGGCTCCGCGACCCCAGACGTCACCATCACCGGCGCGAACGCCTCGCGTCAGAACAGGACCCGCGAAATGCAACTCATCCCAGAAGCCCTGGCGCGTGCGCATATGCACGACCGCCGGCGGGAAGCCGAGGCGGAACGCCAGGCCGTGCGCCTGGTCGCCGCCCGGCGCATGCAGCGACGCGCCGAGCGCGTGTCCCTGCGCGCCCGCCGCGCGCTGGCCATGGCTGTCATGAACTGATCTGAGAGAACCCCGCGGGGGCCGGTCCGAACGGACCCGCCCCCGCCCTGCGTGTCGACCCGCGCCCCCCCCCGGGGCTAACCACCCAGACGTGCACGACCCCCCGCAACCCCACGCCCCCCAACACTTCGCCCGCAG
>NZ_JBHXPI010000051.1:33394-45894 GCF_042718575.1 Streptomyces sp. NPDC058579
GGCGGCGGCCATGGTCATATAACAAGGGAAGCGAAACCCCCCCGGGGGGGCGGCCCCCACCGCCGCGCCCCCCGCGGTGCGTTGCGTCGCGCTGCCGCCCCAGGGGCTATCGTCGGAGAGGTGAACGACGCCCGGCATCCCGAGGAGCCCATCGTCTGCGCCCGCTGCGGCACGACCGCCGAGACGCTCCCGATGACCTGGACCTGCTCGGTGGAGAACGGCAGCCGCCAGTACATCTGTGACCGCTGCGCCCGCGAGAACATCCGCTCCATCGAGGGCCGGCTCGACTCCACCTGGTGGTGACGGCCGGCCGGCCCTCCCCTCACTCCGCTTCGAGCACCGCCTCGGCCTCCCCTTCGGCCTCCGCTTCGAGCTCCGCCTCGACGAAGCCCGGCAGCCACTCCTCCAGTTCGTCCCGCAGCCGCACCGTCGCGTTCAGCTGACAGAGCACCCCGATCGTGCTCAGCGTCACGCGGTGTATCAGCAGATACGAGGGCGGCAGGTTCAACTGCCTGCCCAGCTGGTGCGCGGGGGAGCGCGGGTCGGCGATCCGGGCGGCCTGCGTCCGCATCCAGCCCCGTGTGAACCCGAACGCCGCGACCTCGGCCGGTTCGATGATCGGCAGCAGGTACTCAAGGACCGCGTCCGGGTCGAGAGCGATGGATTCCTTGACGAAGCCTTCCTCGCGCAGCAGCTCGTACACCGTCTCGGCGTCGCCCTCCAGGGTCAGCCGCAGACACGTGCCGATCGTCTCCGGCAGCCCGCCCGGCAGCCGGTCCACCGTGCCGAAGTCGAGGACCCCGAGCCGCCAGCTCTCCGGGCCGTTCTCCTCGTCACCGCCGACCGGCAGCAGCCGGAAGTTGCCCGGGTGCGGGTCGGCGTGCAGGAGCCCGGTGCGGGCCGGACCGGAGAAGAGGAAGCGGGCCAGGAGCTGACCGGCCCGGTCCCGCTGCTCCTCCGTACCCTCCGCGATCACCTCCGACAGCGGGATCCCGTCGATCCACTCCGTCACAAGGACCTGCTCGCTCTGGTGCACCACGCACGGCACCACCACATCGGGATCGTCCGCGAACACCTCCGCGTGGCTCTGCTGCGCGTGTGCCTCCAGGGCGTAGTCCAGCTCCTCGGAGACCCGGTCGCGCATCTCCGTGATCAGGGGCTTGATGTCCATGCCGGGGATCAGCGGACCGAGCAGCCGGGCGAACCGGCTGAGCTGCGTCAGGTCCGAGAGCAGCGCCTCGCCCGCGCCCGGGTACTGGACCTTCACCGCGACCTCGCGGCCGTCGTGCCACACCGCCCGGTGCACCTGGCCGATGGAGGCGGCCGCCGCCGGCTTCTCCTCGAACTCCAGGAACAGCTCGCGCCACTCCTCACCCAGCCGCTCCTCGAGCACGGCGTGGACCGTCCGCGTCGGCATCGGGGGAGCCGCGTCCTGAAGCTTGGTCAGCGCCGCCCGATAAGGCCCGGCGACCTCCTCGGGGAGGGCCGACTCGAAGACGGACATGGCCTGCCCGAACTTCATCGCCCCGCCCTTGAGCTCCCCGAGCACCTTGAACAGCTGCTCGGCCGTGCGCTGTTGCAGCTCGCGGGCGACCAGCTCGGCGGACCTGCCGCCGATCCGCTTGCCCAGACCCCAGGTGGCGCGTCCGGCGAAGCCGAGGGGCAACGCGGCCAACCTGGCGGTCCGAGTGACCGCCTTCCGGGGAAGATCAGACATACGCCCCTCCAAATCCCAGACTGCCGTGCCACACAGGACCGTTACCCCGCCATTGTGTCGTGTGGCGTTTTGGCCCCCGAGGCAGCATGCTCCCCCTCTCCGCGGCGTCCCGCGCCGCACGGACACGCCGGGTGCGGTCTCATCCGCTCCACGCGCCACTCCAGCAGCGGTAGCGACACCTCCCAGCGGGCTCCCGTGCTCGACGGCAGCTCGCCGTCCAGGAAGGCCAGCGCGTGTGCCGCGGCAAGCCCGGCGACCGTCTCCGCGAGACCCAGATCACAGGCCGGGACCTGCGCGGGCGGGCCCGAGCGCCACTGCGCCAGCATCCGGGGCCACGCAGGCTCGCGGTCCGTCCGCTCCTCCTGCGCGCACCGCGCGCACGCCGTCCCGCCGGGCAGCACCAGTGGTCCGACCACCCCGGTGGCCTCCACCACCCCCGCGTACAGATGCGGGGTGCCCGTCGTGATCCAGCCCTCGGCGGGGACCGGGTCGGGGAGATAGGCGGCGAGGCCGTCCCGGGGAGTCACCACGACGAGTGAGAGCCCCGGCTCCCGGCCGAGCTCACCCGTCACCCGCCGGGGTGCCCGGGGCGGTCGGCCGCCGGGCGCCGACCGCGCCACGAGCCGATGCGCCGCCGCGGCCCGCCGTTCCCCCACCGCCTCGGCAGGCAGCCCGCCAGGCGCCACCTCCCAGGGCCGCACCGAGCCGGAGTCGAGCACGTCCACCCGGCCCACGCCCGAGGCCGAGAGCAGCGCGGCGACCGCGGCGCCGACCCGCCCCGCGCCCCGGACCTGGACCCGCGCCGCCCGCCGCGCGGCCAGGCGCCGCAACGCCCCGTCCGGCTCGGGGTGGGCCACGGAGAGCGAGGCGAGGTCGGCGCGGAGCGGATCGAGCGCGTCGTCCCGCGAGGCCGCGGCGCCCTGCCCGCCCGTCCTGTCCGGCCCGCCTGCCCTACCCGGCCTGCCCGCCGAGGCGTCCGCGATGAGCCCAGCCCTCGCGAGCCGGCCGAGCAGCTCCTCGAGGACGCCGTCCCGCAGCCCGAGGGCCCGGGCCTCGGCTCGCAGCAGCTCGACGCCACGGGTGCCGTCGAGCAGCCCGAGCAGACTGCCGGTGGTCGTGTCGATCGGCCCCACCACGACCGCGTGCGCGGACGTTGCTCCGAACTGCACGCTCCGCAGATCGCGCCAGGCCCTGCGCAGTGCCGGTTTCAGCATCGGATGCATTTCCGCCCCCGTGATCTTGATCGTCGGCTCATTCGCTCGATCGACAGATTGCCCGGGTGTCGAAGCGGGCGCGGAAAGTTGTCCACAGGGGCGGGGAATTAATCATTCAAATGGTGCACGGTGTGACCGGATCCCCGCCGAACCGTCCCGGAGGCAGGACTTCCCCCGCTGACAGCGGGTAACGTCGGGGCCGTGCCCGCCGACCCACAGCGCAGCGTGACCAGCAAGCCGCCCCGCGGTTCGGGGACGAGTGCGGTCGAGGTCCGCAGAAGCTCCCGGCGGAGCAGAACCGTCTCCGCCTACCGCGAGGGCGACCGGACCATCGTGCTCATCCCGGCCCGGATGTCCGAGGCGGAGGAGCAACGCTGGGTGACGGTCATGCTGGACAAGCTCGCCGCCCAGGAGAGCAAGCGGGTCCTCGGGGACAGTGAGCTCACCGAGCGCGCGGAGCGCCTGTCGGACCAGTATTTCGGCGGCCGGGCACGGCCGACGTCCGTGCGCTGGGTGACCAACCAGAACACCCGCTGGGGCTCCTGCACCCCCTCCGAGGGCAGCATCCGGCTCTCGCACCGGCTCCAGGGCATGCCCGAGTACGTCGTCGACTACGTCCTCGTCCACGAGCTGGCCCATCTCCTGGTCCCCGGCCACGGCCCCCGGTTCTGGCGGCTCCTGGAGGCGTACCCGCGCACCGAGCGCGCCCGCGGCTATCTCGAGGGAGTCGTCGCGGCGGAACGCCTGCCGCACCTCCCGGCCGCGCGCGGAGAGTAGCGGGCGGCCGGCTCCGGTCCTGTACCGAATTCGTACCGGCTTGGCTCAATGTCGTCCACAGCCGATAGCCTGACGCGACGTAGACACATTTCGGGATGGGGGACGGTCGTTACGCATGGCCAGGGAATTCCAACGCGGCCACAAGGCCAAGATCAGTGACCTGACACCGGGTACGGACCTGTACGTGGGCGTGCAGATCAACGCACCCGGACTGACCTTCGACATCAGCTGTTTCGGTCTCGACGCGAACGAGCAGCTCTCCGACGACCGGTACTTCATCTTCTTCAACCAGCCGAAGTCGCCGGAGGAGTCCATCCAGCTGCTCGGCGCGCAGTCCGGCGACACGGAGTCCTTCCGGGTCACGCTCGACCGCATCCCGGCGAACATCCACAAGCTGTCGTTCACCGCGACCGTCGACGGCGCCGGCCAGATGTCCCAGATCGGACCCGGCTACATCCGGATCGTGGCCGGCGGCGAAGAGGTCGTCCGCTACCCGTTCACGGGCGCGGAGTTCTCCACCGAGCGCGCCGTCATGCTCGGCGACTTCTACCTCAAGGACGTCTGGCGGTTCGCGGCCATCGGACAGGGCTTCGACGGCGGCCTGGACGCGCTGCTGAAGAACTTCGGCGGCGAGGTCGCCGAGGAGCAGCCCGCAGCGCAGGCCCCGCAGGCCGCTCCCGGGTTCGGCCCGCCGCCGCAGGCCGCCGCGCCGCCCGCGTTCGGCGCGCCCGCCGCGCCCCAGGTGCCCCAGCCCGCCCCGCAGTTCGGCGCCCCGCCGGCCGCCCCGGCCCCGGCTCCCGCCCCGCACGCCCCGGTCCAGCCGATCCACGCGGCGCCCACCATGGCCGCCCCGATGGCTCCGCCCGCCCCGGCTCCGGCGCCCGCGCCGTACGGCCAGCCGCCCCAGGCACCGCAGTTCGGGCAGGTCCCGGGCCAGGTTCCCGGCCAGGCCCCGTACGGACAGCCGCCGCAGCCCCAGTTCGGGCAGGCACCGGGACAGTTCCCCGGACAGGCCCCCGGCCAGTTCCCCGGGGCCCCGGGCCAGGCTCCGTACGGCCAGCCGGCCGGCGTCCCCCAGGGCGCCCCCGCCACGGGTGCCGGGCTCGCCGCCGCGCTCCAGCCGTACAAGGAGACGCCGACCGGGTCCCGTTGGACCCCGCAGAACCAGCAGCTCATGCGGGTCGACCTGCAGATGGGCGGCAATCCCGTCCTCGCCCGCCAGGGCAGCATGGTGATGTACCAGGGCAAGGTCGACTTCAGTCACAAGGGCGCCGGGTTCACCGGCCGCATCGTCGGCAACGCCACCGGTCAGGAGATGCAGCTGATGCGCTGCTCCGGCCGCGGCCAGGTCTTCCTCGCCGAGGAAGGCGCCCACCTGCACCCGATCGAGCTCCAGGGAGACGGCATCTGCGTCTCCGCCGAGAACGTGCTCGCCTTCGACGAGTCCCTCCAGTACGAAGTACGGAGGATCGAGGGCCACGGCATCCCCGGCGGCGCCCTGTTCACCATGCAGTTCCAGGGCACCGGCACCGTCGTCGTCAAGACGCACGGCGTCCCGGTCGTCCTGCCCGTCACGCCGACCACCTTCGCCGACTGCAACGCGGTCGTCGCCTGGTCGTCCGCGTCCCAGGTGATCCTCTCCAGCCAGGTCCGGCTCCGCCGCAACGCGTACCCGGGACACAGCGGAGAGACCGTCAACCTCCAGTTCCGGGGCGCTCCCGGCAACTTCATCGTCGTCCAGCCGTACGAGGTCTGAGGGAGCCCGAAGAATGAACCAGCAACTCGCGGGCTTCGCCCCGACCCCGATGGCGGCCCGGATGGAGAACCACGGGCGCGCGATGCTCAAGGTCGCCATGGCCTCCGGCCAGGACCTGTACGCGCGTACCGGCTCGATGGTCTCCTACGAGGGCTTCGTCACCTACGAGCCCAACCCGCCCGCCGCCCGCCAGGTCGCCCAGCAATGGATCACCGGCGAGGGCGCGCCCATCATGAAGTGCTCCGGCGACGGACTGCTCTACCTCGCCGACTACGGCGCGGACGTCGTCGTGATCAACCTCCAGAACGACTCGCTCTCGGTCAACGGCACCAACCTGCTCGCCTTCGACGCGCACCTCCAGTGGGGCGTCGAGAAGGTCAAGGGGCTCGCCAAGTTCGCCGGGCAGGGCCTGTTCAACGTCGAGATCTCGGGCACCGGCTGGGTCGCCCTGACCTCGCGCGGTACGCCGATCGTCGTCGACTGCGGCCGCGGCGAGGACGAGACGTACGTCGACCCCGACGCGCTCGTCGCCTGGTCGCCGGCGCTCAAGGTCAAGGGCAAGCGCAGCTTCAAGGCCTCGTCCCTGATCGGGCGGGGCAGCGGCGAGGCGTACCAGATGGCCTTCTCCGGCCAGGGCATCGTCGTCGTACAGCCGAGCGAGGACAGCACCGACCGCCTGCGGGTCCGGGGCTGAGGGGGAGCGAGAACACACCATGCAGAGCCCGCTTTTCAACTACGCCGAGCAGCAGAGCCAGGAACGGTACGTCATCCAGAACCCGCAGCTGCTGCGGGTCGCCCTCACCGGGTCGGACGACGTCCTCGCCCGCAAGGGCGCCATGGTCGCCTACCAGGGCCTCCTCGACTTCGACGGCGAGTACCAGACGCCCAGCCAGCGCCGCGCCCAGGCCCGCACCGGTGAGGGCCTCGACCTCATGCGCTGCTCCGGCCAGGGCACGGTCTACCTCGCCAACCTCGCCCAGTACGTCCACGTCCTGGAGATCGAGCAGGAGGGCCTGACCGTCGACAGCGCCTACGTCCTGGCGCTCGACTCGACCCTGCACACCGAGGTCATCGCCGTGGACAGCCAGTACGGCGTCTCCGGCACCGGCAAGTACCAGCTCAACATCTCCGGACGCGGCAAGGTCGCCCTGATGACCTCCGGTCAGCCGCTGATGATGCACGTCACGCCGGACAAGTACGTCAACGTCGACGCGGACGCGATCGTCGCCTGGTCCACCGGGCTGCGGGTGCAGATGCAGTCGCAGACGACGAACTCCAGCGTCCGCCGCCGGCGCGGCGACACCGGCGAGGGCTGGGAGCTCAGCTTCCTCGGACAGGGCTTCGCCCTGGTCCAGCCCAGCGAGGTCATGCCGCCGCAGAACGCCGCCATCGGACAGGGCCTCGCCGCCCAGTTCGGCGCCGGCCAGCACGGCTCGCACGCCCAGAACCAGAACAACGCCTGGAACTGAGCGGACGACACACGGCATGCGTAAGGGGCGGTCGCCCAGGCGACCGCCCCTTACCGCTGTCCTCATGCGCGCGGGTCTACAGCCGCGCGCGCGTGGCCTCCATCAGCCGCACCACCGAGGTGTCGGCCACCGCCGCCACCTCGTCGTACCGGTACCAGCGCAGGTCGAGCGACTCGTCGCTGATCGCCTCCACCGCGCCGGCCGGGGCCAGCGCCGCGTACTGCACGTCCAGGTGCCAGTGGCACGGCGCCGGAATCGGATGCCGGTCGAGCCGCACGGGGCCGCCCGGAAGCAGCGTCAGACCGGGGATCCCGGACTCCTCCGTCGCCTCCCGGAGCGCCGCGTCCGCGAGCGCGGTGTCCCCCGGCTCGCAGTGACCGCCCATCTGCAGCCACATACCCAGCTTCTTGTGCAGGGTCAGCAGCACCCGCCCGCGCTCCGGATCCACCACCAGCGCGCTGGCCGTCAGATGCCCGGCCTCGCAGGCCTTCCACATGCCGTCCGCGTGCGCCGCCAGGTGGTCCAGATAGAGCCCGCGCAGCTCGTCCTGGTCCTCGTACCTCTTCAGTACGAGGACCGCGTCGTCGTGCAGGCTCACTTCTTGCCTTCGCCCTCGTCGTCGCCGTCCCGCTGAGCGGCCTCGCCCAGCATCTTGTCGAGCTCCGAGAAGTCCAGCTGCTCGCGGTGCACGAAGCCGTCCGGGTCGTCCAGGTCGGACGCCGTCGGCAGCATGTCCGGGTGCTCCCACAGGTGGTCGCGGCCGTCGACACCGCGCGCGTCCGTGAGCGAGGCCCACAGCCGCGAGGCGTCGCGCAGCCGGCGCGGACGCAGTTCGAGCCCGATCAGCGTGGCGAAGGTCTGCTCGGCGGGACCGCCGCTCGCCCGGCGCCGGCGCAGCGTCTCACGCAGCGCGTCCGCCGAGGTCAGCCGGGACTTCGCGGCCTCGTGGACCACCGCGTCCACCCAGCCCTCGACCAGCGCGAGCGCCGTCTCCAGACGGGCGAGCGCGGCCTTCTGCTCGGGGGTGTCCTCGGGCTGGAACATGCCCTGCTGGAGCGCCTCCTGCAACTGCTCCGGGTGCGTCGGGTCCAGCTGGCCGACGGCCTCCTCCAGCTTCGAGGTGTCGACCTTGATCCCGCGCGCGTACCCCTCGACCGCGCCGAACAGGTGCGAGCGCAGCCACGGGACGTGGGCGAAGAGCCGCTGGTGGGCGGCCTCCCGCAGGGCCAGGTAGAGCCGCACCTCGTCCTTGGGGACGCCGAGGTCCTTGCCGAAGGTCTCGATGTTCAGCGGCAGCAGTGCCGCCTTGCCGGCCGGGCCCAGCGGCAGACCGACGTCGGTCGAGCCGACGACCTCGCCCGCGAGCGCGCCGACGGCCTGGCCGATCTGCTGGCCGAACATGGCGCCGCCCATCGACCGCATCATGCCGATCAGCGGGCCCGCCATGGCCTGCATCTCCTCGGGGAGCACATCGCCCATGGCCGTGCCGACCCGCTCGGCGACCGGGTCGACCAGCTGCTGCCAGGCCGGCAGCGTCGCCTCGACCCACTCCGCGCGGCTCCACGCCACGGCCGTGCTCGCGCCCGACGGCAGCGAGGTCACACCGTCCAGCCACACGTCGGCCAGGCGCACGGCCTCCTCGACGGCGGACTTCTCCGCCGGACCCACGCTGGCGTCCTTGACGCCGTCGGAGGTGCCCTGCGCGACGACCTGGCGGGCGATCTGCTTGGCCATGTCCCAGTTCACCGGACCGCCCTCGTACGAGAGCATCTGGCCGAGCTGCTGGAAGGCGGCGCCCAGGTCGTTGGGGTTCAGCGAGCCGAACATCGCGGCGAAGGGATTGTCCGCGCCGCCGAGACCGCCCATGCCCGGCAGACCGCCGAAGCCGAACGGATTGGCCCCGAACGCGTTGCCGCCGCCCTGGTCACCGGACCCCTGGCCACCTCCGGCGGGGTCCTTCTTCTTGCCCTCGTCGCCGTTCTCCGGCTCCTCCGGCGGAAGGCCGAATCCGAATGGGGTGTCACTCACAGGTTTCCTCGGCTCGTAGGGCCGCCGGCTTCCTGCCGACGGCGGCTTTCCTGGCGCGGCTCGATGCCCGACTCCACACCACCAGCGTAGACATCCGGGCCGGATATGGGCTCGGTGCTCCGCCGGGCCGTGGCCTGCGGCAGGATGGACGCCACCTGGTACGTACGCGTCATTCGGGTACGTACTGAAGACAACCGCTGGAGACGCCCGGTGAGTTCCCCAGATCCTCAGGTTCGCGCAGCGCGAAACCACTCGACCCGGTCCGCCGGGCGCGGCCCCGTGGTCGCGGTCACCGGTGCCGCCTCCGGGGTCGGTGACCTGCTGACCAGGCGCCTCGCCGGGTCCGACGAGATCAAGCAGGTCATCGCCATCGACGAGCGCCGCGGCGAGGTCTCCGAGGCGCAGTGGCACATCCTCGACGTCCGCGACCCGGCCATCGCCGAGAAGCTGCGCGGCGCCGACGTGGTCGTGCACCTCGCGGTCGACCTCGACCTGGAATCGGACGCCGCCGCCCGAACGGCCTACAACGTGCGCGGCGCCCAGACCGTCCTGACGGCCGCCGCGGCCGCGGGCGTGCACCGGGTGGTGCTCTGCACCTCCGCGATGGTCTACGGCGCGCTGCCCGACAACGACATCCCGCTCTCCGAGGACGCCGAGCTGCGGGCGACCGCCGAGGCAACCGGCGTCGGCGACATGCTGGAGATCGAGCGGCTCGGCCGCCGCGCGCCCCGCGCCCACCCCGGCCTCCAGGTCACCGTCGTCCGGCCGGCCGTCCTGGTGGGCGGTACGGACACGGCCCTGACCCGCTACTTCGAGTCGCCCCGGCTGCTCGTCGTGGCCGGGTCCCGTCCCACCTGGCAGTTCTGCCACGTCGAGGACCTGGTCAGCGCCCTGGAGTACGCGGCCCTGGAGAAGGTCGACGGGGAGTTCGCGGTCGGCTGCGAGGGCTGGCTGGAGCAGGAGGAGGTCGAGGAACTGTCCGGGATCCGGCGCATGGAGCTGCCCTCCGCCGTCGCGCTCGGCGCCGCGGCCCGGCTCCACCGGATCGGGCTCACGCCCTCCCCGGCCGGGGACCTCGCGTACACGATGCACCCCTGGGTGGTCAGCGTCGGACGGCTGCACGACGCGGGCTGGCGGCCGAAGTGGACGAACGAGGAGGTGCTCGCCGCGCTCCTGGAGGAGGTCGAGGGCCGGCACACCGTCGCGGGCCGCAGGCTCGGCCGCAAGGACGCGACGGCGGCGGGAGCGGCCGGTGCGACGGTGGCGCTGCTCGGCACGGCGGCCCTGGTCCGCCAGATGCGGAAGCGGCGCGGCATGTAGCGCGGCATGCAGCGCGGCCGCCGGCGCGGCACGGAGCCCCACGAGCTGTAGGACCCTCCTACGGAGGGTCGGGACCACCGGTCGAAACCGCTATTCCACGATGTCAGTCCGGTACGGCACCATGGGCGTATGGCACGCACCCATGACCACCCCGGCGAGCAGACGGCGGCCGACCCCATCAAGCTGCTGGCGATCCGTGACACCCCGCTCTCGCTCGACGAGGTCTTCCGGGCCGTCGGCGACGAGGCGGCAGGCGGCACGACGCTCTTCGTGGGCACGGTGCGCAACCACGACGGCGGCGCGGACGTAGACGAGCTGGGGTACTCCGCCCACCCCTCGGCCCTGGACGAGCTGCGCAAGGTCGCCGAGAAGGTCGTCGCCGACTATCCCGTCTGCGCCCTGGCCGCCGTGCACCGCGTGGGCGACCTCCAGATCGGCGACATCGCGGTCGTCGTCGCGGTCTCCTGCCCCCACCGGGGCGAGGCCTTCGAGGCCAGCCGCAAGCTCATCGACGACCTCAAGCACCAGGTCCCGATCTGGAAGCACCAGAGGTTCTCCGACGGCACCGAGGAGTGGGTCGGCGCCTGCTAGCAAGGCGCCGCGCCGACGTCGCGTAGTCGAACGCCCGATTTGCGTAACCGACCCCCTGGCAGCAGCGTTGATGCTGCAGATCGATAGTCTGCTGATCGGCCGGTTCCGGTCGGTTGCGGTCGCTCATTGGGGATGGGAGGTCGGGATGGCAGCGCTCGCTTGGTTGCTGATTCCGCTTTTCGCAGTCGTCGGCGCGGCGATATGGGGGAGCTGGGCCCAGAGGAACAAGACCACCGGAGACGTGGCCGAGCTCGCCGGCTACGCACGGTTCAGGGACGCCATGGAGCGCTCCCACGCCGGCATCGACGGTGCCGCCCGCGAGCTGACTCCGCAGCTGACGCACATGACGCAGATGGCTCAGGTGACGCCGGAGATGGCCCCGGCGGCCGCACCCTCGTCCGCCAGTACGCAGTAGCCACGGCTCCCGCCGAGTCCCGGTCGCCGGCCGCCTCGTACGGACCCGCCCCACGGGTGCACTCACAGACCGGTCCCGTACTGTCGTTCCATGCCACGCCGCACCGCGACGATGCTCGCCTCCACCCTGGTCCTGATCACGCTGCTCTGTGTGGGCGTCCTGGTCCCGGTCCCGTACGCGGAGATGAGCCCCGGTCCGACGGTCAACACCCTCGGTGAGGCGCGCGGTGAGCCCGTGCTCCAGATCTCCGGTCGCAAGACGTACCCCACCGACGGGCACCTCAACATGACGACCGTCCGCGTCACCAGCGCGGACTACCGGATGAACGCGGTCGAGGCGGTCTTCGGCTGGCTCGCCCACGACAACGTGGTCGTCCCCAAGGAGACCCTCTATCCGGACGGCAAGACGGAGGAGGAGTCGAGCCAGGAGAACGCCGAGGAGTTCAGCCAGTCCCAGGAGAGCGCCAAGGTCGCCGCCCTCGGTGAGCTGGGCATCCCGGTGACCACCCGGGTCGTCGTCGCCTCCGTCGTCAAGGACAGCCCCGCCCAGGGCGCGCTGCACGCCGGGGACGTCATCAAGGCCGTGGACGGCGTCCCGGTCAAGGAGCCCGGTGACGTGGCCAAGCAGGTCACCACGCACAAGCCGGGCGAGAAGGTCGAGTTCACGATCGTCCCGGCCAAGGAGGCGGCCGCCGCCGAGAAGGCCGGCAAGGAGCCCACCGCCACCCAGAAGGTCACCGTCACCACCGTGAAGTCCCCGGAGGGCGACCGGGCGATCGTCGGCATCCAGGCCGGCACCGACCACGTCTTCCCGTTCACGATCGACATCAAGCTCGCCGACGTCGGCGGCCCCAGCGCCGGGCTGATGTTCGCGCTCGGCATCGTCGACAAGCTGACGCCGGAGAGCCTCACCGACGGCAAGTTCGTCGCCGGCACCGGCACGATCGACGAGAAGGGCAAGGTCGGCCCGATCGGCGGTATCGAGATGAAGCTCGTCGGCGCCCGCCAGGCCGGCGCCGAGTACTTCCTCACCCCGGCCGAGAACTGCGACACCGCCGCCTCCGACATCCCCGACGGCCTCACCCTGATCAAGGTGAACACCATCGACGACGCTACGAAGTCGCTGGAGAAGCTCCGCAAGGGCGACACCAAGAACCTGCCCAGCTGCTCGAAGAGCTAGAGCCAGGGGAACGACGCCGTACGCACGAGGGGGC
>NZ_JBHXPI010000052.1:0-43630 GCF_042718575.1 Streptomyces sp. NPDC058579
GGGCCGGATCAGAGAGCGGGGTCTGGTGCGTGCGATCGCAAGGCGGAGGAGGGAGTCAACGCGGAGCGTTGGCGACCGACGACAACGCGGCGAGCGTGCGTGCCAGACCCCGCGAGCCCGGCATGATCCAAACGCCAGGCCCTGGGTCGGTCACCCGGCCCTGCGCGGCCATGCGCTCCGCGAGCGAGCGGGCCGCCGCTTCCTTCGTTGTGGCGGACAGGTCGAGATCGACCAGGTCCGCGGTGATCATCTGGCTCATCGCGGGCTCCCTTGCTCGCTGAGTTCTCGGTCGAGGGGTACGTCGGCGGTCACGGTGACCGCCGCCGGGTTCAGGTCGGACGGGGTGGGCATCTCGCTCCCCGGCAGCTGGACGGCCGCCGCGCCGTGCGCGACCGCGGCCGCGAGCGCCTCGGGGCCTTCTCCGCCGGCCGTGAGGAATCCGGCCAGGGAGGCGTCGCCCGCGCCGACGTTGGAGCGGACGGTGTCGACCGCCGCCGCGCCGAACCAGGTGCCGTCGGCGGTGACGAGCAGCTGGCCGTCCGCGCCGAGGCTCGCGAGCACCGCGCCCGCGCCGCGCCGGCGCAGTTCCTCCGCCGCCTTCACGGCGTCGCCGACGGTGGCCAGGGGGCGGCCGACGGCCTCGGCGAGTTCGTCGGCGTTCGGCTTGACGACGTCCGGCCGGGCCGCGAGGGCCGCGTTGAGGGAGGGGCCCGAGGTGTCGAGGGCGATCCGGGCGCCCGCGCCGTGGGCGCGGGTGACCAGTTCGGCGTACCACTCGGGCGGGAGGCCGCGCGGGAGGCTGCCGCAGCAGGCGATCCAGTCGGCGGCCGGGGAGTAGGCCCCGACGGCGGCGAGGAGGGTCTCGGACTCGGCCGAAGTGAGCTCGGGTCCTGGCGCGTTGACCTTCGTCAGCGTGCCGTCGGGTTCCGCGATCGCGATGTTCGAGCGGGTGTGGCCCGCCACCGGTACCGGCGCGACCTCGATCCCCTGGTCGGCCAGGAGCTGGGCGACCAGCGCGCCGGGCGCCCCGCCGAGCGGGACGACGGCCACGGTCCGCCGCCCGGCGGCGGCGACCGCCCGGGAGACGTTGACGCCCTTGCCGCCGGGGTCCATCCGCTCGGCGGAGGCCCGCAGCACCTCGCCGCGCTCCAGGACCGGGACCTCGTAGGTCCGGTCGAGGGAGGGGTTGGGGGTGACGGTGAGGATCATGTGCGTACGACTTCCGTTCCCGCGGCCTCGATCGCCGCGGCGTCCTCGGGGCTGAGCCCGCTGTCGGTGATGAGCAGGTCGACGTCGGTGAGGGCGCCGAAGCGGGCGAAGTGCTCCTCGCCGTGCTTGGCCGAGTCGGCGAGCAGCACGACCCGGCGGGCGGAGGCGATCACGGCCCGCTTGACGGCGGCCTCGGCGAGGTCGGGGGTGGTGAGCCCGAGCTCGGGCGAGTAGCCGTTGGCGCCGAGGAAGGCGACGTCGGCGCGGATCTCGCCGTACGCGCGCAGCGCCCAGGCGTCGACGGCGGCGCGGGTACGGTGCCGGACCCTGCCGCCCACGAGGTGGAGGTCGATGCCGGGGTGGTCGGCGAGCCGGGCGGCGACGGGCAGGGCGTGGGTGACGACGGTGAGTCCGCAGTCGAGGGGAAACTCGGCGGCGAGCCGGGCGACGGTGGTGCCGGCGTCGAGCACGACGCTTCCCTCGTCGGGGAGTTCGGCGAGGGCGGCCCGGACGATCCGGTCCTTCTCGTCGGCGGCGGTCCCCTCGCGCTCGGCGAGGTCGGGCTCGAAGTCGAGCCGCCCGGCCGGTATCGCGCCGCCGTGCACCCGGCGGACGAGTCCGGCCCGGTCGAGGGCCTTGAGGTCGCGCCGTACGGTCTCGGCGGTGACCTGGAACTCCTCGGCGAGGGAGAGGACGTCGACGCGTCCGCTCTCCCGGGCGAGCCGGAGGATCGCCTGCTGTCGCTCGGGTGCGTACATGTGGTTTTACATCCGTTCCATGCCCGAACCTGTTGTTTCTCTTGCAGGCTACGTCCGCGTATCCGCGAAGTAAACAGATTCGGGCATCGAAACGGACATGGAACCGGACATACGACGAAGGGCCCCGGCCCCCGGGGACGTCCATCCCGGGGGCCGGGGCCCTTCGGCCTCGCTCACGTACTCACTTACGTACCCACTTACGTACTCACGAGGTGAGCGCGGGCTCCTTCGCGACGGCGTCGCCCTCGACGTCGTCCTCCGCGCCCTCGATGTGCTGCTTCGGCTTCGCCGGCAGCGCGAACATGATCAGGAAGATCACGGCGAGCACCGCCACCGCCCAGCCGAGCGCGTTCTGGAAGGCGTCCGCGAACGCCGTACCGATCTCGGTCGGGACCTCCTTGAGCCGGTCCTCGTCGATCACGCCGAAGAAGACGACCGAGACGAGCCCGAGTCCGAGCGCGTTGCCCATCTGCCCGGTCGTGTTGATGAGGCCGGAGGCCGAGCCCGCGTGCTCGCGGGGCACGTCCGAGAGGACCGCGTCCGTCAGGGGGGCCACGATCAGGCCCATGCCCAGACCCATGACGACGAGTGGCAGGATCATCTGCCAGGTGGTGATGTCGGTGCCGTACCGGCCGGCCTCCCACAGGTAGAGCAGCATGCCCGCGGCCATCGTCAGCGCGCCGGTCTGCAGCACCTTGCGGCCGAAGCGCGGGACGAGCTTCTGCACCGAGAGGCCGGCCGCCGTGGAGACGGCGATCGAGAACGGCACGCCCGTCAGACCCGCCTTGAGCGGGCTCCAGCCGAGGCCGATCTGCATGTACAGCGTCCAGACCAGGAAGAAGATGCCCATCACGACGCCGAAGGTCAGCTGGACCGCGATACCGGCCGCGAAGCTCTTCACCTTGAACAGGGAGAGCTCGACCAGCGGGGAGCCGTCCTTCTTCGTCTTGTACTTCTCGTACGCGATGAGGGCGGCGAAGACGAGGAGGCTGCCGGCCATGCAGAGGTGGCCCCAGAGCGGCCAGTCCAGCTCGCGGCCGCGCGTCAGCGGGTAGATCAGCATCAGCAGCGCGAGCGTCACGAGGAGCACGCCGACGATGTCGAGGCGGAGCGCCTTCGGCGCCTTCGACTCGGTGATGAACTTGCGGCCGAGGAGCAGGCCCGCGATGCCGACCGGCAGGTTGATGAGGAAGATCGGCCGCCACTCCAGGCCGGCGATGTTCCACTGGGTGAGCAGCGCGCCGAGGAGCGGCCCGGAGACGGCGCCGAGGCCGATGATCGCGCCGAACATGCCGAAGACCTTGCCGCGCTCGTGGGCGGGGAAGGTGACGTGGATGATCGACAGGACCTGCGGCACCATCATGGCCGCGGCCGCGCCCTGGAGGAGGCGCGAGGCGACCAGCATCTCCGGGTTGGCGGCGAAGCCGCAGAGCGCGGAGGCGACGGTGAAGCCCGCGGTGCCGAGGAGGAACAGCCGCTTGCGGCCGTAGATGTCGCCGAGGCGGCCGCCGGTGATCAGGCCGGCGGCGAACGCGAGGGCGTATCCGGCGGTGATCCACTGGATGGCACCGAAGGTGGCGCCGAGGTCCCGCTCGATGCTGGGGATCGCGATGTTGACGATCGTGGCGTCGACCAGGTCCATGAAGGCGGCGGTCATGACGATGGCGAGGGCTATCCAGCGTCTGCGGTCGGCGGGGTCCGCGGCAGCGGCTGCGTCGGGGGCCGCGGGGGCCGCCTCCGTGACGGCGTCGTGTGAACTCATGAGGAGAAACTTAGAGACCATATAGGTCAGTGCATGTCCTAGATGCGGCGCATGCTGAAACACATGACGGACACTCCGGCACGACTGCTGAATCTGCTCTCGCTGCTCCAGACGCCGCGCGAATGGCCGGGCAGCGAGCTCGCCGACCGGCTCTCGGTCTCCGCGCGGACGATCCGCCGGGACATCGACCGGCTGCGAGAGCTCGGCTATCCCGTGGAGGCGACGAAGGGCGCGGTGGGCGGGTACCGCCTGGTCGCCGGTACGGCCATGCCGCCGCTGCTCCTCGACGACGAGGAGGCGGTCGCGATCGCGGTGGGGCTGCGGGCGGGCGCGGGGCACGCGATCGAGGGCGTGGAGGAGGCGTCGGTACGGGCGCTGGCCAAGCTGGAGCAGGTGCTGCCGTCACGGCTGCGGCACCGGGTCTCCACGCTGCAGAACGCGACGATCCCGCTGACGCGGGGGGACGGGGCGACGGTCGCGCCGTCGACGCTGACGGCGCTCGCGGGCGCGGTGACGGCGCAGGAGCGGCTGCGGTTCGGCTACCGGGCGGGGGACGGTACGGAGTCGCGGCGGCAGGTCGAGCCGTACCGGCTGGTTTCGACGGGGCGGCGGTGGTACCTCGTGGCGTACGACCTGGAGCGCGAGGACTGGCGTACGTTCCGGGTGGACCGGGTCTCGGACCCGTTCGCGACGGGGGCGCGGTTCGCGCCGAGGGAGCTGCCGGAGGGCGGGGCGGCCGGGCTCATGAACCGCTCGATGGCCCGGGCCCAGCCGGAACTGGACCTGGACGTCACCTTCGAGGCCCCCGCCGAATTCGTCGCGTCCCGCCTCCCGTCCCACCTGACCCCGAGCCCGACGGGCCCGACGGCCTGCCGCGTCCACACACGCACGACGGACTCCACGGAATGGCTGGCCCTCCGCCTGGCCCTGGTCGACGCCCCGTTCACGATTCACGGCCCGCCGGCCCTGCTGACGTACACGAGGGACTTGGGGGCACGGCTGAGCGCGGCGACGGGCTGAGGGGCCCACTCCCCCAGGGCCAAGGCTCGTCGCCCTGGCCCTGGTTCGCCGGCCGCTCTAGGCCACCGCGTCGAAGCCCGTGTCGCGGGCCATCTTCTTCAGTTCCAGGAGCGCGTGCTTCTCGATCTGGCGGATGCGCTCGCGCGTGAGGCCGTGTTCCTTGCCGACCTCCGTGAGCGTGCGCTCGCGGCCGTCCTCGATGCCGTAGCGCATACGGATGATCGAGGCCGTGCGGTGGTCGAGCTTGTCGATCAGGTCGTCCAGCTCCTCGCTGCGCAGCAACGTCAGGACGGACTGCTCCGGCGACACCGCCGACGTGTCCTCCAGGAGGTCGCCGAACTGCGTCTCGCCCGCGTCGTCCACCGACATGTTCAGCGAGACCGGGTCACGGGCCCAGTCCAGGACGTCCACGACGCGCTCGGGCTTCGTGTCCAGCTCCGCCGCGACCTCGGCCGGCTCCGGCTCGCGGCCGTGCTCCCGGTTGAACTCGCGCTGCACACGCCGGATCCGCCCGAGCTCCTCCACCAGGTGGACGGGGAGCCGGATCGTGCGCGACTGGTCGGCTATGGACCGCGTGATGGCCTGGCGGATCCACCACGTGGCGTACGTCGAGAACTTGAAGCCCTTGGCGTAGTCGAACTTCTCGACCGCGCGCACCAAGCCCGCGTTCCCTTCCTGGATCAGGTCGAGCAGCGGGAGGCCGCTGCGCGGGTAGCGTCGCGCGACCGCGACGACCAGCCGCAGGTTCGACTTGATGAAGAGATCCTTGGCACGCTCGCCCGCTTCGTAGAGCGCTTCGAGCTCCTCGCGGGAGGCCCCACCCGCCTCGCTCTCCACCTCGCCGTCGAGTATCTGCCGGGCGTAGACGCCCGCCTCGATCGTCTGGGAGAGCTCGACCTCCTTGGCGGCGTCGAGCAGGGGCGTGCGCGCGATCTCGTCGAGGTACATGCCGACCAGGTCGCGGTCGGCGATCTCCCCGCCCACGGCGCGAACGCTGCTTGCCCGGCTCTTGCCGCTACCGCTGGTGGCGGAGGACTGACGACGGGCGACGGCACGGGTTGCCATGCGTGCTCCCTTGCTGAGTAGGTCGCGACACCCTTTCGGGTGCCCTGCATCCGACGGAAACAACGACTGGAATCAGGACAGAATTCCCACCCGACGCATCGATTTTCGCGATCATGCAGTACCCTGTGCCGCCGCCGAGGCCGATCGATGGCATTCGCACGCACAGAGGTGCAGGTCAGGCCGGGCACGGAGGGTGACCCGACCCCGCTCACGGAGCCGTACGACCACTGCACCCGTGAGACGCGCATCACCGTCGACGCCCCACTCCCACCCTGAAGACGACCCGCGCCCTCTTCTGGTTGCTCGCGATGTCCAGAATGGGACGAAAGTCGAATTCTCGAGTAAGCGGTGCGGGGTGCGGGGGCGTCGCCCGGCACGAAAAGCGGCTCGGACGGCCCGCGTGACGCCGGTCACCCTGGATACGATGAGCCCAGGTCGAAGACCAGCGAGGGAGGCACGATGATCGATCAGTCGTGGCTGGAGTACGTACAGCCTCAGGTCCAGGAGTTCCTGGAGGGCACCCGACTCGTCCGCCTCCGGCTCACCGAGGAAGGCGTCAAGTTGGTCCCCGTTACACCCGCCCACAAGAAGACCCAGCGGCGGATCGAGGAGCAGATCGAGAACGGCCTCCCCGGCTTCGAACCGATCGCCGAGTTCCGCCTGGTACCCACGGTCGAGAGTTACAACCCGGAGCCCGACGCCGCCGCGATCCCCAGCTCCCTGTACAACGCAGGCGAACCGAACTACCACCACACGGACCTGCCGTTCGTCGTGGAGATCGTCTCCGCCGAGTCGAAGGCCCGCGACTACGTCACCAAGGCCTCGCACTACGCCCTGCGCGGCATCCCCAGCTACCTCGTCGTCGACGTCTACAACGGCACCTGGGAGCTCCTGAGCGATCCGCACTCCCCCGCGACGGCACCGGCCGAGTACCGCACGTCCCACAAGGGCGCCTTCGGCGACCCGATCACCATCGCCGTGGGGGCGACCGAGCTCGTCCTGGACTCCTCGAGGTTCGAGCAGATCACTCCTTAGGGGACCGACCCCGACACGGCGCTCGACGTCGGTGACGCGAGGGCGCTGACCGCCACGGGCCGGGCGATCGAGGTCAACCCGCCCGTGTCCTAGAAGCCGCTCAGCCGAACTGGACCGAGCGCTTCGCGAGCCCCATCCAGAAGCCGTCGATCACGCTCCGGCCCGCGCCCAGGTCGCCCGTCGCGTCCGCCGCGCCCAGGGTCACGAAGAGTGGTGCGAAGTGCTCCGTGCGCGGGTGGGCCAGGCGGCCCGCCGGGGACTTGTGCTCGAAGTCCAGGAGCGCGTCGACGTCCTGCGCCTCCAGGGCGTGGCGGCCCCAGTCGTCGAACTCCGCCGACCAGCCGGGCACCCCCGCCCCCGTGTGCCGCAGCGCGGCCAGGTTGTGGGTGAAGAATCCGCTGCCGACGATCAGTACGCCCTCGTCGCGCAGCGGCGCGAGCCGCCGGCCGATCTCCATCAGCTTCCGGGGGTCGAGCGTGGGCAGGGAGATCTGGAGTACGGGCAGGTCGGCGTCCGGGAACATCTCCACCAGCGGCACGTACGCGCCGTGGTCGAGCCCCCGGTCGGGGATGTCCTGCACCGGCGTGCCGGGCCCGTGCAGCAGCTTGCGGACCGAGGCGGCGAGTTCGGGGGCGCCCGGGGCGTCGTAGCGCACGCGGTAGTAGTGCTCGGGGAAGCCCCAGAAGTCGTAGACGAGCGGCACGGTCTCGGTCGCGCCGAGCGCGAGCGGGGCCTCCTCCCAGTGGGCGGAGACCATCAGGATCGCCTTGGGCCGGGGCAGCCCGGCGGACCAGGCGGCGAGCTCGCCCGGCCAGACTGGGTCGTCGGCGAGCGGTGGAGCGCCGTGCGAGAGATAGAGGGCGGGCATCCGTTCCAGCGTGGCGTCCGCGACGTCCATGGCATGCGTGGCGTCCATGATGACGACCGCCTCCAGAAGATTTCTTGAAGTTTCAAGCGTGCTGACACCCCGAGCGTAAGTCCATATAGTTCAACTTTCAAGGACGAGTCGTACGATGGATCCCATGACCACCGCACCCGAAGACGCGCCTCGCTGGCTCAGCGACGACGAACAGTGCGTCTGGCGCGCGTACCGCCACGCCACCACCCTCCTCGAGGACCATCTCGACCGCCAGCTGCAGCGCGACGCCGGGATGCCGCACATCTACTACGGCCTGCTCGTCCAGCTCTCCCAGGCGCCCCGGCGCCGGCTGCGGATGACCGAGCTGGCCAAGGACGCCAAGATCACCCGCTCCCGGCTCTCGCACGCCGTCGCCCGCCTGGAGAAGAACGGCTGGGTGGTGCGCCAGGACTGCCCCTCCGACAAGCGGGGCCAGTTCGCGCACCTCACGGACGAGGGCTTCGAGGTGCTGAGGCGGACGGCGCCCGGTCATGTCGGCGCCGTGCGGCAGGCGATGTTCGACCGGCTCAGCCCGGAGCAGGTGGTCCAGCTCGGCGAGATCATGAAGGTCATGGCGGAGGGGCTCCAGCCGACGGGCCCGGACGCGGACCTGCCCTGGCTCCGCTGAGCGGAACCAGGGCAGGACCAGAAGGAATCCGTACGCGGATCAGTGCGCGATGACGGGGATCTTCACCTCGTCCTCAGCACCCTCGCCCGAGCCCGAACCGGCGACCGGTCCGGTCTCCGGCTTCCCGGTGTTGATGAAGGTGAAGGCGATCGCGGCCGCGACGGCCAGGATGCCGACGGCCCACCAGATGGCGGCCGCGTAACCCTCGACCATGCCCTGGAGCTGGAGCAGCTTCTGGGCGCCCTCCGTGGTGGCGCCGGCCGCGTGGTCGACGATGTACGCGGTGGTCGCCGAGGCGGCGATCGTGTTCAGCAGGGCCGTACCGATGGCGCCGCCGACCTGCTGCGAGGTGTTGACCATCGCGGAGGCCACACCGGCGTCCCGCGGGTCGACGCCGTGCGTGGCGAGCGACATGGCCGGCATGAACGCCGTACCCATGCCGAGGCCGAGCAGCACCTGCGCGGGCAGGATCAGACCGGCGTACGAGGTGCCGATCTCCAGCTGGGTGAGCAGCAGCATGCCGACGCCCGCGGTCAGGAAGCCCGGGCCCATCAGCCAGCGCGGGGGAACCCGCATCATCAGCCGCGTACCGATCTGGGTCGAGCCGACGATCATGCCCGCGATCATCGGGAGGAACGCGAAGCCCGTCATGACCGGCGAGTACCCCTTCACGACCTGGAGGTAGTACGTCAGGAAGAGGAACAGACCGAACATCGCGATGATGGCCAGACCCAGCGAGAGGTACACACCGCCACGGTTGCGCTCGGTCAGGACGCGCAGCGGCAGCAGCGGGGACTTGACCTTCGCCTCGGTGAGGACGAAGGCGGCGAGGAGCACGGCGGAGGCGACGAACATGCCGATCGTCGTGGCGTCCGACCAGCCCGCGGACTCGGCGCGGGTGAAGCCGTAGACGAGCGAGACCAGGCCGAGGGTGGAGAGGACCACGCCCGGGATGTCGAGCGGCGAGCGGTTGCGCCCGCCGGCCGGCTCACGGATCACGAAGTACGCGCCCGCGGCCGCGACGATCGCGAAGGGGATGTTGACGAAGAAGGTCCAGCGCCAGTCCAGGTACTCGGTGAGGAAACCGCCGAGGATCAGGCCCACGGCGCCACCGCCACCGGCGATCGCACCGTAGATGCCGAAGGCCTTGGCGCGCTCCTTGGCGTCGGTGAACATCACCGCGAGCAGGGAGAGCGCGGCGGGCGCGAGCAGCGCGCCGAAGGCGCCCTGGAGCGCGCGGGCACCGAGCATCATGGCCTCGCCGGTCGCGGCACCGCCGAGGGCGGAGGCGGCGGCGAAGCCGATCAGGCCGACGACGAAGGTGCGCTTACGGCCCCACAGGTCGGCGATGCGGCCGCCGAAGAGCAGCAGACCGCCGAAGGCGAGGGCGTAGGCCGTGATGACCCACTGCCGGTTGCCGTCCGAGATACCCAGGTCCTGCTGGGCGGAGGGCAGCGCGATGTTCACGATCGTCGCGTCGAGCACGACCATCAGCTGGGCGAGGGCGATGAAAACCAGGGCTTTCCAGCGCCGGGGATCTGTTTCGGACATGGGGGTAGCCACCTCATGGTGCGTAAAAGGAAAAAGTGGATGTAAGTGGGTGTTCCGTAAGGGGAGTTACGGACGCGAGTGCAGGGTCATGCGCGGGGTCACGGGACGGTCAGGTCAGCTCAGGGTCATTGGTCGCAGTCGCCCCTCAGGTCCTCAAGAGTGGCGGCCGAGCCGGGCAGTACGGAGCGTGCGGGCGCTTCGAGTCCGTCCAGGAACAGCTGCAGATGGCGGTGGACGAAACGGTCCATGTTCAGGCAGGCGGTGCCCGGGAGCGGGCGGGTGAGCTGGGAGACGGCCACCATCAGGTCCCCGACGCCGACGTCGGTGCGGAGCCTGCCCGCGCCGTGCGCCCGGTCGACGAGGTCCTGGACGGCCTCTTCCAGCTGCTCGCGCCCGGCGTGCAGTTCGGGGTGGTTCTTGTCGAAGGTGCCGTCGAGGATCGGGCACAGGGCCCCGATGCGCTCGTCGGCGGCGGCGTGGGTGAAGCGGCGCAGCGCGTCGAAGGCGTCGGCCTCGCCCGCGTCGACGGCCTCAGCCGCCTCCCGCGCCAGGTCCGTGGTGCGGCCGGTGACGGAGAGGACGACCTCGTGGACGAGGTCGTTCCGCTCGGGGAAGTTCCGGTAGAGGGTGGCGTTGCCGACGCCCGCGCGGCGCGCGATCTCGTCGAGCGGCACCTGGGGGCCGAACTCGACGAACATCTCACGGGCCGCGGTGACGATCCGCTCGCGATTGCGCAGGGCATCCGCACGGGGGCGGGGTACGCGGCGAACGGGCGCGGTATCGGCTTCGGCAGTCATGCCACGCCTCCTTCCAGAGCTAAGGGACTCTCGGGTCCCCGGACCGATCCTCGGACCCTTGGATCCTCGGACCCTTGGATCCTCGGACCCTTGAATGACGATCCGGGGAATGGGTCCCCACTTCTTCGAACACAGGCGTAAACGGGGAGGGAGTCCCCGGTTATTTCCCACTGGGAATGTGACCTGCGTCACATGCATGAGACTCTCCGCGAATACCCACGATCGGGCCAACCCGACGCGCGCCCCCGGAGCTCTCGACACAGGCTGATCGGACAGCAGCGCTGATCAGAGACGCACGCCGACCCGAGAGGCGACCGCATGCAGCAGGCCCGCCGGCGCATACGCAGACCCGTCGTCCTCGCGACCGCGGCGGCCCTCACGCTCGCCGCCCTCGCCTCGGCCAGCACCACGCTGCCGGGCCCCGCCCCTGCCTCGGCGGGCCCGGTGGCCGCCGCGCCCGGGGACGCCACGGCGCTCGGGCCGTGCAGGATCGCGACGACGATGGGTGTGCAGATGTCGGAGGGGATGCCCACGGCCCCCGGATACGCGCGCTCCACGGGCCGCGTCAGGGCCCTCAACCTGATGGTCGACTTCCCGGACGCGGAGGGGGAGGGCACGGCGCTCGAACGGTACGACGAGTTCTTCCCGAAGACCACCGAGTGGTTCAGCACCAGCTCGTACGGGCGCCTGCACTACCACCCGGAGGCCCCGATACCCGAGTGGCTGCGGATGCCGCGGCCGTTCTCCTCGTACGGGATAGAGCGCGGCTCACCGTACGAACCGGGCTACCGCGGCCTCGTCGAGGACATCGTGAAGACCGCCGACCCGAAGGTCGACTTCAGCGCGTACGACCTGGTCAACATCCTGATCACCCCGAACGCCGGGCCCTCGGCCCTGGACACCGTCCTGTCCGTCACCTTCTCGGGGAACGACGAGGCGCCGTACGCGGACGGCGTCCCGCTCTCCAACACGTCCTTCGTCTACAGCCGCCAGGACGACGGCTCGGGGACGTACGACCAGACCGGCTACCGCGTGCTGCCGCACGAGAACGGCCACATCTTCGGCCTGCCCGACCTCTACACCGTGGACGGCGGGGGCACGGTCGGGCACTGGGACATCATGTCCGAGGACTGGGGGGCCAACAACGACCTGCTCGGCTGGCACAAGTGGAAGCTGGGCTGGCTGGACAACAGCCAGATCCGCTGCGCGGCCCTGCCCGGGTCGCACGACTACGCGCTGACCCCGCTGGCGACGGCCGGCGGCCCAAAGCTCGCGTTCGTACCCCTCTCCGAGAAGTCGGGTTACGCGGTCGAGGTCCGCACCCGGGAGGGCAACGACGAGGCGGTCTGCGAGGAGGGCGTCCTGATCTACCGGGTCGAGTCGGACGTCGACACGGGCCACGGCCCGGTGACGGTGGCGGACAGCGACAGGGAGAGCGGCGGCTGCACGCGCCGCCCGAACGTCCACGCGGAGCTGTCGGACGCGCCGTACCGGCCGGGAGAGACGTACCACGACCGGACGAACGGCATCCGGATCTCGGTACTGGGCGAGGAGGCGGGGGGCACGTACCGCGTACGAATCACACGCGGCTGAACGCGCCTACGGCTCCCGCATCTCTCCCCTCAACTCCCGCTTGAGCACCTTCCCCGTGGCGTTCCGGGGCAGCTCGGTGTGGCGTACGACGACCAGGGCGGGCACCTTGAAGGCGGCGAGCCGCGTCCCCGCGTACGTCCTGAGCTCCTCGACGACTTCCTCTTCCTCGACGCCGACGGTGGCGCCCTCGCGCAGGCGCACGACGGCGGCGACCTCCTCCCCGAGGGTCGGGTGGGGTACGCCGAGGACGGCGGCGTCGAGGACGTCGGGGTGCTCGTGGAGCACGGCCTCGACCTCGACGCAGTACACGTTCTCGCCGCCCCGGATCACCATGTCCTTGAGCCGGTCGACGACGGTGAGGCGCCCGTCGCGGAGGCGGGCGAGGTCGCCGGTGCGGAACCAGCCGTCCTCGGTGAAGGCGGCGCGGGTGGCGGCCTCGTCGCCCCAGTAGCCGCGGACGAGGGACTGGCCGCGCAGCAGCAGCTCCCCCACCCCGTCGGCGTCGGGCCGGTCGACGCGGACCTCGGTGGCGGGGGTGGGCCGGCCGAGGCCGCTGGGATGGGCGCGGTACTCGGCGCCGAAGGTGGCGAAGACCCCGCCGCAGGTCTCAGTGAGGCCGTAGCCGTTGCGGGGCTCGATGCGCTCGCCGTAGGCGGCGGTGAGCCGGGCGACGAGCTCGGGCGGGGCGGCGGCGCCGCCGGTGTTGAGCATGGTGAGGCTCTCCAGCGGATCGCCGGTCCGCTCGGCGAGGTCGAGGAGCTGGAGGGCGGTGGTGGGAACCCCGGAGTAGTGGGTGACGCGGTGGAGGCGGATGAGCTCCAGCGCCTGCTCGGCATCCCACTTCCGCATGAGCACGAGGGTCCCGCCGGCGGCCATGACGGAGTAGAAGGAGGTGAAGGCGGCCACGTGGAAGAACGGGAACGTGGTGAGCGAGACGGGCGCGGGCCCCTGCCCGGGGACGGTGCCGCGCCCGAGGGCGGAGGCGGCGGCGAAGTAGCGCGGGTTCATCGCGGCCCCGGCCTGCGCGAGGTGGGTGGCGACGGCGCCCTTGGGGCGGCCGGTGGTGCCGGAGGTGTAGATGAGGGTGGCGTCGTGCTCGGGCAGGACGTCGACGGGAGGCGGCCCGAGCAGCGAGTCGGTGTCGCGCACGTAGGCCTGAAACCCGTCCCCACCCTCCCCACGAAATACGATCCCAGGCACGCGACGCTTCCGCGCCCACGCCCGCACACGCTCCATCCGCTCCCCGTCGACGAGCAGAACACGGGGCGTGCAGTCGTCGAGGGCGTACGCGCACTCCTCCTCGGTCCACCAGGCGTTGAGGGGCACGGCGACGAGGCCGGCGAGCTGGGCGGCCCAGAAGGCGATCTGCCACTCGGGGTGGTTCCGCATGGCGACGACGGCCCGGTCGCCGGGGCGCAGCCCGTACTGGTCGACGAGCCGCCGGGCGAGCCCGCAGGCGGCGTCGAAGAAGGCGCGGTAACTCAGCACCCCGCCCTCGGAGACGAGGAACGGCCGGTCCCCGTACGCCCACGTGGCCTCGACGAACTCCCGCAGCGTGCGAGGCCCCTCGACATACACCCCGTCCTCGACGGCAAAGGGCCCCCCGGGCGCACCCAGCCGCGCGGCGACCGCCTCCGCAGCGTCTCCCACACCCACGACCGCCCCACTCTCTAAGCACTCGCTCAGCCCCGGCCGACGCTATGCCCGACACCCCGGACCGTCAAACACGGTCGCCGGCCCCGGCAAGGGTCAAGCGGACGAGGCTGACCGCAGAGACGGCGCCCGGCACAGCTCCAGCCCCCGCACTCCCCGCCCACCAATCTGGGGCGACCTCCCCAACCCCCATCCGCTAGGCTGTCAGCGGTCAGCCACCCTCCAGGGCCACCCGCCCAACCAGGCCAACCTGACCAGTGCACGCCTTCGTAGCTCAGGGGATAGAGCACCGCTCTCCTAAAGCGGGTGTCGCAGGTTCGAATCCTGCCGGGGGCACAAGCCGAAGGGCCAGCTCAGGGGTGCATTCCCCCGAGGCTGGCCCTTCGTCATGATCGCGGCCGTGCCACCTACGTGCCAGAAGGCGGCGGATCGCTCCCTTCCTGGTCCTGGCGAGCGCGGCGGATCATCTCGCCGAGCTTCCCCGCGATGTGCTGATCACGGTCACTCGTCATGTGCTGATAGATCAGCGCGGCCCGGGTCGTGCTGTGGCCCATCCGCGTCATGAGTTCGCGCGTGCTGGCCCCGACGCTGGAGGCGAGCGTGTTCCCGGTGTGGCGGAGATCGTGGAAGTGCACGTTCCCAGAGACCCCGGCCTTGGTACGAGCAGTGGTCCAGTCGTCCCGGAAGTTGCTGCGGCGTAGGAGCCCGCCGCGGGGACCCTGGAAGAGATGGCCGTCCTGCCCGGCGCCGGCGAAGTGCTCCAGGTGGTGATCGAGCTCGGGGACGAGCTCGGCCGGGAAGGCGATCGGCCGGACGCCGGCGGCGGACTTCGGGGCCTTGTCGGCCAGCCTGCCGTTCTGCAGCTCGGACTGGGCACGGCGGACCAGGACCACGGAGCGGGTCAGGTCGAGGTCCCGGCGACGGAGTGAGGCCAGCTCACCGAAGCGGAGCGTGGTGAAGGCGGCGAGGAGCACGAGCACTCGGTAGCGCGGCTGGATTGCATCGGCCACGGCGTACACCTGGGCCACGGTCAGGATGGGCCGCTCCGGGACGTCGTACCGATCGGCGCCCTTGATCCGGCACGGGTTACGGCGGATGAGTTCGTCGTCCACCGCCGTGTTCAGGATGGCCCGGAGTAGTTGATACGCCTTGACCACGGTCGGCTCCCCCACACCAGCGTCCAGGAGTCCGGTACGCCAGGCCCGGACCCGGGGCGTGGTGATCGCGGCTATGGACCCGGCGCCAAAGGTCGGCTTGATGTGCACCCGGACCACGCTCTCGCTCCGCTCCCGAGTGCGGTCCTCCAGCTTGCGGTGCCTGAGCCAGTCGTCGGCGTACGGCCCGAAGGACACCTTGCCCGCGTCCGGGGCTTGGTAAGTCCCACGGATGATCTCCGCCTCGATGGTGGTCAGCCAGACATCGGCGTCCGTCTTGGTGTCGAAAGTGTGCGGGGCGGACTTCACCTCGCCCGACAGTGGGTCGCGGTACCGAGCTTGCCAGCGTCCCGAGGCAAGCTGCCGGACAGTGCCGAACCGGCGTCGCCTGCCTTTGCGGTTCGCCATCAGGCCACCTTCCCGTAGCGACGCTCGATGGGCTGCACGGTGTGGGTCTCGATGTACGCCTCGATGGCGGGCTCCGGGATGCGGACGTGCCGGCCGACCTTGACGAAGGTGATGCGCCGTTCCTCGATGAGGCGTCGCGGGAAACGGACGGAGGTGCCGAGGAGTTCGGCGACCTGGTCGACGGTTAGTAGACGTGCGGACATGGTCACCACTCCCCTTCGGTGGACTCTTCGAACTGGGCGCGGATCTCGCGGGCGTGTTCGCGGTCGTGCTGGATGTCGCGGCGGATGTTGGCGGCGAGCCAGGACTCTCCCGGGGTGGAGCCGTGTCCGGCGTAGGTCCAGTGGGCGACGACGAGGACGTTGCCTCCGGGTGTTCGTCGGGGTCGGGCAGGCCGAGGGAGGCGCGTTGCTGGGCGGCGCGGTAGTCGGCGCGGACCTGGCGTAAAGCACCGAGGGTGGTGGAGTAGCGGTGGGACTTCGTGGAGAAGTGGCCCCGGAAGCCGAGCATGTGAGCCCAGGCGCGGAGGCGCCGGTCTGGGTAGGCCGCATCGAGCTCCATGCAGGCTTCCATCGGGTCCGTCGAAGCGGATGACGGCGTGGAAGTGGACGGCGCCGCGCTTCTGGTACTCGGCGACCTTGCCGAACGAGACGCGGGACTGCTCGCGAGCAGCCTTCTGCGTGAGGCCGGCACGGGCGGCGATCTCGCGGCAGAGGTAGATCGTGAAGTAGCGCCAGAAGTCTAGCGAGCGCTGACGGCCGCCGAGGTCGAAGCTGTCGCAGTGGCCGGCCCCCCCGACGTCAGGGCAGTGGAAGCTCTTCGGGCCGCGCACGCTTCAGGAAGGGCGGTCGCGGTGGTGAGCAACAACTCTGCCGAGTGTGTTCAACGCTTCGTGGAGTTGCATGGCTTGGGCGATTTCGTCGCGAAGATCGTCGGTCGTCCCACGGGGCAGCCCCAGCTGATGAAGCCGAACCCGTTCCCGCTCATCACGGCGGCCGAGCGGATGCACATGGACGTCACGAACTGCACCCTGATCGGTGACTCGCTCACGGATATCCAGGCCGCTCACGCTGCCGGTGCAACGGTCATCGGCTACGCCAACAAGCCTCACAAGGCAGACCTGTTCGCCGAAGCGCAAGCCGACGCGATTGCCGACGACATGCAGGCCATCGCCGACGCACTCACCACGGCGTAGCCGAGGCGTGGCTTTGTTCGCGACAACCGGGTTCTGACACAACTTCAGATCAGATCGCGGGGCGCCGGAGCACGTTGGTGGGCTCCCAGTCGCTCTTCCAGAAGGCTTCAAGCCCGTACTCGTTGATGAACTGCCGCTCGACCTCGTGGATGGGGTACATCCCTTGGATGTTGATCACGTCGTGGCTCTCGTGTCCCGGAGTGCCGACGTCGATGCCCAGGTAGTCGTCTCTGTCGAGGATCATCGGCGCGAACACGCAGAATGCCGTCATCTCGGACTCAGGCAAGATTCGCTCGCCAAAGTTGATGGTGCTGCCGTAGCTGAAGGGGCAAGTGCCACGGAGCTGCTCGGCGAGGTAGCCCACCGCGTGGGCCCAGATCACGTTGGTCGAGTTCACGCTGAGGCAGAGTTCTGGCGTGCCGTGCTGCCAATCCGGATGCTCTGCTAGCGACAAGCCGTAGGTGAGCGCCGTGAGAAGCCCGTCCGGCAGGTTGTCGTACACGATCTCCGTCACGCCCCGCAGCCCCTGCTTGGTCGACTCGACAGGAAAGAAACGAGGCTCCGTTCCTCCGGAAAGTCGATCAAGATGGGCGAGGTACTTCTCAACGCGACTGGCCATGCGTCCAGCCTGCATGATCGTTCACCTGTGCACGCCACCGGGGCCTTCACCAGTAACGCTCCGCAACAGGTCCACAGAAGCTGAGCCAGAACCGGTTCTCGCGAACGGAGCCACGGGAGAGCTGTTACAAGTTTCTCTACCTCATCAAGGCCCGCGCACAGCGCGGGAGAGAAACAACCTCCAACTTGGACCAATGCGCGGGCAAGCTTGCCCCATGGAGACCCCGGCAGCCCCTACAGCCTTCCGCATCACGTTCAGCGACTACCACCAAGACCCGAACGACAGCGACGTCCTCCGCCGAGCGGCAACCATCCACGCCGACCGGCTCACCTTCGAGAGCGATCACCTCGCCCTCTGGCTGACCGGAACCGAAGTCGGCCGCTTCCCCCTCGACATCATCGAGTCGATACACCCAGAAGCCACACCGAGCAGACAGCGGGAATCGCTGGAAGAACTCCGCGTCCGCTACCCCAAGATGGGCCACGCTTGGACGCAGGAAGATGACACACACCTCCTCACCCTTTACCAGCGAGGAGAGCGGGACCTCGAAGCCCTGGGGAAGCAGTTCGACCGCAAGCCCAGCGCCATCAGGTCACGCCTTGCGAAACTGGGTCTGGAAAGTCTCAGCTGACACCAGCGAAGCACAGCGCGGTAGGGAAGCCGCGGGTCACAGATGATGCCTCCGGCGGGGGCACTCAGGCTCCGGGATGGCGGGGGCGCCGTACGCGGGTGCCGGCCGGTGGGGTGTGGCGGTGGGGAACTCCCATCCCGTCTGCCGTCGACCCAGGCAAAGCCGAGCAGACACGGCACCGGGCGTCCAGGTCGTTCGTGGCGCGTTTGTACAGGCTGCGTGCTCCTCCGCAGCCCGCGGGGCGGGGGCGGGTCATACCCGTCGTGGGCGCCGGTGACGCGAAGAGCCCCGCCGGCGGTGAACGCCGGCGGGGCCGAGGGCTCTGGGTATTGCGTGCGCCGGGCAGGTCAGGCTGTCCGGCGCACGCGGTTCAGGGGTGCCGGCCCGGCCTGTTCGCCTTCAAGGCGCCGGCGGCAGGGTCACGGCGGGTGGGGTCAGCGGTGGTGGTGGTTGCCCCAGGACTTGGTGTCGACGGTGCGGCCGTGGTCGTTGCGGAGGGTGGCCTTGTCGCGGTTGTTGTCCCAGACGTAGTTGCGGCGGTCCTGGTAGAGGTCGGTGCGGGTGTCGCGGCCCTCGCCGGTGTGGATGCGGACGGTGGCGCGGCCGGCGAGGCGGTAGTCGTTGAACTTGTAGCGGTGGCCGTCCTCGTCCTTCAGGGTCCAGCCGTCGAGGTTGATCGCGTGGCGGGTGTTGTTGGTGATCTCGACCCACTCGGCGTTCAGCGACCGGTTGGTGCGGTTGTCGCGTCCGGGGCTGTCGGCCTGGACCCGGCTGATCTCCACCTTCGGGGTGCGCTGGCGGTCACCGTCGTGGGCGGCGGCCGGCAGGGCGACGGCGGAGACGATCGCGCCGGCCGCGAGGGCGGTGGCAGCGATCCGGCGGGCGGTCGAAGAAGCAGACATGTGTGATGTCCCCTCAAGAACAGAGCCTCATCAGCCGGTAACTGCTGGTGAGAGCTGTGCGGGTTCCCGGTCCAGTGCGGGCCGAGGACCCAAACTCTGCGGCCCCGCCGGCCGCGCCGGAACGGCAACCAGGGCCCGTTACCAGGTACGGACATTTCCGTAACTGTCGCCTGTATCGGTCACACACCCGCTGCGGGTGCGGCCCTGACATTCACTGTCTGCTACACCCACCCGTTGAAGGGTCAGCGGCAAGCCCTTTCGGGCTCCGGCGCACTACCGGTCGCACCACCCGGCGCACTCTGCCGATCAGGTGAAGAGCCCGAGTAACGGCAGTACTGCACGTTTCTTCGCACACCTGACGCCCTCTCGCGCACGACAGCGGACGAAAGGCCAAGACGGTCTCCGGCTTCGAGGGCGAGAGTCCTCGGGTTGTGTCCGGGCCCCTCTGTCCTCCGGGTGCTCGTCAGCGCTAGCCGAAGGCTGCCGCCGGCAGTCGTGGGCCTTCGTCGCCACCGTGAGCGCCGATGTCCACAGCGGCCAGGCGATGCCCGCGGCTTTTGGCTACACGGAGCGTGTCCGTGAGGGCATCCGTCAGGTCCCCTGTCAGGGCGTTGAAGCTCCTCCGGCGCGGCCATTTCGTCTCCGTGGACTTCCTGGGCGCGCTCCACGAGGTCGGCCGCCGAGCCAAGTTGGACTGCTTCGGTGTGGTCGGCCAGGCGGGACAGGTGGCTCCTGGTGTTGTCGGTGCTCAGGTAGCAGGGCTTGCCGTCGGGGCCCGTCCATGGGAGGAGGCGTAGCTCCGGTCCGCCTGTTTGAGGGACGGGCGTCGGCACGTGGGGGCGGATTGTCTGGCGATGAGTACTGCGACGACAACCTCACAGGTGCGCCGTCTGGATGGGGTACGCGCCGGACGGTGATGTCGACACCTCGATCGCAGATCAGAGGCGAGGTGCACTGCCTGCCACTGTGGCGCGAGGCAGTGTGGCGGTGTGGCGGTGTGGCGGTGTGGCGGTAACTGAGCTTGCCGCAGGAGCTTTTGACGTCTGCGCTGATCCTGCCGGGGGCACACGTGCAAAGGCTCCGGACCAGTCTTGGTCCGGAGCCTTCGGTGTTCCCAGGGGGCGTCAGCGGCGCCGTAGGGTGCCCTCCATGGTGGTTGCGACTGTCCGTGAGTGGTACGAGGAGGACGGGTGGGGCGTGCTTGAGTGCGCCGAGACTCCTGGGGGGTGTTGGGGGCACTTTTCGAGCATCCGGGCTGCGGGGTTTCGTACGTTGGTCGTCGGGCAGCTCGTTGAGCTTGAGTGGGAAGCGCCCGGGTTCGAGCAGGATGGGTACGGCTTTCGCGCCCTGAAGATCGTGCCCCTCGACCGCTGACGACCCCCGGTCCCGTCCCAGGGCGGGGGCCGTCAAGTCTGGTCAGTGGGTCAGGATCGGCGGGTCCAGGGCCTCCAGGGTCGACGAGTCGCCGTCGAGCGACTGGCCGCCGGAGACGTAGACGCAGGCTCCCGTGATTCCCGGCGGGCAGTGTGTGGCCGCTGCCGCGGCGTAGGAGCGGGGGGTGGGCTGCGAGGGCAGCGTCGTCCAGGTGTTGGAGGCCGGCTGGTACGACTCCACCTTGCCGCTGACGCCGCCGTTCACGCCACCCACCGTGTAGACGCACGTGCCGGTCTGTCCCGGCGGGCAGGGCGCCGCCGCCGTCGCCAGGCCGTACCGGGGCGTGGGGAGGGACGCCACGGGGGTCCAGACGTTGGTGGCCGGGTTGTACGACTCCGCCAGGCCGACGGGCCCACTCGCGTCGCCGCCCACGGCGTAGAGACACGTGCCCTTCTGCCCACGCGGGCAGGTGGACGCGGCCGCACCCAGGCTGTTCCGGGCGAGCGTAAGGGACGCCACGGGACTCCAGGCGTTGGTCACCGGGTTGTACGACTCCACGGAGGCCGTGTTGCTGCCGCTCGTCACACCGCCTATCGCGTAGACGCAGGTGCCGATCTGCCCCACCGGACAAGGCGCGGCCGCTGCCGCGGTGAAGCGCCGGGGGATACTCAGCGCGGCGACGGTGCTCCACGCGTTGGTGGCCGGGTTGTACGACTCCACCACGGCGGAGTCCCCGGAGCCGTCGAAGCCGCCGACCGCGTAGACGCAGGTACCGCGCTGTCCGTTCGGGCAGGGCGCGGCCGCTGCCCCCAGCACGTTCCGGGGAGTGGGCAGGGACGGCAGCGTCGACCAGGCTCCGGAGAGCCGGCTGTACGACTCAGCCGCACCTGTTATTCCAGAGGCGGTCGCGCCGCCGACCGTGTAGACGCAGTTGCCGCCCTGAGCGGGAGGGCAAGGAGCGGTCGCGGACGCCAGGTCCGCCCGGGCCGTCGGCATGTCGGCCAGCGTCGTCCAGATCGTTCCGTTGTTGGCCGCTGTCGCGGGCAGCACGGCCGCGATCAGGCCGGCGGCTGCCACCAGCGTCGTGAGTCCGAATCGGCTCCGCCAGATTCGGCTTCTCCGACCAGCTGGGGGCTCGTTGTCTATGCCTCGCACGTTGGGTCCTTTCGTTCGCTCGTCGGGCATGGCAATGCCCATGGAGCGTTCCCGGACCCACCGGGTCGCGCAGCCGGCTACCGACGGGAAACCATCGGGTGGCCCACAGAGCCGCCCGAACGGTCCATGAGCGGTCAACGGAGGAACCAGAGCGGTCTACGAGCGCGTCAGCGCAGTTCCTCCGGGCACGCCGTGCCCCTCGGGAAGAACTTGTACGGAGCCGACAAGCGGTACACGCCCGCCTTCGGGGCCAGGAGTTCCGTCCACTCGTCGCCGTCGGCGTCCGCCTCCGTCTTCAGCAGGCAGCCCGACTCGTTGAGGAAGACCTTCTCCAGCTCCTCCGTCGACTCCTCCCGTGCCTGCTTCGACGCCTCCGTCTCCTCCGGCGGCGCGACCTTGCCGCCGTTCTCGTCGACGAGCGCGAGCCACGGCGAGTACGGGACCCGGATCAGGACCCGGCCCGGGCTGTCGACCTCGATCACGACCTCGTTCGCGCCCGCCCTGCGCACCTTCGCTGGCGGGTCCGCCAGCGGCGTCGGGTTGTCGACCTCGTACAACCGCCAGTTCGCGTCCGACCAGACCTGCTTCAGGTACGGCAGCCCGTCCCCGACCAGCTTCGCCTCCAGCTCGGCGCCCGAGTCCGGCGCCCCCGTCGGCAGCACCACGTAGTGCACCGCCCAGCGGTCCAGCCAGTCCTGGTAGTTCGTGGCGTTCAGGGTGTCGTCGTAGAAGAGCGGGTTCCGCTCCATGTCCGCCTGGCGGTTCCAGCCCCGCGCCAGGTTGATGTACGGGCTGAGCGCCGAGGACTCGCGGTGGCTCGACGCCGGTACGACCTCCACCCGCGCCTGCTCCGCCCCGCGCACCTGCAACTGGTTGATCAGCGGCGCGACCTCCCGCGCCCACGACGCGTCCGGCGCGGTACGGATGACGTCGTCCACGCCCTTGAAGCCGATCCAGAAGTTCAGGCCCACGAAGGCGAGCACGATCGCGTACCACTTGCGCGAGCGCGGGACGCTGTACGGCAGCGCCGCAAGCAGCACCACGCCCGCGAAGAGCATCACGAGCCGCGAGACGTTCGAGCCGATCTGCGAGTCGATCAGCCAGGTCAGGAGCGTCCCCGCCGCGTACACCGCCGCGCCCGTCCGCACCGTGCGCCACTCGCGCGGCACCAGCGCGAAGCACAGCACCCCGAAGAGGAACGGCAGCGCCGTCGACGCCCACGACATCGGCTGCGTCCCCGAGAAGGGGAACAGCCAGGACGACACCGCCACCACCAGGACCGGGGCCAGACCCAGGGCGTACGCGCCCGGCCGGCGCCGGTTGAGGAACAGTGCCGCCGCCGCGACCCCCAGGAAGAGGCCCGCGACCGGGCTGCACGCGGTCGCGATGCCCGCGAGCGGCGCGGCGACAGCCGCCTTCGCCCAGCGCTTGCGCCGCCAGCGGTGCGGCCAGCAGAAGACCGCCGCGACCGCGCCCAGCGCGAACATCATGCCGAGCCCGAACGTCACCCGCCCCGACAGCGCGTTGCACAGGAACGCGAAGACCCCCGCCAGCGAGCACGCCAGCGGATTGCGCACCGCCCGTACCCGCACCAGGATCAGCGCCGTGAGACCCGCCGACAGCGTGCCCGCGATCATCATCGTCGAACGGACCCCGAGCACCGACATCACGTACGGCGAGACGACGCTGTACGAGACCGGGTGCATCCCCCCGTACCAGGCGAGGTTGTACGCGGAGTCCGGGTGCCGGCCCACGAACTCGGCCCAGGCGTCCTGCGCCGCGATGTCCCCGCCGCTGTTCGCGAACAGGAAGAACCAGAGGACGTGGGTGAGCGCGGCGACGCCCGTCGCGATCATGACCGGGTAGCGGCGCTTGCGGCGCGGCGGGCGGCGGGTCGGTGACTGCTCCGTGTGCCGTCTCGGCGTCGGGAGGTCTATTCGCGGGAGGGAAGGCGACAGGGGCTTCGGCGCGCCCCCCTCGGCGCGTTTCGGCTCGGCGGTGGTCACTCGCGTCCCTCTCCCGTACTGCTCCCGAACTGCCTTTCGCACATGTCTCGGACTCCGGCACGCTAACAGCCGGGCGCCCCGGGTAAACCGGGACGCCCTGACACGTCAGCCCAGACGGGTCAGCCTCTTGTCGAAGCCGGGCTCGACCAGGTCCGTCTGGAGGGAGACCGGCGAGCTGACCTTGCCGGCGCCGGTGCCGATCGACACCTGGCCGACGACGTCGCCCTTCTTGCCGGTGTGCGGGACGACCTTGCCGCCGTCCGTCAGCTCCAGGTCGACCTGCAGGCCCGGCCAGCCGACGGCCTTGAGCTCCTTGTCCGCGACCACGGCGGTACGGCCGCCGAGACCGTCGTCGATGTGGCCGACGACCTGACCCTTACGGATCACGGACGCCGAGGTCACGTCCTTCTGGGCCTGCTGGATCAGCTTGAGGCTGTAGTCGATCGACAGCTGGAGCTTCTGGTGCAGCACGGCCGCGTCCTTCGCGCCCATGACGATGCCGAGGATCCGGCGCTCCTTGCCGTCGACGATCGTGTTCGCGGACCAGAGCAGGTTGCCACCGGCGGGCGTGGACGAGCCGGTCTTGATCCCGGAGACACCGGGCTTGAGCAGGATGTTGTTGTTGTTCTCGATCTGGCCCGGGATGCCGTCGACGGTCAGGTTCGGCATGTTCACGATCTCCCGGAACACGTCGTACTGCATGACCGCCTTCGCCAGCTTCAGCTGGTCCTGCGGGGTGGAGACCGTGGTCGCGTTCAGACCGGACGGGTCCGTGTACGTCGACTGCGTCATCCCGAGGTCCTTGGCGGCGGCGTTCATCTTCGCGACGAACGCGGCCTCGGAACCGGCGTCCCAGCGGCCCAGGAGCCGCGCCACGTTGTTCGCGGACGGGATCATGAGGAGCTGGATCAGCTCCTTCTCCGTGTACGTCTGGCCTTCCTTGACCGCCGCCGTCGACTCGAACTCGGCGCCCGCCTCGTCGGCGGCCTTCTTGTCGATCGTGATCTCGGGGCCGGTCTCCTTCCCCTTGATGGGGTGGTCCCGGAGGATCACGTACGCCGTCATCGTCTTCGCGACGCTCGCGAGCGGGGCGGGCTTCTGGGCCCCGTACGTCCCGAGCGAGCCGACGCCCTCGACCTCGGCGGCACCCTGGCCCTCGGTGGGCCACGGCATCTGGAGCTCGCCGCCCTCGAAGGTGAAGGTGGGCGCGGCGGTGAGGGAGAGCGTGGGCGGCGGGAGCGGCCGCACGAACTGTACGACCGCAAAGACGATCAAGAGAAGGACGACCAGCGGCGTCCAGATCCGCACCCGCCGCATGGTCATGCGCATCGGCGTCGGCGCCGGGGGCGGGGTGTTGGTCAGCTCGGCGAGCAGGTCGAGCGGGGGCAGCGGCGGCATCGGCTGCTGCCTGGTCCGCTCGGCCTCGGCGAGCGAGGGCGGCGGGGGTACGGGGGTGGGCGCGGCGGCCACGGGGGCGGCGGCCGGGGTGGGCTTCGCCGGAGTCTCGGGCCGCAGCGGTACGAAGGTGCTCGGGCGCTCGGGCGCGGCGGCGGGCGTCGGAGCCGGAGTCGGCGCCGGCTTCGGAGTCGGCGGGAGCTTCAGCGCCGTCGTCGGCTGATCCACGGCCGGCGGACGGACCGCCTTGAAGATCGTGGTCGGCTGGTCGACCGGTTCGGCGGGCTCTTCCTGCTTTGCGGCCTCGGGCTCGGGCTCGGGCTCGTCGTCGGTCTCGACCTCTGCCTCGGGCTCGGGCTCGGGCTCGGGCTCGGGCTCGGGCTCTGCCTCGGCCTCGGGCTCCTCCTGCGCCTCCTCCGTCGCCGCAGCGGGCTTCCGCGCGGCGAACCAGGAGTCCGCGTCGCCAGACGCCTCCTCGGCGGCCTCAGCGACCTCCTGAGCCGTCTCCTCGGCCTCCGGCTCGGCCTCGGCCTCGTCATCGACCTCGGGCTCGTCCTCGGCGGCCTCGGCGGCCTCCGCAGCCTCGGAAGGCGCGTCGGGCTCGGAGTCCTCGGAAGGCTCCTCCTCGTCGCCGGAGGCGACCCACGCCGCCACCGCCTCCCTCAGGCGGTCACCCTCCCCTGCCGGCTCCGACTCCGCCTCCGGCTCCTCGACACGCTCCTCCACCGAAGCGTCCACCGGAGCCTCCACCGGAGCGTCGTCCTCCGACGTCCTCGGTGCGAAGGTCTTGAAGACGGCCGTCGGCTGGTCGACCTGGACCGGCGACGGTGCGGGCTCGCGGAGTACCGAAAGCCGGGGATCCCGGCCGCCGCCGCCCGGAGTCGTCTCCTTCGAGGACTCCTGCTGCTCCGCCTTGTCGGGGGACTCGCCCGCCACCGTGCCTCCTCCATGCGTCATGCATACGTCCGAACCGTGTACCAGTGTCCTGTGTGAACCCCTTGGCCCCCGTGCTAGACGAGAACGACATACCTACTGGTTCCCGTACGAAGCACCCAGGCACTCTCGACAGATGAATGTGAGAGGGGTCACCCTGTGACTCATCCACGCGGGGAGGCATGGATGGGCAGGAGCCGCAGAACAATTCCGGAGGAGCTTCTGCTGCTCGCTCTGGACCCGACGACGGGTACCACAGCGCAGCCGCAGTCGCTCGACCTCGGCCTGGCCGGAGCACAGCTAGTGGAGCTGGCTCTGGCAGGACGGATAGCCCCTGACGGGGATCGTATAGCCGTGGTGATGCCACGGCCGACCGGAGATCCGACACTGGACTCCGCACTGGAACTGCTGCGCCGACGCGGCAGCCCGGTTCGGGCCGTCCACTGGATCGGCGGGCCCCGACTGGGGCTGCGCCAGATCTACCTCGCTCATCTGGAGCGCTGCGGCATGGTCCATGCCGTGGAGGGCCAGATGTGCGGTGTGCTGCCGACGACTCGCTACCAGGCGACGGAGACAGCCATCAGCCGGGACATCAGGGCCCGGCTGGACAGTGCGATCCGCACCGGCGTACCGCCGGACCCGCGGACCGCGGCGCTCGCCGCGCTGGCCCACGCGGTCGGTCTCGGCAAGCACCTGTACCCGGGGAACGAAGGACGGTCGTCGCGGTCCCGGCTGCGCGATCTGATCCGGCACGACCCCATGGGCGGACTCGTGGCGCATGCCGTGATGGACGTCCAGAACGGTGTGGCCGCCCAGCCGCGCCGGAGTGCTCCGAGCACGGGTGGCGTTCCCCAGCAGCCGCATCGCGGCAGCATGGTGCGCGCCGCCGTGCACTGACACCGAAACCCGTTCCGGGAGCCGCAAGTCGTGTGTGGGGCGGTCGTCTCGACCGCCCCACACACGTGCGCCCGCACAGATGCGCCCGCGCACGTTGTGGTCATTTCCCAGCGCACACCGCACCTTTGGTGGCAGTCTGCCAAGCAGTAGATACTCACAGCTACGCAGCAGACAGCCGGAGGTGCAGTTTCCGTGGCGTCCAACGTCAACCCCACCGTCAGGCGACGCCGTTTGGGCCAGGAGTTGCGCCGGCTCCGGGAGCAGAAGAACATGACGGCCGAGCAGGTCGCCGAGCGTCTTCTGGTGTCGCAGTCGAAGATCAGCCGCCTGGAGAACGGTCGCCGGTCGATCAGTCAGCGCGATGTCCGTGACCTCTGCGGGGTGTACGAGGTCGAGGACGAGCGCGTCGTCGAGTCGCTGATGCAAATGGCCAAGGACTCGCGCCAGCAGGGCTGGTGGCACGCCTTCGGCGACATCCCGTACAGCGTCTACATCGGTCTGGAGACGGACGCGGAGAGCCTGCGGGTGTACGAACCGCAGATCATCCCCGGCCTGCTGCAGACCCACGGCTACGCGGAGGCCGTGATCAGCGGCGCGCTCCCGGAGTCGACGCCGACGGACATCGACAAGCGCGTCTCCGTCCGCACCCGCCGCCAGGACCGGATCAAGGACGAGGAGCGTCCGCTTCGGCTGTGGGCGGTCATCGACGAGGGCGCGCTGCGCCGGGTCGTCGGCAACAAGCAGCTGATGATCCAGCAGTTGGAGCATCTGGTCGAGCAGTCGCACCTGCCGCACGTGACCGTGCAGGTGCTGCCGTTCGACATGGGCGCGCACCCGGGCATCAGCGGGCATTACGCGATTCTGGAATTCCCGGACACGTCCGACTCCAGCGTCGTCTACATCGAGGGCGTCACGAGCGACCTGTATCTGGAGAAGGCCCAGGACGTCGCCAAGTACAGCGTGATGTACGAGCACTTGCGGGCGCAGGCGCTGAATGTCGAGCAGACCCGGGAGTTCATTTCGGACATCGCCAAGTCCTACGCGGCCGGCTGATCCCGCTCGCCGATCCCGCCCGATCCCGCTGATCCCAATTTCCCGATTCGGGGGTGAAAGCGGCCATTCGGCCGGCCCCTCGGGGAATGAGGACGGCACGGTACACCGCTGACTCGCTCCAATGGAAGCTCGCTTGGAATATGCCATCCGGTCGGGTGAACGCCGGCCCCACGCACCGGGACCGGCGAGTAGCGTCGATCACGCCAGCACGAAGGTTGGCGCGACAACACCACTGGCAGAACCGGAGTGAAGAACATGGCCATTATTCAGGGCGCTACGGACACCTGGACGAAGTCCTCCTATTCCGGCGGCAACGGGGCTTGCATCGAAGTCAAGTCGCCCCTCGTCGCCGCGATCGCGGTCCGGGACTCCAAGGCCCCCGAGGGTCCGTCCATCGCTTTCGGCTCGGCGTCGTGGAACGCCTTCGTCGGCGAAGTGAGCAACGGGGCTCTCTGAGCCCGGGGATGGGCACCGCGCAGCCCCGGGCCGGCGGAAGTGCCGGCCGTAAGCGCACGTGCGGTACGAGCAGTACTCGCAGTTCCAAAGGAAAGAGCCCTCTCGACCGGTCCGCCGTCCTGGCCGAGGGGGCTCGGCCTATGTCCCGGCCCCGCCCATCCGCTCCGCCCATCCGCTCCGCTCAGCGGAGTTCGTCGACGTACCGGTCCGTCCCCGGCACCGTCGGGATGAACGGCGCCACCAGCTCCACCCGCCCCGCGCCCCCGCCCACCGTCTCCAGGTCGGCGAAGTGCTCCGTCCAGCAGGCGCGTGGGTCGCTCTCCAGGAACCACAGCAGGGTCAGCCGGGTGTCGACCCCCTCGACCTGCTTCACGTAGGTCATCTTGTCCCCCGGCAGCGGTGTCGGGCGGAAGACGGTGACCATCGCGGCCGGGGAGCCCGCGAGCCGCCTCGGCAGTTCGCGGGCGACGAGGTGTTCGAGGACCTCCGCCCGCGCCTCCGGGCCCTCCGCGTCGACGACCTGGAGGATCAGGCCCTGGTACGGGTGGTCGAGGGCGTGGAAGTCGCGCGGACCGGCGGCCCCGTCGCGGTACACGGTCGCCTCGTGGTCCTGGAAGGACGTGAAGACGTGCGTGCGGTCGCGGTAGACGCGGGCGTCGCGGTTGAGGCGCTTGTTGATGCCGACGGTCCACTTCATGTGCTCGTCGTAGCGGCCCTCGGTGACCCAGTACGTGGAGAGGTAGCAGCCGGCCGTGACCGGCTGGGCGACCGCTGACTTCTCCGGGCCGCGCAGTTCCTGGAGCGCCCGGGTGGCGACCCAGCGGCGGCCCGCGTACATCCAGGGCATCGCCATCGCGCCCGCGTAGTAGTGGTCGTCCTCGTACCAGCGGTTGTAGGCGTACTCGTGGCCCGGGTGCGGCTCCACCATCGTGATCAGCGCGTGGCCGGGCCGTACCCCGTACGGCCCGACCGCCGCCAGCTCGGCGTACGTCTCCGCGTGCGTCTCCGCACGTGCCGTTCCGCCAGTGTCGCTCTCCATGTCCGTACCCCTTCCCTTGTCCTCTGGGGGTCCCTACTCTGACGGGTCGTCAGATCGATCGCCAGAGTCGGGAGGCACCCGGATGCTGCTCCAGGGGAAGACCGTGATCGTGTCGGGGGTCGGCGCCGGGCTCGGGCACCGGGTCGCCGAGACCGTCGTACGGGACGGGGGCAACGCGGTCCTCGGCGCCCGTACCGAGGCCAACCTCGCCAAGGCGGCGGCCGAGATCGACCCGGAGGGCCGGCAGACCGCTCTGCGCGCCACCGACATCACCGACGAGGCGCAGTGCGAGGCGCTGGCCGCGCTCGCGGTGGAGCGGTTCGGCGGAATCGACGCGGTCGTCCATGTCGCCGCCTGGGACAGCTACTTCGGCGGGATCGAGGACGCCGACTTCGCCACCTGGCAGGGCGTCCTGGACGTCAACCTGCTCGGCACGCTGCGGATGACCCGGGCCTGCCTGCCTGCCCTGAAGGAGCGCGGGGGCTCGGTGGTCCTCATCGGTACGCAGTCGGCGGTGGCCGCGCCCTCACAGGTCCGGCAGGCGGCGTACGCGGCCTCGAAGGGCGCGCTGACCTCGGCGATGTACTCGATGGCGCGCGAGTTCGGCCCGCACCGGATCCGGGTCAACACCGTGCTGCCGGGCTGGATGTGGGGCCCGCCGGTCCAGGCGTACGTGACGTTCACGGCGCACACCGAGGGCGTGCCGGAGGACGAGGTGCTCGGGCGGCTCGCCGAGCGGATGGCGCTGCCGGAGCTGGCGACGGACGGGGACGTGGCGGAGGCGGCGGCCTTCCTCGCCTCCGACCGGGCGCGGGCGATCACGGGCCAGTCGCTGCTCGTCAACGCGGGCGAGCTGATGCGGTAGCGGCCGGCGTCGCACCGCCCGTTCAGGGCCGCACGGTACGCGAGGGCGTACCGTGCGGCCCTTTTTGACCCCATCTCTATTCAAGAATGTGAACGCAGGTCAGCTAGAAGAACGATTTTGCCTTCTCTTGACCATCCCGCGCGTTGTCGTCGGCCCGCAACTCCCCACACCATGAACGGCGTTCACAAGGCGGACCGGACCCCTGGAGGGGGCTCAATGAACAGTCTCGACTGGGCCGTGCTCATCGGCTATTTCGGCGTCATGGTCGCGATCGGCGTCTGGTCCCACAAGCGCGTGGACAACGTCTCCGACTTCTTCACGGCCGGCGGCAAGATGCCCTGGTGGCTGTCGGGCATCTCGCACCACATGTCCGGCTACAGCGCGGTGATGTTCACCGGGTACGCGGGCATCGCGTTCACCTACGGCGTCACCTCGTACGTCACCTGGTCCTTCCCCATCGCGATCGGCATCGCGATCGGCGCGCACCTCTTCGCGCCCCGCCTCAACCGGCTCCGCTCACGACTCCATGTGGCCTCCCCGCTGGAGTACCTGAAGAACCGGTACAACCTGCCCACGCAGCAGGCGCTGGCCTGGTCGGGCGTACTGCTGAAGATCGTCGACGTGGGCGCCAAGTGGGCCGCCATCGCGACCCTGCTCTCCGTCTTCACCGGGATCTCCCTCAACCAGGGCATCCTCATCACCGGTGTCATCACCGGCATCTACTGCACGGTCGGCGGCCTGTGGGCCGACGCGCTCACCGAGCTCGGCCAGTTCATCATCCAGTTCTTCGCGGGCATCGCGATGCTGGTCGCCGTGCTCGCCAAGCTCGGCGGCGTCAGCGCGCTGTGGGAGGTGTGGGACCGGCCCGAGCTGCAGGGCCACACCGCGCCGACCGCGGGCCCGTACACCTTGACCTTCCTGCTCGCCTATCTCTTCATCAAGACCTTCGAGTACAGCGGCGGCATGTGGAACCAGGCCCAGCGCTACATGGCGACGCCCAACGCCCGCGAGGCCACCCGCTCCGGCCGGCTCTCGGCCGCCCTGTGGTTCGTCTGGCCGCTGGTCCTCTTCTTCCCCATGTGGGTCGCGCCGCTCCTCGTCGACCCGAAGAAGCCCGACGCGTCCGACAGTTACGCCCTGATGACCGAGCAGCTGCTGCCGCACGGCCTCCTCGGCCTGGTCATCGTCGGCTTCTTCTCGCACACGATGGCCATGTGCTCCTCCGACGCCAACGCCATCGCGGCCGTCTTCACCCGGGACATCGCCCCGGTCATGAGCAAGGCGGCGCGGCGCTGGACGCAGCAGGCCGGGCTCATCGCGGCACGCTGGTCGACGATCGCGTTCCTCGCGCTGTCGATGGCGGTCGCCACCCAGGTCAACTCGCCCACCTTCAAGGACATCATCACCATCGTCATCAAGTGGGTGGCCGGTCTGATGGGCCCGATCGCGATCCCGTTCATGCTGGGTCTGCTCAGGACCTTCCGGAAGTCCGGTCCCACGGCGGCGCTCGTCTCCTGGGCGGCGGGCCTCTTCGTCTTCTGGCTGACCAACTACGGCCTGGACGGCATCGAGCTCCAGATCCAGATCGTCTCGCCGCTCGCGACCTCGCTGATCCTCTACATCGTCATCGGCTTCATCAAGCCCGAGGACACCCCGGAGCGTGACGCGGTCCTCGCGAAGATCAACGAGGACCCGGACGGCGACGAGGACGGCGGCAGCGCGTCCGTACCGCCGCAGGCGTCGGGCGAGCCCGCCGCACAGCCGCGGGGGTGACGTGACCGCCGCACAGGCGCGAGGGTGACCGCCGCCCAGCCGCTGGGGTGACCGGCGCACAGCCGCGACGGTGACCGGCGCACAGCCGCGGGACAGCCGAGGGGCTTCAGCCTCTGGGATAGCGGGCGAGCCAGCCCGGGTGGGACTCGGCGGGGCTGTGCAGGGCGGCGCCCTGGGTCATCTCCATCGCGAAGTCGTCCGCGAGTTCGAGCATCGTGGAACGGCCCTCCAGTTCGGCCAGCCAGGCCGGCGGGAGGGCCGTTTCGCCGTGCAGGGCGCCGAGGAGGGCGCCGGTGACGGCACCCGTGGCGGCCGACGGGCCGTCGTGGTTGACCGCGAGGCGCAGGCCGTGGCGGATGTCCTCGCCGACGAGCGCGCAGTACACGGCGGCGGCGAGCTGGCCCTCCGCGCGGTCCTCGTCGGCGCCGAGGTCGGTGACCCGGCCCGCGTTCGGCATCCCCTGGCGTACGGCCCCCAGGGCCCGCTGGAGGGCGTCGGTGACGGGCTGGTGGCCGGGGCGCGGGGCGAGCTGGGCCAGGGCCCGCTGGACCGAGCCGTCCACGCTCTCGCCGCGCGCGAGGCCGTGGACGACGACGGCGAGCGCGCCGGCCGCGAGGTAGGCGGCCGGGTCGCCGTGGGTCTGCGCCGCGCACTCGACGGCCAGCTGGCACACGAGTTGGGGCTCCCACCCGACGAGCAGCCCGAAGGGCGCCGAGCGGACGAGCGCGCCGGAGTCGGTCGCGCCCGGGTTCTTGGGCTTGTCCAGGGTGCCCAGGTGCTCGTCGCCGAGGCCGGTGAGGCAGGCGCGGGCGGGGTCGCGGCGGACGTACAGCCACTCCTCGCGGGCGAGCCAGCCGTTGTCCTTGCGGCGCTCGTCGGGGCCCCAGTCGCGCTGGGTGGCGGCCCAGCGCAGATGGGCGTGGTGCACGTCGGTGGGCGGGTGCCAGGCGCCGGTGTCGCGGCGGACCTGGGCGCGGATCAGGCCGTCGACGGTGAAGAGGGTCATCTGGGTGGCCGCGGTGACGGCGCCGCGCCTGCCGTGGGCGGGGACGGGCTCGGTGAGGCCCTCCGGTCCGTGGGCGGCCCTGATGGCGTCCAGGGAGAGGGGCGCTATGCCGGCGCCGAAGGCGTCGCCTATGGCCCCGCCGAGGAGGCAGCCCCGGACGCGGGCCCGGAAGTCCTGCTGTTCGGTACGGCCCCACACCGCCGCAGCGCTCGTGGTCACGACGTGCCCTCCCCCGGAAGCCTTCGGCGCACAGGTCTCGCAGCACTGTAATCGACCGCGTTCGCACGTTCGCGAGGCTGAACGTTTTGCGATCGGATGCCTTTCTGTCCATCTTCGACCGCAGTTCACCGGATGTTTCGGCATGACTTGAACGATCCGCGCGTGACACGTTTCAAGACCTCCACATACGCAGTCGTCGCCGCCGCGCTCGTCCTGGGCGTCACCGCCCCGGCCGCCGTCGCCCACGACAACCGGAACTCGCATGGCGGGCACTCCTCCCACCGGGAGCAGTCCTCCGTCCCCTTCACCTCCGCCACCGTCACCGAGAACGCCGACGGCAGCTTCACGATCGCCTGGTCCGCCCGCGGCACCCACGGCGTGAAGATCCGCACCGAGGGCCGCACGGTCGCCCGGGGCGGCGACACCGGCAAGGTCACGATCAAGGGCCTGCGCCCGGTCGACCGCCGCTGGTTCGACCTGGTCCCCGACCGGGGCACCTCGCTGCGCCTGGCCGACCGCCTGATCAAGCTCCAGGGCACGGTCAACTTCCGTGACGCCGGCGGCTACCGCACCGCCGACGGCCACTGGGTCAAGATGGGCGAGATCTACCGCTCCGACGCCCTCAACCAGCTCACCCCGGACGACCTGGCCAAGCTGAAGCGCCTCGGCATCCGGACCGTCTTCGACCTGCGCATGCAGAGCGAGCGCGACAAGGACCCGGACCGCGTCCCCGCCGGCGCCACGCACGTCGTCGCCGACGTCCTCGCGGGCAGCCCCGCCTTCACCTCCATGCCCAAGTCCCCGGCCGAGGCCGAGGCCATGATGGTCGAGGGCAACCGCTTCATGGTGAGCGGCGGCACGGCGAAGGCCGCGTACACCACGGTCTTCGAGGGCATAGCGGACGAGCGCCGGCACGGCGTCCTCTTCCACTGCACGGCCGGCAAGGACCGCACGGGCTGGAACAACGCGGCCCTGCTCACCGCCCTCGGGGTCCCCGAGGAGACGGTGATGGCCGACTACCTGGCCAGCAACACCTACCGGGCGGCCGCCAACGAGGCGATCCTCTCCCACCTCCCGCCGCAGCAGGCCGCGGTCTACAAGCCGCTGCTCGACGTGCGCCCGCAGTACCTCAACGCGAGCTTCTCCGAGGTCGAGGAGGAGTACGGCTCGTTCCGCTCGTACCTGAAGCAGGGCCTCGGCATCGACGCCCGCGAGCTGAAGGACCTCAAGCGGGACCTGCTGGTCGGCTGACCCACCCCGCCGTGGTCAGGGCGACCGTCCTCGCCCTGACCGGCACACCGGACGCGCTCAGTCCCCCAGCACCGGCAGCAGCTCCGGCAGATGGCCGTCCGAAGCCGTCGCCGCTCGCTGTCGCTCCTCCGGGACCTCGCCGTACAGCGTCGTACGGGGGCGGGACGGGCGGTCGGCCGCGTCCGCGATGGCGATCAGGTCGCGGATCGAGCGGTACGAGCCGTAACTCGACCCCGCCATACGGGAGATGGTCTCCTCCATCAGAGTGCCGCCCAGGTCGTTGGCGCCCGAGCGGAGCATCTCGGCGGCGCCGTCCGCACCCAGCTTCACCCAGCTGGTCTGGATGTTGGGGATGTGCGTGTGGAGGAGGAGGCGGGCCATCGCCGTGACCGCGCGGTTGTCGCGGACCGTCGGGCCCGGGCGGGCGATGCCCGCGAGGTAGACGGGCGCATTGGTGTGGATGAAGGGCAGCGTCACGAACTCGGTGAAGCCGCCGGTCTGTTGCTGGATGCGGGCCAGCGTACGGAAGTGGCCGAGCCAGTGCCGGGGCTGGTCAACGTGCCCGTACATCATCGTCGACGAGGAGCGGATGCCCAGTTCGTGGGCGGTGGTGATCACCTCGATCCAGGTGGCCGTCGGCAGCTTGCCCTTGGTGAGGACCCAGCGGACCTCGTCGTCGAGGATCTCGGCGGCCGTTCCGGGGATCGAGTCGAGGCCCGCCTCCTTCGCCGCCGTGAGCCACTCGCGGATCGAGAGCCCGGTCCGGGTCGCTCCGTTGACGACCTCCATCGGCGAGAAGGCGTGGACGTGCATGCCGGGCACGCGCTCCTTCACCGCCCGCGCGATGTCGAAGTACGCCGTGCCCGGCAGGTCCGGGTGGATGCCGCCCTGCATGCACACCTCGACCGCGCCGACCTCCCAGGCCTGCTGGGCCCGGTCGGCGACCTGGTCGAGCGAGAGGGTGTACGCGTCGGCGTCCGTACGGCGCTGGGCGAAGGCGCAGAAACGGCAGCCGGTGTAGCAGACGTTGGTGAAGTTGATGTTCCGCGTGACGATGTACGTGACGTCGTCGCCGACCACCGACTTCCGTACGTCGTCGGCGATCCGGGTCAGCGCGTCGAGCGCCGGGCCGTCGGCGTGCAGCAGGGCGAGGGCCTCGTCGTCGGTGAGCTTCGTCGGGTCGTCCGCGGCCGTCGCGAGGGCGGCCCGTACGTCCGTGTCGATGCGCTGCGGGACCATGCCGGGCGCCGCCGCCTCGCGCAGGGCGCCCCAGTCGCCGTAGACCTCGTCGAAGTCCTCGCGGCGGTCGTGGGTGCGGCCGGTGGTGTCGATCGTACGGTGCAGGTCGGTGCGGCCCGCCGCCGTGAACGCCTCGTCCGGCTCCTGCCAGGGCAGGCCGCGGACGGTCGCCTCCGGGTCGGCGAGGCCGGTCTCCGGGTCGGCGAGGGCGCGCACGTGCGGCAGCAGGCGGGGGTCGAGCCAGGGCTCGCCGCGGCCGACGAACTCCGGGTAGACGCAGAGGCGTTCGCGCAGCTCGAAGCCGGCGGTACGGGACTTCTCGGCGAGGGTGTCGATCTGCGGCCACGGCCGCTCGGGGTTGACGTGGTCGATGGTGATCGGGGAGACCCCGCCCCAGTCGTCGATGCCGGCGCCGATGAGCCGGCCGTACTCCTCGTCGACGAGGTTCGGCGGGGCCTGGAGGCAGGCGGAGGGGCCCATGATGTGCCGGGCGACGGCGATCGTGGCGATCAGGTCGTCGAGTTCGGCGTCGGGCATGCCGCGCATCGCCGTGTCCGGCTTGGCGCGGAAGTTCTGGATGATCAGCTCCTGTATGGAGTGGTAGGCGCGCGAGACGCGGCGCAGCGCGAAGAGGGACTCGGCCCGCTCCTCGTACGTCTCGCCGATCCCGATGAGCAGCCCGCTGGTGAAGGGGACGGACGAGCGTCCGGCGTCCTCCAGGACCCGCAGCCGGACGGCGGGTTCCTTGTCGGGCGAGCCGTAGTGCGGGCCGCCGGGCTCGGACCAGAGCCGGGTCGCGGTCGTCTCCAGCATCATGCCCATGGACGGCGCGACGGGCTTGAGCCGCTGGAAGTCCGTCCAGGACAGCACGCCGGGGTTGAGGTGCGGCAGGAGACCGGTCTCTTCGAGGATCCGGATCGCCATGGCCCGTACGTAGGCGAGGGTGTCGTCGTAGCCGTGCGCGTCGAGCCACTCGCGGGCCTCGGGCCAGCGGGCCTCTGGCTTGTCGCCAAGGGTGATGAGGGCTTCCTTGCAGCCCAGTTCGGCGCCGCGGCGGGCGATGTCGAGGACCTCGTCGGGGGACATGAACATGCCGTGCCCGGCGCGGCGCAGCTTGCCGGGGACGGTGACGAAGGTGCAGTAGTGACACGTGTCCCGGCAGAGCCGGGTGAGCGGGATGAACACGCTCTTGGAGTACGTGATGACCCCGGGCCGCCCGGCGGCCTCAAGCCCCGCGTCGCGCACGCGCGCGGCGGAGCCGGCGAGGTCGTCGAGGTCCGCACCCCGCGCCTGCAGCAGCACGGCGGCCTCCCCGACATCGAGGGCCACCCCGTCCCTGGCCCGCTTGAGGGCACGGCGCATGGCGTTCTCGGTGGGGCGTTCCGCCTGCCCGGGCTGCTGATCCGTCATGGAGCGAGCATACGAGTGACCGCGAGCGGACAGGAGACCTCCTCGACGACCGGCTCGGCGACCGCGTCGACGACCGGCTCGGCGACCGGCCGGGACGGGGCCCGGTGCGCCCCGGCGGCGCGGCGGCGGGCATCGCCCAGCTCCGCGCGGGCCGCGTCGATCTCCTCGGAGGTCAGCGGGCCGTGGATCTCCTCGTTGGCCGCGACCAGTTCCGCGAGGCCGTCCCGCTCGATCTGCCGCTGGACGGCATCGGCGCCCCAGTCGCTCACTCCGTGTCCTTGGGATGGCGTGGCGCGGCGTGGACGAGGTGGACCGTGTGGCGCGCTTCGTCGACGAGGTAGCGCACGCGGCCTCCGGCGGTGACCTCGTACTCCCACTGCGGGTATGCACGTCCCCCCAGCGTGCCGGTGGCCAGGCGGCCACGGAGCCGGTGCTGCCGGTCGGGGTCTGCGTGAGCCGTCGGGTCCCGGCGCAGCGCCTCGAAGCACCGGCGCGTGTTCCCGGGTGCCTCCGCCGCGAGTTCGCCCCAGCCCTTGGCCGCCTCGTTCGTGGCGAACCGAAGGCGCCACTCCGTGCCGATCGCCGGTGGGGCGACGTCGTCCCCCCTCTTCGGGCTCACGGAGCGGCCACCTCGCCGTGGTCCTCGTCGGGGAGCGCGCGCGTGAGTGTCTCGGTCAGCGTCGGGTCGGCGAGGATGCGCGCGGTCGCCCGCCATTCCACGATCGTCCGGTGCAGGTTCGCGTGGACGTCCAACTGCGCGGCGTCGTACGTCGCGTCGACCAGTTCCTGGACGAACTCCCTGAGTTCTTCGGTGGAGAGGTGCCGTACCCAGGGAAAGACCGCAGGGAGCGCTCGCCCTATGGTTCGAGCACCGCCGTCGGCCGTGAGTAGCGCACCGAGGAGGCGGGCCGTGATCTCGGCCGTCTCCTCCCGCTCGTGATCGTGCCGCGCAGTGGTGAGGTAGAGGTCCTGTCCGTCCCGTCGCGTGACGAGCAGGCGATGCGCCCTGTCCAGCGTCTCGGCGACTCGCTTCGAGTTCTTGGAGAGTTCGGAGAACGAGACAGTCGTGAGCGCCATGGTCGCCACCATACTTCGGAATGTATTCCGAAGTCAACGGACGGTGCGAGCGGGCCCTGCGACTGAGTACCCGCCCCCACTCCGCCTGAGCCGCCGCACGGATACCGGACCGCCCGGGCGCGGCCTACCGTCACGGGCATGACGAACGACGGACTGATGGACGACGTGACCGAGGCGCCCTCGCCGCTGAAGAGCGCTGTGCGGTTCACCTTCTTCGTGGTGGTCGCGGCCGTCGCGCTGCCCGTGCTGCTCGTCGTGGGGCTCGTCGTCGCGTACGCCGTCGAGCGGGGGATCGACGAGGGGTACCCCGAAGTGGCCCCGGGCGTGATGGCCCAGCGGGCCGCCGCGCGGACGCAGGAGCTGTACGACGTCGCGGGGATCGGCGGCGCGCTGCCGCCGACCGGGTCGGACGGGGACAACCGCGCGGCCGAGAACACGATCTCCGCCGAGGCCTGCTACCCCACCGGCCTGGAGTCCATCGCCGACGAGCCCGTGCAGGGCGCCTACCGGCTCGGGCACAACTGGCGCATCGCCGGCGTCTCCGAGCAGGAGGGCCTGCCCGCGCTGCGGCGGCTCCGCGACCACGTCGAGAAGACAGGGTGGGACGTCACCGACTTCGGCGGGAGCGGCGACGAATGGGTCCTGCGGGCCCGCCGCGACGAGGACGACCCCGACTCCGAGCGGATCGTCGTCAGGTGGTGGTCCCACTGGCAGACCCTCGACGGCTTCACGGCCATGTCCTGCGCCTACGACCCCGCCGGCGCCAAGGGCGACGACGCGGTCCGGCACCTGGAGCCGCCGACCCTCACCTGAACCCCTAGACGTACTGGGCGTACTCGTCCAGGACCCTCAGGACCTCCCCCTCACCCCCCGGCGGCAGCTGCAGCACGACCTCCTCGCAGCCCAGCTCCGCGTAGTGCGCGAGCTTGCCCGGGTTCGGCAGGACCCCGTACGGGACGACCTGGAGGGCCTTCGGGTCGCGGCCCGCGCGGTCCCAGGCCTCCTGGAGCACCGGCATCGACTGCGTCAGGCCGCGTCCGCCGATCGGCATCCAGCCGTCCCCGTACTCGGTGATGTGCCCGAAGAGCTTCGGGCCCGCCGCCCCGCCCAGCAGGACGCGCGGGGCGCCGCCGGCCGGCTTGGGGTACGCGTACGAGGCCCGGACCGAGACGCCGAACTCGCCCTCGTACGCGGTCGGTTCGGGCGCCCACAGCGCCCGCATCACCCGCATCCGCTCCCGGCTGAGCTCGCGCCGCGTCGCCCACTCCACGCCGTGGTCGGCGGCCTCCTCCTTGTTCCAGCCGAAGCCGACGCCGAGGGTGAAGCGGCCGCCCGAGAGGTGGTCGAGGGTGGCGACCTGTTTGGCCAGGGCGATCGGGTCGTGCTCGGTGACCAGCGTGACGCCGGTGCCGAGGAGGAGCCGCTCGGTGACGGCGGAAGCCTGGCCGAGGGCGACGAAGGGGTCGAGCGTACGGCCGTACTCCGGGGGCAGTTCGTCGCCCGCCGCCGGGTAGGGCGTGGTCCGTTCGACCGGGATGTGGGTGTGTTCGGGGAGGTAGAGGCCGGCGAAGCCGCGCTGCTCCAGCTCGCGCGCGAGACGCACGGGCGTGATGGTCTCGTCGGTCAGGAAGATCGTGGTCGAGATCCGCATAGCGGCACGGTAGGCCGTGGCGCGGGGATTTCCGAGAGGTGCGGCGCGTCAGGCTTCTTGCGTTGTCCGGGAGTTCACGGGTTACTACGAGGGTGCCGGACATGAGCGAACCGACCCGACGAACGCTCCTGACGACGAGCGTCGCCTCCGCCCTTACCTTGGGAAGCGTGAGCTTCGCGCACGCGGCCGACACCCCTGGAGGCGACCGCACCGAGACCGTCGGCGGCACGCTGCCGCCCGGCTCCCCCGACTACGTCTACCTCCCGGTCGAGATACCGCGCGGCGTGCGCGAGATCCACGTCGCGTACGCCTACGAGCGGCCCGCCGTCCCCGCCGGGACGCAGGGCAACGCCCTCGACATCGGCATCTTCGACCAGCGCGGCACCGAGCTCGGCGGCGAGGGCTTCCGCGGCTGGTCGGGCGGGGCGCGCAAGGAGTTCTTCCTGCGCACCGACGAGGCCACGCCCGGCTACGTCGCCGGGCCGCTGCGGGCCGGGACCTGGTTCGTGGTGCTCGCCCCGTACACGGTCGCGCCGCAGGGGCTCACGTACTCCGTCACCATCACCCTGCGGTTCGGCGCCTCGCTTCCCGTCGTCCGGCCCGGGTATCCGCCCGAGCGGGCCAAGGGGCGGGGCCGGGCCTGGTACCGGGGCGACAGCCATCTGCACACCGTGTACTCGGACGGCCGCCGCACGCCCGCCGAGGTCGCCGCGCTCGCGCGCGCCGCCGGGCTCGACTTCCTCACCGCCACCGAGCACAACACCCATGCCGGGCACGGCGCGTGGGCCGAGCTCGGCGGGGACGACCTGCTGATCCTCCTCGGCGAGGAGATCACCACGCGCAACGGTCACGTCCTGGCGCTCGGCACCGAGCCGGGCACGTTCGTGGACTGGCGCTACCGGGCGCGGGAGAACCGTTTCGGTCACTTCGCCCGCGCGATCCGCCGGGCCGGCGGCCTGGTCGTCCCGGCCCACCCGCACGCCACCTGCATCGGCTGCAGCTGGAAGTTCGGCTTCGGCGACGCGGACGCGGTCGAGGTGTGGAACGGGCCGTACACCCCTGACGACGAGGTGTCCCTGGCCGGCTGGGACGCGGCGCTCGCGAAGGGCCGCTGGACCCCGGCGATGGGCAACAGCGACGCCCACCGCGACCCGGACCGGGTCGGCACCCCGCAGACGGTGGTCCTGGCGGACGAGCTGAGCCGGGAGGCGATCCTGGCGGGCCTGCGCGCGGGCCGGTCGTACGTCGCCGAGTCCTCGGCGATCTCGCTCGACTTCGCGGTCACCGACGGGCGGGGGCGGACGGCCGGCATCGGCGAGCGGCTGCGCGTGCCGGCGGACCGGGCCGTGACGGCCCGGCTCACGGTGACCGGCGCCCCGGAGGGCTCCACGGTCCGCTTCGTCACGGACCAGGGCGTACTGCGCACGGCGCCGACGCCCGCGGCGGGACAGCCGGTGGAGTGGGCGACGACGGCCGCGTACGCCTCCTACGTACGCGCGGAGGTACGGCACCCGGCGACGCTGCCGCCCCTGCCGGGCGCGCTCGTGGCCTTCACCAACCCGGTGTTCCTGGAGGGCACCCGCTGATCAGGCCTCGTACTCGCTGAGGTCGATGGCGTGCACGCGCAGCGGGACGCCGAAGGCCGGGTGGTCCAGCTCGCGCTCCGGGCTCATGCCGAGCTTGCGCATGACGTTCTCGGAGGCCTCGTTCGAGATGTGGGCGATGGAGATCACCCGGTCGAGGCCTCGGTCCTGGAGCGCCCACTCCAGAACCGCGTGGGCGGCCTCGGAGGCGTAACCCTGCCCCCAGAACGGCCGCCCGAGCCGCCAGCCGACCTCCACCTCGTGCGCAAGGTCGGGCAGGAACCGCGGCACGGAGAGCCCGGCGAAGCCGATCAGCTCGCCGGAGCCGAGGAGTTCGACGGCGAAGAGCCCGAAGCCCTCGTCGTCCCACTCCTCCTCCCACCGCTCGATGTCCTCCGCGGTCTGCTCCAGATCCCGGACGGACCCGTCGCGGATCCAGCGCATCACCTCGGGGTCGCCGTTGATCTCGGCCATGGGCACGAGGTCGTCGTCGGTCCAGCGGCGCAGGCGGAGGCGGGGGGTGAGGATCTCGGTCATGGGGCCATCCTCTCAGGGCCGGCCACCTGCCCGGAGCGGGGAAATCCAGCGGCGGGCCCGCGGACCGGCTGCTTGGATGGCGAGCATGCTGAGCCGCCTCGAGACGTACTACGACGCCGTCCCCCGGTCCGCCGCCCGCGCCGAGGAGTTCGGGGCGCTGACCCTGTTCGTGCGGGAGGGGCGGGGCTGGCCGTACTACGCGCGGCCCGCGCTCGGGCACATCGGGGAGGTGCCGCTCGCCGACGTGGAGCGGGTACGGGCGCGCCAGCGGGAGCTGGGCGTGCCCGAGGCGTTCGAGTGGGTCGCGGAGACGACGCCGGGGCTGCGGGCGGCCGTCGAGCAGAGCGGGCTCGTGGTCCACGAGCACCCGCTGATGATCCTCGAAGGGGAGGGCGTGGCGGTCTCCGCGCCCGACGGCGTGACCGTACGGATGGTGGAGGCCGGCGACCCGGCCCTGGCGTCGGCCGCAGCCGTCCCCTACGCGGCCTTCGGGGTCACCCCGGACGCCTCGGTCGCCGAGCAGCTGGCGGCGAGGATCGGCGCGGGGCTCACCCGGCTCGCCGCCGCCGTGGACGCGGACGGCACCGCCCTGTCGGCCGGGCAGCACCAGCCGGTCGGGACCGCCCTGGGCGGCGTCTCGGGCGCCGTCTCGGGCGCCGCCTCGGAGGTCGTCCCGGGCGCCGTCTCGGAGGTCGTCGGGGTCGGCACCCTGCCTGCGGCTCGCCGGCGGGGGCTGGGGCTCGCGGTGACCGCCGCGCTGGTCGCGGACGCGCGGGCGCGCGGGGTGGGGACCGTCTTCCTGTCGGCGACGGACGAGAGCGTGGCGCGGCTCTACGGGCGGCTCGGCTTCCGCACGGCGGGCACGGCGCTGATCGCCGAACCGGCCTCCTGACCAGCACGGGAAGAAAAACTTCGCCGGTCGTGTCACATCCGCGTCGCGCGGTCCGTCAGTGCTGTGAAGGCAACGAGAAACGGCACCACGGACCGCCGAAGGAGCGACCGCCATGCAGAAGCACGTGCACGAGATCACCCCCCGGATGACCAACCCCGCCTACGTCCTCCCCGACGCCGGGGCCGCCATCCAGAGCCTGGTGAAGGCCACCCGTCAGGGCGGCGTCCCCGAGTCGATCCTGGAGCTCGTCCATCTGCGGGCCAGCCAGATCAACGGCTGCGGCTTCTGCGTCGACTACGGCGTGAAGAGCGCCCGGAAGGCCGGCATGAGCGACGAGAAGCTGTTCGCCGTGGCCGCCTGGCGCGAGGCGCCGTACTTCACCGAGGAGGAGCGGGCGGCGCTGGCGCTCTCCGAGCACGCGACGCGGCTCGCGGACACCTCGGACGCCGTGCCGGACCCGGTGTGGGACGCGGCGGCCGACCACTTCGACGAGAAGCAGCTCGCCTCGATCGTGCTGATGGTGGGCCTGACGAACCTGTTCAACCGGATCAACGTCACAGTGCGTCAGCCGGCCGGCGTGGGGTTCTGAGCACCCGAACGGACGGCACCACCCGGCCGGGGTCCCGCTCGTTGGTCGGGGCATGAAGAAGATGCTCACCGCCGCCCTGACCGGTCTCGCCCTCGTGGGCGGCATCGGCGCCGCCGGTTCCGCCGTCGCCGACACGTCGACCGACCTCGGCAACGCGAACCTGCCCTCCGTCGTCCCGCTGAGCGGCCTCCTGAACCCCCAGGAGCGGCCCACCGAGATGCCGGCCGCCAACGCGACGGTCGAGGGGCTCCTGCCCGGGCGCTGATGCCCGGCGTACGGAGCCCGCGTACGAAAGCGAGAGGTGGGGGGGGGCGGCGGGCGGGCCGGCCCCCCACCCCCCCACGAACAAAGG
>NZ_JBHXPI010000053.1:0-43565 GCF_042718575.1 Streptomyces sp. NPDC058579
TTTACCCTTGACTAAAACGGTTCTGCAACACAAAATTCCCCCTGGCCCCCGCTAATCGACCCCCGCGCACTAACCGCCCCGGGGCCCCCGCGTGCTTACGCGTGGGCCCGGTGCCGTGACGACGATGAGCGGAGGCTACTTCTCCTGCTGCTTGCGCCAGCGGATGCCCGCTTCCAGGAAGCCGTCGATCTCGCCGTCCAGGACCGCCTGCGGGTTGCCGACCTCGAAGTCCGTGCGGAGGTCCTTGACCATCTGGTACGGGTGCAGGACGTACGAGCGCATCTGGTTGCCCCAGGAGCTGCCGCTGTCCTTGAGGGCGTCCATCCTGGCGCGCTCCTCCTGGCGCTGGCGCTCCAGGAGCTTGGCCTGGAGGACGTTCATGGCGCTCGCCTTGTTCTGGATCTGGGAGCGCTCGTTCTGGCAGGAGACCACGATGCCGGTCGGGATGTGCGTGATGCGCACCGCCGAGTCCGTCGTGTTGACGCCCTGGCCGCCCGGGCCCGACGCGCGGTAGACGTCCACGCGCAGCTCGGACTCGTCGATCTCGACGTGGTCCGAGGACTCGACGACCGGGAGGATCTCGACGCCCGCGAACGAGGTCTGGCGGCGGCCCTGGTTGTCGAAGGGGGAGATGCGCACCAGGCGGTGCGTGCCCTGCTCGACCGAGAGCGTGCCGTACGCGTACGGGGTCTTGACCACGAACGTGGTCGACTTGATGCCGGCCTCTTCCGCGTACGAGGTCTCGTAGACCTCCGTGCCGTAGCCGTGCCGCTCGGCCCAGCGCAGGTACATGCGCTGGAGCTGCTCCGCGAAGTCGGCGGCGTCGACGCCGCCCGCCTCGGCGCGGATGTTGACCAGTGCCTCACGCTCGTCGTACTCGCCGGAGAGGAGCGTACGGACTTCCATCTCGTCCAGCGCCTTGCGGACGGAGACCAGCTCCGTCTCCGCCTCGGCGCGGGTGTCCGAGTCGTCCATCTCCTCGGCGAGCTCGAAGAGCACCGCGAGGTCGTCGATCCGGCCGCGCAGGGCCTCGGTCTTGCGGACCTCGGCCAGGAGGTGCGAAAGCTTGCTGGTGATCTTCTGCGCCGCCTCCGGGTCGTCCCACAGGGACGGGGCCGCGGCCTGCTCTTCGAGCACGGCGATGTCGGCCCTCAGCTTTTCGAGGTCCAGGACGGCCTCGATCGACCCCATGGTCGAGGAGAGGGACTTCAGCTCTTCTGATACATCGACGACTGCCACGCGTCCAGCGTAACGGCTCCCCGCAAATGCCCGGCCCTTGCGATCAAGGCTGCGTCGACGTCTTGGAGTCCTGCGGGGGTACGTCCGACTCCTCCGCGGTCGCCAGGTAGCCGCCCACCCCCACCGCGCCCGCGACCAGGAGCGCCGCGATGGAGAGGGTGATCCGGCGCTTGCGGACCGTCTCCGCCTTGTGGCGGGCCGAGCCCGGGCGCCGGGCGCCCGACGAGCGCGGGGCGCGGGCCGTGCCCAGGGGGCCGCCCGCCAGCTCGTCGGGGGCGGGGACGCGCATGGAGGTGTGGGTGTCCCGGTTGGAGTCGGGGGACGCGCCCGGGACCAGGGGCACGGCGGCACGGCGCGGGGCGGCCGCTCCGCCGGCCGTGCCCGCCGGACCCGCGCCCGCAGCCCCGCCCGTCGGGTACGGGTCGTCCTCACGCAGGTCCCGCTCCTGCTGCTCCGCGTCGTCGGGCTCGTCCACGTCCAGCGGCGGCAGCCCCTTGAGCAGCGGCAGGCACTCCCGCAGCCGGCTGCCCAGCTCCGAGGCGCGCAGCCGGGACGCCGGGGCCTTGGCCAGGCACTGGACGATCAGCTGCCACAGCTCCTCGGGGATGCCCGGCAGCGGGACGACCGTCTCCGTGACGTGGCGGCGCAGCACCGCGCCCGGGTGGCCGCCGCCGAAGGGCGTGAAGCCGGCCAGGAGCTCGTACAGGACGGTCGCGAGGGCGTAGATGTCGACGGCGGCGCGCGGCGGCAGGCCCTCGACGATCTCCGGGGCGAGGTAGTCCGGCGTGCCGATGATCCGCGTGGCCTTGGTGCGGCCGGGCGTGTCGATGAGCTTGGCGACGCCGAAGTCGGTGAGGAGCGCCGGGTGGGCGCCGCCGGGGCCGAGCGGGCCCTCCATGTCGAGCAGGATGTTCTCGGGCTTGACGTCCCGGTGGACGACGCCGGCCTTGTGCGCGGCGGCGAGGCCGTCCGCGACGTCGGCGATGATCGCGACGGCCGCCTCGGGGGCGAGCCTGCGCTCGCGGTCGAGCCGGGTGCGCAGGTCCGTGCCGCGGACCAGGTCCATCACGAGCGCCAGGTCGTTGCCGTCGACGACGAGGTCGCGGACGGCGACCACCCGGGGGTGGTCGAGCCCGAGCAGGGCGGTGCGTTCCTGGACGAAGCGGCCGACGAGCTCCTGGTCCGAGGCCAGGTCCTCGCGCAGCAGCTTGATGGCGACGGGGCCCTCCGGGCCCTCTCCGAGCCACACCGTGCCGGCGCTGCCCCGACCGAGGATCTGGTGGGCCGTGTAGCGGCTGCCGATATTGCGTGCCAAGACTGCTCCCTCAGCGGCTGGCGGACGCGTCAAAGTTACGCGTCCGCAGCCGCTGGTCGTCACTTCCGAAGCGAAATCACCCCTCGGAAGTCGATAAATCGGCAGACTTACTGCCCCGTACCGCCGGTAGTAGTACCGCTGGTGCTGCCGCTCCCGGAGTCCGCGAGGCCGGAGACCCAGTCGGTGAAGGACGAGATTCCGTCGCCGATGGCCTGCCAGTAGCTCTTGCCCTCGGCGATCCAGCTCTGGAGCGGGGTCAGCTCCCAGATGAGCCAGCCCGCGACCACGAACATCAGGATCGAGAACAGACAGCCCTTCAGGCAGCCGAGGCCGGGGATCCGCATCGGGTTCGCGCCGCGCCGGCGCGGCGGACGCGGAGCCGGCGGCTGCGGAGCCTGCGGGGCGGGGTGCTGCGGCGGGTTGTACGCCTGCTGCTGGGGCGGGTGGTACGCCTGCTGCGGCGCGGGCGCGTACTGCTGCTGCGGAGGCTGCTGCTGGTACCGGGGCTGCTGCTGGGGCTGCTGGTACGGCTGCGGAGCCTGCCGCTGCTGGTGTTGCTGAGGCTGGTGCTGCGGCGGCTGCGGCTGGCGCTGCGGACGGCGGCGCAGCGGGTCCTCGCTCGGGTCCAGGTACTGGACCTGCGTCTGCTCGTTGCGGTCGCGGGCGGCGGCCAGCTGGCTCTGCCAGGGGTGCGGCTGCTCCTCGTTCGCCGCGACCTGCGGCGGCTGCGACGGTACGGGCGGCATGACCGCCGTCGGGTCGGCGCCGCCCATCGGACCGCCGCCCGGGCCGCTCGTCTGCATGACGCTGGTCGGGGCTGCGGGGTCGTACTGCCCGGCGTTGCTGGGCAGCACCTGGGTCGGGTCGGCGGCACCCGGCATCCCCGGGACCGGCGCGGGCGCCGGGTCGGGGGCGAGGAGCGCGCCGACGCCGTCGGCGGCCTCGATCTGCGCGGGCGTGGAGTGCACGCCGATCCCGGCGGCGACCGTACGCAGGCCACGGGCCAGGTTCTCGGCGCTCGGCCGGCGGTCGGGGTTCTTGCTCAGGCAGCGCTCTATGACCGTCCACAGCGGGGCGGGCACGGTCGAGGGGCGCCGCGGCTCCTCGCTCAGGTGCCGGTGCAGGACTTCGAGAGCGGTGCCGCCGGCGAACGGGGGACGGCCGGTGACCAGCTCGTAGAGCAGGATGCCCGCGCCGTAGATGTCGACGGCGGAGGTCTGCGGGCGGCCCTCGGCGGACTCGGGCGCGACGTACGCGGGCGTGCCGACGAACTCGTGCGTCCGGGTCAGGCCCGGGGAGTCGGCGAGGCGCGCGATGCCGAAGTCGGTCAGCATCGGGTGCATCTGGCCGTGCTGCTCGGCGAGCAGCACGTTGGCGGGCTTGAGGTCGCGGTGGACGACGCCGTCGGCGTGGCTGGCGGCCAGCGCGTCGGCGATCTGCGCGGTCAGGAGCGCGGCGGCGACCGGGGTGAGCGGGCCGTTCTCGCGGATGTACCGGTGCAGGTCGGGACCCTCGACGAGGTCCATGACCAGGGCGAGGACATCGCCCTCGACGACCAGGTCGCGGGTGCGCACGATGTTCGGGTGGGTGAGCCGGAGCAGCACGGACCGCTCGCGCAGGAAGCGCATCACGATGTCCGCGTCGTTGGCGAGCTCCTCCTTGAGGACCTTGATCGCCACGGTCTCGCCGGGCTGGCCCTGCACGGCCGCCTCGGCCCCTGCCACCTCACGCTGGCGGGCTCGCCAGACGGTGCCCGTGGCGCCGCGTCCGAGCGGCTCCTCGAGCAGGTACTTGCTGCCGATTGGCCGCACGTCACGCGCTCCCTGCTGATCGTGGTCCTGGGGTTCCCGGGTTCCTGTCCTGAGTTGTGACCCGTCCGGGTGTCCGACCCACTTTAGTGCCGCCGAACGGGTCAAGGGTCGACCCCTGGACGGCTGATTCCGGCATCCGACTTGTCCGAAAACAAGACGCGTGGGAGGTGCCGGTGGTTGCCGCGGACGTCCGAAGGCGTACTCAACCAGGCACTTTTAGGTCTACAGCCGACCATTCAAGATCACTTGGAGGCGACCCGCGGGCGGGTTGTCAGTGGCAGGTGCGAGGATGCACACAGCACGTCGCGTAACGGGTCGGGAGCCCCTCGCGCCGTGCCGACCTGTACCGGGCGACGCGTCCGTGCCGGGTGGGGGGAGGTACCGGGTGGTTCCCCTGCCGGGCACACGCGCAGAAGGGACCGCTGACGGCGATGCAGATCCGGTTGACCGTCCTCGCGCCGAACGCCGGGCACGGCGCCGGGCGCGCGTGCGACGTGCTCGTCACAGCCCCGGCGGGTACGGCCCTGGCCGCCGTGGCCTCCAATCTCGCCGCGGCCGTCTCCGGCCCGGACACCTCCCTGTCGGGCTCCACCGTGCTGTACGCGGGCCGGGAGCGGCTCGACGCGCGCCGGTGCTCGCTCGGAGAGCCCCCGCTGATCGACGGCGCGATCCTCACGCTCCACGTGCCCGGCGAGGACGACCTCCCGGCCGAGGACGCCTCGGCCCGGCTCCACGTGGTCGCGGGGCCCGACGCGGGGGGCGTGCACCTGCTGCACCGCGGACCGATCAGAATCGGCCGTTCCCTGGACGCGGACGTCCCGCTCGACGACCCGGACGTCTCCCGGGTCCACTGCACGGTGACGGTCGGGGACGACGGCCGGGTCACGGTCGCGGACCTCGGCTCCACGAACGGCACGACGCTGGACGGCGCGGAGGTCGGCGACCGCCCGGTCCGGCTCGCCCCGGGCGCGCTCCTGCGCCTCGGCGAGTCCGCCCTCCGCCTGACGGGCCCGGAGGACGGCGGTACGGCCTCCCTGCCCACGGCCCCGGACGGCGAGGGCCACCTGCGCGTGGAGCTCGCGACGCCGGGTGCCGGGTCGGGTACGGGTGCCCGTACGGCCCCCGGCGACGGCGTCGACGACGGCTCCGCCACCGGCTCGCCGCCGCACGCACGCGTGGCCGACTCCCTGGGCACGGGCGAGGACGGCGAGGGCGCGGGCGAGGGGCACAGCAGGATCCGGCAGACCGAGCGCGAGGCCCCGTCACCCCGCGGCAGGCGCGGGATAGGAGCATGGGCCCGCCGCTTCACCGGCGCCAGGGAGGACGTCCAGGCCCCGGGCGCGGGCGGTTCCGGTACGGACATGGACACCCACACCCGGCAGCCCGGCGGCGACCTGCTCGCCGGACCCGCCGCGCCGACCGCCGAGACCTGGCCGGACCCGGCGGCCGTCCTGCTCACGGCGCTCGGCCCCGGCCCCAGGCTCTGGGAGCGCGCGGCGGACCACCCCGAGGCGCTCGCCGTCCGGCTCGGCACGACCGACCGGGCCGAGCTGTCCGGGGTGCCCGTCACCGTCGGGCTGCGCGAGGCGGGCTCGCTCGGGCTCGCGGGCCCCGGCGCCCGCCTTGCCGGCCTGGCGCGCTCCGTGGTCGCGCAGCTCGCGGCCCTGCACTCCCCCGCCGACCTGGAGATCGTGCTGATCAGCGCGGACCGCGCCCGTCCCGTGGAGGAGCGGCGGAAGGCCTGGGGCTGGCTCGGCTGGCTCCCGCACCTGCGACCGGCGCACGGCCAGGACTGCCGTCTCCTCCTCGCGTACGACCGCGATCAGGCCCAGTCCCGTACGGCGGAGCTGACCCGGCGGCTCGACGACGGACCGCTCGGTCCCGGCTGGCCGAGCGCCGACCGCGCGACGGTCGCCGAGGCGGCGGCGCGGTACGAAGGGCCGGTGACGGTCGTGATCGTGGACGGCGACCCCGGTTCGGCGGCGCTGCGCGAGACCACCGCGCGGCTCGCGGGCGCGGGTGCGGCCGCCGGGATCCACCTGATCTGTCTGGCCGAGGCGCCGACCGCGTCGCCGGTCTCCCCGGTCGCCGCGACGTACGAGAGCGCCTGCGCGGCCTCGCTGGCGTTCCGCGAGTGCGGGGCGGTCGCCCTGCTGAGCGGTGACGTGGCGACGGCGCTGCGCCTGCTGCGTACGGCGGGGGGCCGGGCCGCGGGCCACGGGACCGTGGGCGTGGTGGACGCGGTGTCGGTGGCCTGGGCGGAGCGCTTCGGACGGGCGCTGGCCCCGTTGCGCACGGACGCCCCGGCCGCGCGGGGGCGGACGGCCGCGACGGCGCTGCCCGGGTCCGCGCGGCTCCTCGACGAGCTGGGGCTCGCCCGGGCGACGCCCGCCTCGCTGCTCGCGCGCTGGGCGGCGGCCGGGGACGGCACGGCCGTCCTGGGCGCCGGGCCGCGCGGGCCGGTCTCCGTCGACCTGACGGAGGAGGGGCCCCATCTGCTGATCGAGGGGCCCGCGGGCAGCGGGCGGACGGAGCTGTTGCGCTCGATCGCGGCGTCCCTGGCGGCCGGCGGCCGCCCGGACCGGCTGGGGCTGCTGCTTGTGGACGGCGCGGGCGGTGAGCGCGGCGAGGGGCTCGCGGCGTGCACGGAGCTGCCGCACGTCACCGAGCACCTGGTGGCATCCGACCCGGTCCGGATGCGGGAGTTCGCCCAGGCGCTGGGCGCGGAGCTGAAGCGCCGGGCGGAGATCCTGGGCGACGGGCACTTCGCGGACCGCCAGGCGGCGCGCATGATCGGCCAGCGCACGGCGAGCGCGGCGGAGTCCCTGCCCGCGGGCACCGCCCGCATCCCGGACGCCCGCAAGGGCGACCCGGCCGACCGCCCGATCGGCCGCACCCTCCGCACGGGCGAGGGCCCGGTCGGCGACCGCCCGGGCACCACGAACACCCCGACCGACGCCCACACCCCACGCCCGGGCTCCGACGACCTCACATACCGCCCGAGCAGCAGGACGCCCCACCCCGGCGCGGACGACCTCACGTACCTCCCCAGCGACCGGACGTCACACCCCGGCGCAGGTGCCGAAGACCTCCCGTACGACCCGAGCGACCGCACCCCCCGCCCGGGCGCGGACGACCTCACGTACCGCCCGAGCGACCGCATCCCCCGCCCCGGCGCGGACGACCTCACGTACCTCCCCAGCGGCCGGACCCACCGCCCCGGGGCCGAGGACCTCGCCGACCGCCAGAGCGGCCGGACGCCCCGCCCGGGCGCCGAAGACCTCACGTACCTCCCCAGCGACCGGACGCCACACCCCGGCGCGGGCGCCGAAGACCTCGCGTACCGCCCGAGCGGTCGCACACCCCACCCCGGCGCCGACTCCCTCGCGGACCGCCCGAGCGACCGCACCCCCCGCCCGGGAACCGACGCGCTCACGTACCTGCCCAGTGGCCACACGCCCCGCCCCGGGGCGGACGAGCTCGTGGCACCGGGGTCCGGGCGCGTGCCCCGGCCCGGTGGGGAGCCGGGCCCGCGTCGGGTGTGGGCCGGTGACGAGGCCGCCGCGCTCCCCCGGCTCGTCGTGCTGGTCGACGACTTCGACGCGCTCGTCGCGCCCGCGCTCGGTTCGCCCGGGCGGCCCGCCGCCGGGTCGGTCGTACGGGCCCTGGAAGCCGTCGCGCGCGGCGGGGCGCGTCTCGGGGTGCACCTGGTCGCGACCTCGGCGCGCCCCGACCGTACGGCGGACACGGAGCTGGCCCACGGCGCCCGGCTGCGGATCGTGCTTGACGCGGCCCCCGCCGCGCCCGGTCCCGACGACCCCGCGCCCGGCCGGGGCCGGCTCGGTCACCCGGACGGCCGGGTCACCCCGTTCCAGGCCGGACGGGTCACCGGCCGCATCCCGCGCACGGCCACGCTCCGGCCGACGGTCGTCCCGCTGGAGTGGGAGCGGATGGGCGACCCGCCCACCCGCAGACCCGTCCGCGAGCTGGGCAACGGCCCGACGGACCTGGCACTCCTCGCCAGCGCGCTCGACCGCGCCGCCCGCTCCCTCGACGCGACCCCGATCTCCCCGCTCACCCCCGCGACCCGCACCTGACAGCACCCGACGGGACCTGACAGGACCTGACAGGACGTCACGAGCCCATCACGATCCCCCACTTGCCACGGAAGGCGGTATTGCGGGCCCCGAGCCCCCGGCGTAGACCTGAGCGCAGGGGACACGCACCGCGCACAGGAGAGACGGGGCAGAAATGCGTACAACTCTTCGTACACGCAGGGCCGCACAGACCGTCGCCACGGTCACCGCGCTCACCCTCGGACTCGCCCTCGCAGGCTGCGGCAGCGAGGGCAAGGACAAGGGCACGAAGGAACCCGGCCCGCCGGCGACCTCCGCGAGCACCCTCACCCTGCCCTCCCTCAAGGGCGAGAAGATCGAGGTCGCGGCCGTCTGGACCGGCCCCGAGCAGGAGAACTTCACCAAGGTCCTGAAGGAGTTCGAGAAGCGCACCGGCGCCACCGTCACCTTCGTGCCCGCCCAGGACCCGATCGTGAACTTCCTCGGTACGAAGATCGCGGGCGGCTCCCCGCCCGACATCGCGATGCTCCCGCAGGTCGGCGCGATCCAGCAGGCCGCCGCCCAGAAGTGGCTCAAGCCGGTCGGCCCGGAGGCCGAGGCGCAGCTCGTCAAGAACTACTCCCAGGGCTGGCGGGACCTCGGCGCGGTCGACGGCAAGCAGTACGGCGTGTACTTCAAGGCCGCCAACAAGTCCCTGATCTGGTACAACAACGCGGCCTTCGAGAACGCGGGCGCCACCGAGCCGAAGACCTGGAAGGAGTTCCTGGCGACCGCCGAGACGATCTCCGCCTCCGGCGTCACCCCGGTCTCCGTCGGCGGGGCGGACGGCTGGACGCTCACCGACTGGTTCGAGAACATCTACCTCTCCCAGGCGGGCCCGGAGAAGTACGACCAGCTGGCCAAGCACCAGATCAAGTGGACGGACGCGTCCGTCACCAAGGCCCTCACCACCCTCGCCGAGCTGTTCGGCAAGCCGGAGCTGATCGCGGGCGGCGCCGACGGCGCGCTGCAGACGGAGTTCCCCGTCTCGGTCACCCAGACCTTCACCGGAGGCGACCAGCCCAAGGGCGCGATGGTCTTCGAGGGCGACTTCTCGGCCGTCAACATCGCGCAGACCAGCGCGAAGATCGGTACGGACGCGAAGGTGTTCCCGTTCCCGGCGGTGGGCGCGGCCTCCCCGGTCGTCACGGGCGGCGACGCGGCGGTGGCCCTGAAGGACACCAAGGGCGCCCAGGCCCTGCTGACCTTCCTCGCCTCCCCGGACGCGGCCGCGATCTGGGCGGGCGCGGGCGGCTTCCTCTCCCCCAACAAGAACCTGAACCTGACCGCGTACCCGAACGACGTCCAGCGCGAGATCGCCAAGGCGCTCCTGGAGGCCGGGGACGACTTCCGCTTCGACATGTCGGACCAGATGCCGCAGTCCTTCGGCGGCACCCCCGGCAAGGGCGAGTGGAAGGCGCTGCAGGACTTCCTGAAGAACCCGAAGGACATCACGGGGACGCAGGAACGGCTCGAAGCGGACGCCGCCAAGGCCTACAAGAGCTGACGCGCCGTGCCCTCCGCCTCGCCCCCGCGCACAGCCCCTAAGGCCGCCCGGCGGGTCAAAGCCCCCCGGCGGGTCACCGGCACGCGCAGGACGGTCGCGGTGGGGTTCCTCCTCCCCGCCCTGGTCCTGCTCGGCGCGCTCGTCGTCTACCCCATCGGGTACTCCGTCCACCGCTCGTTCTTCGACAAGGCCGGGGACTCCTTCGCGGGCCTCGACAACTACGTCGCCCTCTTCACCGACGACACGATCCTCACCGCCGTACGCAACAACGCCATCTGGGCGGTCGTCGCGCCGACCGTCGCGACCGCCCTCGGCCTGATCTTCGCGGTGCTCACCGAGCGGGTGCGCTGGGGCACGGCGTTCAAGCTGCTCGTCTTCATGCCCATGGCGATCTCGATGCTGGCGGCGGGCATCATCTTCCGGCTCGTGTACGAGCAGGACCCGGACCGCGGTGTGGCCAACGCCGTCTGGGTCGGCGTCCACGACACCTTCGCCGAGGCCTCCGTCTTCCCCCGGGCGCGCCCGTTGCCCGTCCATCCGCTGGAAGCGGCCGGCGGCGGCGCGTACGTCACCAAGAGCCCGGTCCGCGCGGGCGAGCCGGCGCGGCTCCCGCTGATCGGCGTCCCGCCCGCGCAGATACCGGAGGACGCCCGCCCGGCGCACGAGCCGGAAGCCGCCCAGGACGGCGGGATCACCGGCATCGCCTGGCTGGACTTCACCAAGGGCGGCGGCGGGAAGCCGAACGCCGTCGACCCGAAGGAGGTCGGCCTCAAGGGGCTGCGGATCGAGGCGGTCAAGGACGGGACGGTGGTGGCCACGACGCGGGCGGCGGCCGACGGTACGTTCAGCCTCCCGGCCTCCGCCGACGGCGCCCTGCTTCGACTGCCCGCGAGCAACTTCCGCGCGCAGTACAACGGGGTGGAGTGGCTGGGCCCCTCGCTCGTGACCCCGGCGATCATCGGCAGTTACGTGTGGATGTGGGCCGGGTTCGCGATGGTCCTGATCGCGGCCGGACTGGCCGGGATGCCCCGGGAACTCCTTGAGGCCGCCCGGGTGGACGGGGCGAACGAGTGGCAGGTCTTCCGCCGGATCACCGTGCCGCTCCTCGCGCCGGTCCTCGCCGTCGTCCTGGTGACCCTGATGATCAACGTCCTGAAGATCTTCGACCTGGTCTTCATCATCGCCCCGGGCTCGGCCCAGGACGACGCGAACGTGCTCGCGCTCCAGCTGTACCGCTCGTCGTTCGGGACGGACGCCGATCTCGGCGTGGGCTCGGCCATCGCCGTACTGCTGCTCCTGCTGGTGATCCCGGTGATGGCGTTCAACATCCGCCGGATGCGAAGGGAGGCCCGCAGGTGACAACCCCCACCACCAGGCCGGCCGCACCACGCGCCGCGCGCGAGGAGACGACCGCACGGCGGCCGTCCGCCGGGCTCGGCTCGCGGCTGGCCTCCCGGGCCGCCGGCGGCGCGATGCGGGTCTTCCTCCTCCTCATCGGCCTCTTCTGGCTGCTGCCGACGGTCGGCCTGCTGCTCTCCTCCCTCCGCAGCCCCACCGACATCAGCGAGAGCGGCTGGTGGCAGGTCTTCACCTCCCCCGCCCAGCTGACCGTCGAGAACTACTCGGCGCTGCTCTCCAACGAGACCATCACCGGCTCTCTCCTCAACACCGTCCTCATCACCGTCCCGGCCACGCTCCTGGTCCTGGTCATCGGCTCCTTCGCCGGGTACGCCTTCGCCTGGCTGGACTTCCCGGGCCGCGACTGGTGGTTCCTGGTGGTCGTGGGGCTGCTGGTGGTCCCGGTGCAGGTCGCGCTCATCCCGGTCTCGAAGCTGTTCGGGACGATCGGCATCTTCGAGACGACCCTCGGGGTCGTGCTCTTCCACACCGCCTTCGGACTGCCCTTCGCGATCTTCCTGCTACGGAACTTCTTCGCGGAGATCCCGAAGGAGCTGCTTGAGGCCGCCCGTCTGGACGGGGCCGGCGAGATCCGGCTCTTCACCCGGGTCGTCCTGCCGCTCGGCGGTCCTGCGATCGCCTCGCTCGGGATCTTCCAGTTCCTGTGGGTCTGGAACGACATGCTGGTCGCGCTGATCTTCGCGGACTCCGAGTCGCCGCCGATCACGGTGGCGCTGCAGCAGCAGGTCCGGCAGTTCGGGAACAACATCGACGTGCTCGCGCCCGGCGCGTTCCTGTCGATGCTGATCCCGCTGGCGGTCTTCTTCGCCTTCCAGCGCCAGTTCGTCTCGGGGGTGATGGCGGGCGCGGTGAAGTGAGGGGCGGTCCGCCGGTACGTCTACGCCTTGAGCGCCGCCACCGCCGAGCGCGCGAGCTCGTCGACGTACCCCTTCGGCAGCTCGCCGCGCACCACCACGAGCCGCCAGTAGAGCGGCCCCACGATCAGGTCGAGGGCCCGGTCCGGGTCCGCGCCCTCCGGCAGCTCCCCGCGCGCCACGGCCTCGCGGACGATCTGCGCCACCACGCCCTGCTGGCTGTCGAGCAGCGCGGCCTTGATCGCCTCGGCGATCTCGGGCTGCCGCGCGGCCTCCACCAGCAGGTCCGGGATGACCTGGGAGGCCACCGGGTGGCGCAGGGCGTGGGAGCCGACGACGAGGAGCGCGCGGACGTCCCCGTACAGCGAACCGGTCGCCGGGGCCGGCAGCCCCTGCGCCGCGAAGGCGCCGAGCAGGTCGAGGACGAGCGAGAGCTTGGACTTCCAGCGGCGGTAGACGGCGGTCTTGCCGACCCCCGCGCGGCGCGCGATGCCCTCGATGGACATCCGGGCGAAGCCGACGGCGGCCAGCTCGTCGAAGACGGCGGCGCGGATGGCCTCGGTCACGTCCTCCCGGAGCACGGCGGCTCCCGCGGGGGCGCGGCGGGGGGTTCCGGGAGGTGTCGTCATGAGCGGGATCCTAGCCAACAGCCACGCCGACGTCACGACGAAACGGTTGCGTTGCGACGTAACTCCGTCCTACTCTCGCCGTAGCGACGATACGGACCCGTTCCATCGTTGAGGACGCTCCACATCCATGCCCCACGCCCCACGCCACCCTCGTCGAAAGCGACCTCGTGACCACCGAGACGCTCACGAAACCCACGCCCGCCACCGGGACGACAGCCCCCACCACCACCGCCCCGGCGGACCTCCGCGCGCTGGCCCTGCGCCACGGCCTGTCGGTCAGCGGCGCCCGCCCGAGCCTCCCGGCGTACGTCCGGCAGCTCTGGTCCCGCCGCGCGTTCATCACCGCCTTCGCGACCGCCCGGCTCACGGCCCAGTACAGCAACGCGAAGCTCGGACAGCTCTGGCAGCTGATGACCCCGCTGCTCAACGCGGCGGTCTACTACCTGATCTTCGGCATCCTGATGAACGTCCAGGACGGCATTCCGGACTACGTCCCGTTCCTGATCACGGGCGTCTTCGTCTGGACCTTCACCTCCCAGTCGATCATGGCCGGAACCCGTGCCATCAGCGGCAACCTCGGCCTCGTCCGCGCCCTGCACTTCCCCCGCGCGAGCCTCCCGATCGCCCTCGCGCTGCAGCAGCTCCAGCAGCTGGTGCTCTCGCTCGCCGCGCTGATCGGCATCCTGTTCTGCTTCGGCGAGTTCCCCCGCTGGAGCTGGCTCCTCGCCGTCCCCGCGCTCCTCCTGCAGGCGTTCTTCAACACGGGCGTGGCGCTCGCGATGGCCCGACCGGCCGCCCGTACTCCGGACATCGCCCAGCTGATGCCCTTCCTGCTGCGCACCTGGATGTACGTCTCCGGTGTCATGTGGTCCCTCGACCACCTGGCGCGCAGCGGGCGGCTCCCGGAGCTGGTGGTCACGGCCCTGCAGGGCAATCCGGCGAGCGTCTACATCGACCTGATGCGCTTCGCCCTGATCGAGAGCTTCACCGCCGGCCAACTGCCGTCCCACGTCTGGGCGCTCGCCGCCGGGTGGGCGCTGGTGGCCTTCGCGGGCGGGTTCATCTACTTCTGGAAGGCAGAGGAGACGTACGGCCGTGGCTGAACAGACCCTGGCAGCACCCACCCGGACCAACACCCCGGAACGCGAACCCACCGTCGTCGCCGCCGACGTCCACATCACGTACACCGTCAACGGCGCCCGTACCGGCAAGGGCAGCGCCACCGCCGCGCTCAACCGGATCTTCGCGCGCCGCGCCACGCCCGGCGCGCGCAAGGTCCACGCGGTCAAGGGCGTCAGCTTCGCCGCGTACCGGGGTGAGGCGATCGGCCTGATCGGTTCGAACGGTTCGGGGAAGTCCACCCTCCTCAAGGCCGTCGCCGGCCTGCTCCCCGTCAACCAGGGCAGCATCTACACCCGCGGCCAGCCCTCCCTGCTCGGCGTGAACGCGGCGCTGATGAACGACCTGACCGGCGAGCGGAACGTGATCCTCGGCGGGCTCGCGATGGGCATGACGCGCGGCGAGGTCGAGGAGCGCTACGACGACATCGTGGATTTCTCCGGGATCAACGAGAAGGGCGACTTCATCTCGCTGCCCATGCGGACGTACTCCTCCGGCATGGGCGCCCGCCTCCGCTTCTCCATCGCGGCGGCCAAGAGCCACGACGTCCTGCTGATCGACGAGGCGCTGTCCACGGGCGACGCGCGGTTCCGCCGCCGCAGCCAGGAACGGATCGACGAGCTGCGGGCCGAGGCCGGCACCGTCTTCCTCGTCTCCCACTCCAATTCGACCATCACCGAGACCTGCGACCGGGCGCTGTGGCTGGAGGCGGGCACGCTGCGGATGGACGGTCCGGCGAAGGAAGTGGTGGCGGCGTACGAGGCGTTCACCAAGAAGGGCTGACAAAACCCAGTAAATCCACCCAGACCGCAATAGAGTGCGGTCTCGATGACGACGCATCGCGACCGCGCCCCGCAGCCCCCGCCCCCGTCCTCGCCTGACGACGACGGACTCGGGCGGCGGGCCTCCGACACATCGACCTGCGCCCCCGCGCCCCCCGCCCTCACCGGCTCGCCCTTCGAGTCGGACACCTTCACCGCCGCGACCTTCGTCAACGTCGGCCGCGGCCCCGCCCTCGCCCTGACCGTCGTCTGGGTCCTCACCCGCGCGAGCATGCTCCTGCTCCTGCTGCGCGACAGCCTGGGCATCGGCGGGGTCGGCCGCGAGGTGTACGTCCTCTACCAGATCTGGTACCGCCAGTTCGCCCAGGGCACCTTCCCCGTGGACGACGTCACCTGGCAGTACCCGCCCGGCGCCGGCCTGGTCATCATGTCCCCCGGCGTCCTCCCCTGGCTCACGTACTTCGAGGCCTTCGTCGCCCTCACCCTCCTCGCCGACGCCGCCGTCGCCCTGGCACTCGCCCGCGCCGACAGCAGCCGCGCCACGCACGGCACCTGGGTCTGGGTCGCCGGGCTCCCCCTCCTCCTGCACATCCCCCTCGCCCGGTACGACGTCCAGGTCACCGCCCTCGCCGTGCTCGCCCTGCTCGCGGTGGCGTCCCGCTCGACCGCAGGACACCGGATCGGCGGGGCCCTCGCCGGGCTCGGCGCGCTGGTCAAGGTGTGGCCGATTCTGACCCTGCTCGGCACGCCCCGGGGACGTACCAGCCGCGACGCCTGGATCGCGGCCGCGACCACCGTCGTCGCGCTCCTCGCAGTCCTGGCGCTCTGCTTCTCCGACTCGCTCGCCTTCCTGCGCCAGCAAGGCAGCCGGGGCATCCAGATCGAGTCGCTCGGCGGCACCGCGCTCTCGCTCGCGCGGGCGGCCGACATCTGGCCGGGCGGCGTCGAGTACCGCTACGGCGCCTTCGAGTACGTCGGCCCGTACGTCTCCAGCATCGGCCGGTTCGCGCTGCTCCTGACCGCCCTCGCCTTCGTCTGGCTGCTGATCTGGCGGCTGCGGGCGCGCACCTGGACCGAGGCGACCCCGCTGGACGCGGCACTCGCGGCGGTCCTGCTCTTCACGGTCACCAGCCGGGTGATCAGCCCGCAGTACATGATCTGGCTGCTCGGCCTCGCCGCCGTCTGCCTGACCTCGCGCCGGACCGTGATGCGGCCGGTGGCACTGCTGCTCCTGCCGGCGGCCGGGCTCAGCTCACTGGCGTACCCGGTCCTCTACGAGGAGGTGGTGGCCGGCTCCTGGGAGGGCGTGACGGTCATGGTGTTCCGCAACGCGCTACTGCTCGCGGCGGCGCTGCTGGCGGCGCGCCGCTTGTGGACGTCGACGACCCGGAAGTGACGTCAGGACTCACAGTCCGGCCTCCACAACGGAAGGGGCCCCGCCGGAAATCCGACGGGGCCCCTTCCGTATGTCACTGACTAGCCGTGCGACCGCAGCAGCTGCCGCATCGTCCGCATAGCCACCGAGAGGTTCGCCAGGTCGAAGGTCTCCGAGCCCTGGATCTCCTCCAGCGTGGTGCGCGCGCGGCCGAGGATCGCCGCGTTCTTGTGCTCCCAGGCCCCGAACCGCTCCTCCGGCGTCGAGGTCCCGTTGCCCGCTGACAGCACGTCCGCCGTGAGGGCGGAGTGCGCGGCGAAGAGGTCCTCGCGGATGGAGGCGCGGGCCATCGACTGCCACCGGTCGTTGCGCGGCAGTTCGATGATGCGGTCCATGAGCTGGGTGATCCGCAGCCGGTCGGCCAGGTCGTAGTAGACCTCGGCGACCGCCATCGGGTCCTTGGCCGTACGGTCCGCGATCGCGACGATGTCGAGCGTCGGGAAGGCGGAGGAGAAGCCGGCGACCCGCAGGGCGAGCTCCTCCGGCACGCCGAGCCCGGTCAGCTCGTCCAGGATCGACTTGTACCAGTCCAGGTCCGCGCCGCGCAGCAGCTCCGGCAGCTTGGCCCAGACGCTCTCGACCCGCTCGGAGAAGAACTCGATGGTCTCGGCGAGCTGGAGCGGCTGCGGGCGGTTGCCGAGCAGCCAGCGCGTACCGCGCTCGACCAGCCGACGGGAGTGCAGCCGCATCCGGGTCTGGACGTCGGCCGGGACCTGGTTGTCGAGCGCCTCGACGGCGTCCCAGACCTCGCCGAGCCGGAAGATGACCCGGGCGGCGGTCTGCGCGCGGACGATCTCCTCGATCGACGCGCCGGTCTCCTCACGGAGGCGGTGCAGGAAGGTCGAGCCACCGGTGTTGACGGTGTCGTTGACCAGGACCGTGGTGACGATCTCGCGGCGCAGCGGGTGGCTGTCGACCGCGTCGGCGAACTGGTCGCGCAGGTGCGTCGGGAAGTACGCGTGGAGCAGCCCGCGCAGGTACGGGTCGTCCGGCAGCTCGGTGTGGATCAGCTCGTCGGCCACCGTGATCTTGGTGTACGCGAGGAGCACGGCGAGCTCCGGCTGGCTCAGGCCCTTGCCGTTGTTGAGCAGCTCGCGGATCTGCCGGTCGTTGGGCAGGAACTCGAGCGAGCGGTCCAGGGCCCCGTCGCGGCCGAGCCGGCGCATGAAGCGCTGGTGGGCGTGGAGCAGGGACGGCGACTGGGTGACGGCGTTGGCCAGGGCGGTGTTCTGCGCGTAGTTGTTGCGCAGGACGAGCGCGCCGACCTCGTCGGTCATCATGGCGAGGATCTGGTTGCGCTGCTTGACGGTCATGTCGCCCTCGGCGACGAGCCCGTTGAGCAGGATCTTGATGTTGACCTCGTGGTCGGAGGTGTCCACGCCTGCGCTGTTGTCGATGGCGTCGGTGTTGATCTTGCCGCCCTCGCCCTCGGGGCCGCCCTTGCGGGCGAACTCGATGCGGCCGAGCTGGGTCAGACCGAGGTTGCCGCCCTCGCCGACGACCTTGACGCGCAGCTCCTCGCCGTTGACGCGGATGGCGTCGTTGGCCTTGTCGCCGACGTCCGGGTTCGACTCGGTGGACGCCTTGACGTACGTACCGATGCCGCCGTTCCACAGCAGGTCGACGGGCGAGTGGAGGATCGCCTGCATCAGCTCGGCCGGGGTCATCTTGCTGACGCCGGCCTCGATGCCGAGGGCCGCGCGCATCTGCGCGTTGACCGGGATCGACTTGGCGGTACGGGGGTGGATGCCGCCGCCCGCCGAGAGCAGCTCGGTGTTGTAGTCGGCCCAGGAGCTGCGGGGCAGCTCGAAGAGACGGCGCCGCTCGGCGTACGAGACGGCCGCGTCCGGGTTGGGGTCGATGAAGATGTGGCGGTGGTCGAAGGCCGCGACGAGCCTGATGTGCTCGCTCAGGAGCATGCCGTTGCCGAAGACGTCACCGGACATGTCGCCGACGCCGACGACGGTGAAGTCCTGGGTCTGGGTGTCGTGGCCGAGCTCGCGGAAGTGCCGCTTGACGGACTCCCAGGCGCCGCGGGCGGTGATGCCCATGCCCTTGTGGTCGTAACCGGCGGAGCCGCCGGAGGCGAAGGCGTCGCCGAGCCAGAAGCCGTAGGAGACGGCGACCTCGTTGGCGATGTCGGAGAAGGTCGCGGTGCCCTTGTCGGCGGCGACGACGAGGTAGGTGTCGTCCTCGTCGTGGCGGACCACGTCGGCCGGCGGGACGACCTCGCCCGCGACCAGGTTGTCGGTGATGTCGAGCAGCGCCGAGATGAAGGTCTTGTAGCTGGCGATGCCCTCGGCCAGCCAGGCGTCGCGGTCCACGGACGGGTCCGGGAGCTGCTTGGCGACGAAGCCGCCCTTGGCGCCGACGGGCACGATGACGGTGTTCTTCACCATCTGCGCCTTGACCAGGCCGAGGATCTCGGTACGGAAGTCCTCACGCCGGTCGGACCAGCGCAGGCCGCCTCGGGCGACCTTGCCGAAGCGCAGGTGGACGCCCTCGACGCGCGGCGAGTACACCCAGATCTCGAACGCCGGGCGGGGCGCCGGGAGGTCGGGGATGGCCTGCGGGTCGAACTTCATCGAGACGTAGGCGTGCGGGACGCCGTCCGCGGTGTTCTGGAAGAAGTTGGTCCGCAGCGTCGCCTTGATGACGGTGAGGAAGGAGCGCAGGATGCGGTCCTCGTCCAGGCTGGCGACCTGGTCGAGGGCGGCGTCCAGCTCTTCGAGGAGCGCGTCGATCAGCTCGACGCCGGCCCGCTGGCGCTCGGGGGCCATCCGGGCCTCGAAGAGGGAGACGAGCAGCCGGGTGGTGTGGACGTTGCTACGGAGGGTGTCCTCCATGTAGTCCTGGCTGAACGTCGCACCGGCCTGGCGCAGGTACTTGGCGTAGGCGCGCAGCACCATGGCCTGCCGCCAGGTCAGCCCGGCGGAGAGCACCAGCGAGTTGAAGCCGTCGTTCTCGGCCTCGCCGGTCCAGGTCGCGGCGAACGCCTCCTGGAACCGCTCGCGGGCGTCGTCGGAGAACGACTGGCCGTTGGCGGTGGGGGCGGGCATCCGCATGCCGAAGTCGTAGACCCAGGCGTGCGTACGGTCCGAGCAGCGCAGCTCGTACGGACGCTCGTCGATGACCTCGACGCCGAGCCGGTTCAGCACCGGGAGCACGGCGGAGAGGGAGATCTGGTCACCGGACTTGTAGATCTTGAAGCGGCGCTCGCCGGGGCCGGCACCGACCGGCTCGTACAGCGAGAGCGCGAACTCCTTGCCGCTGCGGCTCAGCTGCTCCAGGTGGACCAGGTCGGCGACGGCGGCGCGCGGCGAGTGGTCGGCCTTGTAGCCCTCTTGGAAGGCGTTGCCGTACTTGCGCAGCAGCTCGGCGGCGCGCTCCTCGCCGAACTCGGCGTTGAGCGCCTCGGCGAAGCCGTCGGCCCAGGAGCGGGCGGCTTCGACGAGCCGGGCCTCGAGGCGGTCCTTGTCGGCTTCGGTGAGGTGGGTCAGCTCGGTGCCGGGGGCGACGCGGACGACGAAGTGGAGCCGGGTGAGCACGGACTCGGTGCTCATCAGCGTGAAGTCGACGCTCGTCCCGTCCAGCTCCTCCTTGAGGATGTCGGTGAGCCGCTCGCGGACGGTGGTGTTGAACCGGTCGCGGGGCAGGTAGACGAGGGCCGAGTAGAAGCGGCCGTACTCCTCCTGGCGCAGGTAGAGCCGGAGCCGGCGCCGTTCCTGCAGGTAGAGGACGCTGGTGACGACCTCGCGCAGCTCGTCGGGCGGGGTCTGGAAGAGCTCGTCGCGGGGGTACGTCTCCAGGATCTGGAGCAGGTCGCGCCCGTCGTGACTGTTGGGCGAGAACCCGGCGCCGTCCAGAACCTCCTGGACCTTGCGGCTGATGACAGGAACACGCCGAACGGACTCGGTGTAGGCGGCGGACGAGAACAGCCCGAGGAACCGCCGCTCGCCGACCACGTTCCCCGACTGGTCGAACTTCTTGACGCCGACGTAGTCGAGGTAGGAGGGCCGGTGCACGGTGGAGCGGCTGTTGGCCTTGGTGAGGATCAGCAGCTTGTGCTCGCGCGCCTTGGCGCGGGCGTCGGAGGGCAGCCGGCTGAAGGAGGGCGAGACGGGGTGGGCGTGGTTCTCGTCCTCGCCGCTGTGGTGCGGGTCGGAGCGCAGGACGCCGAGTCCGGTGCCGGGGACGGCGGCCAGCGCGTCCCCGTTGACCAGCTCGTACTCGCGGTAGCCGAGGAAGGTGAAGTGGTCGGCGGCGAGCCAGCGCAGCAGCTCGCGGGCCTCGTCGACCTCGGTGGGCCGCAGGTCGTCGGCCATGGGCTCGCCCGGCAGCTCGTCGGCGATGCGCAGCGCGGCGTCGCGCATCTTCTCCCAGTCCTCGACGGTCTCGCGGACGTCGGAGAGGACGCGGAGCAGGTCGGTGGTGATCTGCTTGAGGTCGGCGCGGTCGGTCTCGCGGTCGACCTCGACGTGGATCCAGGACTCGACGAGGGCGTCGTGCGGCAGCTCGCCCTGGGCGTCGTCGCCGCTCATGACCTCGATGAGCTTGCCGGTGAGATCGCGGCGCACGAGGACCTGCGGGTGGATGACGACGTGGATGCCGCGCCCCTGGCGCGACAGCTCGTTCGTCACGGAGTCGACGAGGAAGGGCATGTCGTCGGTGACGACCTCGACGACGGAGTGGCTGCAGGTCCAGCCGTTCTCCTCGACCGTCGGGGTGTGGACGCGAACGCTCGCGGTGCCCTGGGGGCGGTTCTCCGCGAGCCGGTAGTGCGAGAGAGCGGCGCCGAAGACGTCCACCGGGTCACGGTCGGTGAGGTCCTCGGGCGCGGTGTGCAGGTAGTAGCGCTGGAGGTAGTCGAGCACGGTGCCCCTGTCCGGGCGCTTACCGTTCTCGGGCCCCGTCGGAAGTTGCCCCCCGACCGGGCCGGTCTCAGCTACCCGGGCAGCCCGTGCGAGCAGCTCGGCCTTGGCTTCGTCCAGCTTGGTCTGCATGTCCTCTGGCTCCTGTCGCGCGCCATTGCGTGACGTCGGTTGGAAGAAAGGACACAACGCCACGACGCGGTGATACCGGTCGATGTCGACGTTATGCCGCAATGGGAGATGCCCGAGCGGATATCAGCCATTTCTGGCGCCGCGCCCGGGACGTGAGATTCAGCGAACGCCATGTCGGCCCGGCCGCGTAGGCGCTCCGGGCGATGGCCGGGGGCTTCGCTGCCCCCTCGGCGTATCGCGCTGATCACGGGAAAAGCCTATCGCTCCCTCCCCCCTGATCGTCATGGTCCGTATGTGTACAAAAGAGGGGGTGGAAGTTTGACGATATGGACAGCGACACAGTGTCCTGGGGCAGGAACCGAGATCCGAGAGCCGGGAGTGACCATGGCAAAGATCTTGATCGTGACCGGGGACGCGGCGGAGTCGCTGGAGGTGATGTACCCCTACCAGCGCCTGCTTGAGGAGGGGTACGAGGTCCACATCGCGGCCCCGGCACGCAAGCAGCTCCGCTTCGTCGTGCACGACTTCGAGCCGGGCTACGACACGTACACGGAGAAGCCGGGCTACTCCTGGCCCGCTGACCTGGCGTTCTCGGAGGTGGACCCGGGTGACTACGTGGCGGTGGTGATCCCGGGCGGCCGGGCACCGGAGTACCTCCGCAACGACCCGGAGCTCCGCAAGATCCTGAAATCCTTCTTCGACGCGGACAAGCCGGTGGCCCAGATCTGCCACGGCCCGCTCCTGACGGCGGCGATCGGCGGCCTGGAGGGCCGCAGGGTCACGGCGTACCCGGCCCTGGAACTGGACATGCAGGCGGCGGGCGCGACCTTCCAGGACACGGAGGCGGTGGTCGACGGCACCCTGGTCTCCTCCAGGGCCTGGCCGGACCACCCGACGTGGATGCGCGAATTCCTGAAGGTGCTGCGGGCGGCGGGCTGACAGGGAGAAGACGGAGGGGATGGGCGCGGAGGGGAGGGCCCGGCGGACGGGCGCGGGCGAGACCCGCGCCCACACCTCCCCATCACTTCCCCACCGGCCCGCAGCCGCCGACGCGGCCACGCCACCCACAGGAAACCCCGCACCTCTGCCATCCCAGTCGCACGGGTGGTGCGGGTGGGAACAACAAGCCCGGCCGAAGGCCGGGCGCACCCCACCGGGGCGGCACCCGCCCCGCCCCTTAGACCAGCTCCTCCGCGACCGCCACCGCCTCCGCGAGCGAGTCGACGACCGGCACCCCCGCCGCCTCCAACGAGGCTCGACTGTGCGACCCCCCGGTGTACAGCACCGCCCGCGCCCCCACATGCGCCGCCGCCCGCGCGTCATCAGCCGCGTCGCCGATGACGACCACCCGCTCAACGACCACGCCACCCCCCAGCGCCGCCAGCGCCTCCAGATGCCGCACCATGTGCGCCGACTTCCCCTCCGCCGAGGACCCGACCCGCCCGTCCACCCGGACGAACCGCTCCTCGATCCCGTGCCGCCGCACGAGCGGCACCAGCTCCGCGTGCGGTGCCAGCGACAGCAGCGACTGCGTGAACCCGGACGCCTGCCGCGCGGCCAGCAGCTCCGCCGCCCCGGCCGTCAGCCCGCAGTCCTCGGCCCGCTGCCAGTAGTGCCGATGGAAGGCGTCGTCCATGACCACCCACTCGGCATCCGTCGGCAGCCGCCCCATCAGCCGCTCGTAGAACTTCGGCACCGGCACCGTGTACAGCTCCCGGTACCGCGCGAGCGTGATCGGCTCGAGCCCCAGCTCGGCGAAGGCGGCGTTCGTCGCCCCGATGACCGCCTCGATGTCGTCGAGCAGCGTGCCGTTCCAGTCCCAGACCAGGTGCTTCCCGTGCTTCCCCATGCAAAGACGGTACCGGCCCGCACCGACACACAAGGAGTCAGCCGAGCAGCCCGGGAATCTCCTGCACCCCGAACCACAGCAGCTCGTGGTCCTCCGCCCCGTCCACCGTGAACTGGGCGTCGTCGTCCCCCAGGTCCGCCGCGCCCAGCGCGTCCGCCGCCGCCGAGACGTCCGCCTCGGCGTCGTCCGCGTCGGCGTGCACGGCGGCCGCCTTGGCCAGCGGTACGGCTCCGGCGATACGGACCTCGCCCAGCGAGCCGGCGTCGAGCCCCCGGTCGGGGTCGGCGACGGCCTCCTTGTCGGGCACGTCGACGGCGACGACGATCCGGCGCCGCGCGGCCGAGGGGTCCCCCGCGAGCATCCGCAGCGACGCGGCCGCGGCACGGCTGAGCGCCGCGTACTCGAGTTCCTCGATGTCGTCGGAGACGTACCACTCGCGCAGCGCGGGGGTGACGGCGTAGGCGGTCAGCGGACCGGGCCCCAGCTCGCCCGCCTTGTGCGCCTGTGCGAGACCGGGAAGGGTCAGGGGGACGTACACGCGCATGGCTGGCCGCTTTCGTAGTCGGAAACGCCCTCAGGATACGTGCGGAGTACCCCATCGGGGTCTTCGGGCGACGCTCTCGCCGGTCCACCCGAGGGATCCCCCACCCCACGCCGACAGACCCGGAGTACGGGCCTCGTCACCCTGATAGGTGAACCCGCCGACCCCCCACCAGCCGCTCCCCACCGCCTTGCGACGCCCTGAACGCCCCCCGTACAAGATCCCCAACAGAAGTTACCGCCCGGTAGACCACCGGCCAGGAAACGGGGACCACACATGACCGGCACCACCACCCACACCCCCACCGCCAAGGCCCGCCCCCGCGGCCCCGCCGGCATCGGCCCCCGCGGAGGCGCCGGCGCCCGCCCCGGAGCGGCGGTCCCACGCGCCCGTACGGCTCCCCGCACGGCCGCCCGAGCCCTTCCCACCCACGCCTACTTCGCCGAGCGCCTGCTCCTCGTCCTGAGCGGTCAGCGGCCCGTCCACTGGATGCTGGGCCAGACCGTGGGCGAGGCGTACGAGCAGCTGGTCCAGCTCGCCCCCACGACCCCCTTCGGGGGTCACGGCATCCGCCCCGTACTCCGCCGCTGCCACGCCCAGCCCACCACCACCGGCCTGGAGGCCTTCGCCAGCGTCACCACGGGCCGGGGCGTACGGGCCATGGCGTTCCGTCTCGAACTCGGCGCCGACCGCCGCTGGCGCTGCGCGGCCGTAGAGCTGGACGACCTCCACGCGCGCGTGCCACCCCAGCCCACCTCCCCTTGAGGCCACCCAAGCCGCGCCCGATGCGCACCCAGGACAGCAGAGGGGCCGGACACCCACCAGGTGTCCGGCCCCTCCTCCCCCCACCGGGGGTTACCCCAGGGGGCTACTTCTTGCGGCGACGCCCGCCCGTGCTCTTCTGCGCCTTGCGCCGCTCCGCGCGCGTCAGACCGTCACCACCGGCCGACGCGTCCTCGCTGACGAAGTCGCCCTCGACGACGCTGCCGTCGCCGTCCACCTTCGGCGCGGTGAAGTGCAGCCGGTCCGGACGCTGCGGGGCCTCCAGGCCCTTCGCGCGGATCTCCGGGCGGCCCGCCGGCACCGCGTCCTTGGTGAGGGACGGGGACGCGTCCTGCACCGGGACCTCCTCGACCTGCTGCTCGACCTGGACCTCCAGGTTGAACAGGTAGCCGACGGACTCCTCCTTGATGCCCTCCATCATGGCGGTGAACATGTCGAAGCCCTCGCGCTGGTACTCGACCAGCGGGTCCTTCTGGGCCATCGCGCGCAGGCCGATGCCCTCCTGCAGGTAGTCCATCTCGTAGAGGTGCTCGCGCCACTTGCGGTCGAGCACGGAGAGGACCACGCGGCGCTCCAGCTCGCGCATGATGTCCGAGCCGAGCGACTTCTCACGGGCGTCGTACTGCTCGTGGATGTCGTCCTTGACGGACTCGGCGATGAACTCGGCCGTGATGCCCGCGCGGTCGCCGGCCGCGTCCTCCAGCTCGTCCACGGTGGCCTTCACCGGGTAGAGCTGCTTGAACGCGTTCCAGAGCCGGTCGAGGTCCCACTCCTCCGCGAAGCCCTCGGCGGTCTCCTGGCGGATGTAGTCGTCGATCGTGTCGTCCATGAAGTGCTGGATCTGCTCGTGCAGGTCCTCGCCCTCCAGGACGCGGCGGCGCTCGCCGTAGATGACCTCGCGCTGCCGGTTGAGGACCTCGTCGTACTTGAGGACGTTCTTACGCGTCTCGAAGTTCTGGGTCTCGACCTGGGACTGCGCGGAGGCGATGGCGCGCGTGACCATCTTGTTCTCGATCGGCACGTCGTCCGGCACGTTGGCCATGGCCATGACGCGCTCGACCATCTGGGCCTTGAACAGGCGCATCAGGTCGTCGCCGAGGGAGAGGTAGAAGCGGGACTCGCCCGGGTCGCCCTGACGGCCGGAACGGCCGCGCAGCTGGTTGTCGATCCGGCGCGACTCGTGGCGCTCGGTGCCCAGCACGTACAGCCCGCCGAGCGCCTTGACCTCCTCGAACTCCGCCTTCACGGCCTTCTCGGCACGCTCGAGGGCGGCGGGGAGGGCCGCGGCCCACTCCTCGACGTGCTCGACCGGGTCGAGGCCCTGCTGGCGCAGCTCGGCCTCCGCGAGGTCGTCCGGGTTGCCGCCGAGCTTGATGTCGGTGCCTCGGCCGGCCATGTTCGTGGCGACGGTGACGGCGCCCTTGCGGCCCGCCTGCGCGACAATCGTGGCCTCACGGTCGTGCTGCTTGGCGTTGAGCACCTCGTGCTGGATGCCGCGCTTGGAGAGCTGCTGCGAGAGGTACTCGGACTTCTCGACCGACGTCGTACCGACGAGGATCGGCTGGCCCTTCTCGTGCTTCTCCGCGATGTCGTCGACGACGGCGGCGAACTTGGCGACCTCGGTCCGGTAGATCAGGTCCGACTGGTCCATGCGGATCATCGGCCGGTTCGTCGGGATCGGGACGACGCCGAGCTTGTAGATCTGGTGGAACTCGGCGGCCTCGGTCATGGCCGTACCGGTCATGCCGGAGAGCTTGTCGTAGAGGCGGAAGAAGTTCTGCAGGGTGATCGTGGCGAGAGTCTGGTTCTCGTCCTTGATGTCCACCCCTTCCTTCGCCTCGATCGCCTGGTGCATGCCCTCGTTGTAGCGGCGGCCGGCGAGGATACGGCCGGTGTGCTCGTCGACGATCATGACTTCGCCGTCCATGACGACGTAGTCCTTGTCCTTCTTGAACAGTTCCTTGGCCTTGATGGCGTTGTTCAGGTACCCGACGAGGGGGGTGTTCACCGACTCGTAGAGGTTGTCGATGCCCAGCCAGTCCTCGACCTTGGCGACGCCGGACTCGTGGATGCCGACGGTCCGCTTCTTCTCGTCGACCTCGTAGTCGCCGGTCTCCTCGATGCCCTTGAGCGGCACTCCGGCCTCACCCCTGGTGAGACGGGTGACCAGCTTGGCGAAGTCGCCGTACCACTTCGTGGCCTGGTCGGCCGGGCCGGAGATGATCAGCGGCGTACGGGCCTCGTCGACCAGGATCGAGTCGACCTCGTCGACACAGGCGAAGTTGTGGCCGCGCTGGACGAGCTCGTCCTTCGACCACGCCATGTTGTCGCGGAGGTAGTCGAAGCCGAACTCGTTGTTCGTGCCGTACGTGATGTCGCAGCCGTACTGCTCGCGACGCTGGGCCGGCGTCATGTTGGCCAGGATGCAGCCGACCTCCAGGCCCAGGAACTTGTGGACGCGGCCCATCATCTCGGAGTCGCGCTCGGCCAGGTAGTCGTTCACCGTGATCAGGTGGACGCCCTTGCCGGACAGCGCGTTCAGATAAGCCGGGAGCGTACCGACGAGGGTCTTGCCCTCACCGGTCTTCATCTCGGCGACATAGCCGAGGTGGAGGGCGGCGCCACCCATGAGCTGCACGTCGTAGTGGCGCTGGCCGAGAACGCGCTTGGCGGCCTCGCGGACGGTCGCGAAGGCTTCGGGGAGCAGGTCGTCGAGGCTCTCACCGTCGACGTACCGCTGCTTGTACTCATCGGTGAGCGCCCGCAACTCGGCGTCGGAGAGGTTGACGAAGTCCTCTTCGATGGAGTTGACCTGGTCCGCGATGCGGTGCAGTTTGCGCAGGATCTTGCCTTCGCCTGCACGCATGAGCTTGTTGAAGACGGACACTGAGGCTGGTCTCCTTGCCGGTCGGGCCTGGCACTGGGTCGTGTGATGGACTCGGGCGCGGGCACGGCAGGTGGTCCCCACCGCAACGGCCATCGTAAGCGAGACCGCCGCCGCGTCGGGAGGCCCGAGGGGCCGGAGCGTCACCGCCGCCCGGAATGAGAACGCACGAGAAGCGCCGAAGGTGCCGCGCCACCCGAAAAGTGTTCGCCTCCCCGGGACACGAAAACCGCTCGCCGTCGCCCTCCGCACTGACCAGAATTCCGCCATGGAGCCGACGACACTGACCACGGACCGCCTGACCCTGAACACCTTCAGGCCCGAGGACCTCGACGAGGTCCTCGCCCACTGCCAGGACCCCGACATCCAGCGCTGGACGACGGTGCCCTCGCCCTATGTGCGTCAGGACGCCGAGTTCTTCCTCAACCGGATCGTCCCGGACGGCTGGCGCAACGACACCGAGTACTCCTTCGCCGTACGGCTCCACGAGGGCGGCCCGCTCCTCGCCGCCGCCGCGCTCCACCACCCGCGCTCGGGCAGCTGGGAGGTCGGCTTCTGGACGGCCAAGGAGCACCGGGGCCGCGGCTACATGACGGAGACCGTCCTCGCCCTCGCCCGCTGGGCCTTCAGGGACCTGGCCTGCACGCGCCTGGAGTGGCGGGCCGAGGTCGGCAACGTGGGCTCGCTGGCCACGGCCGAGAAGGCCGGTTTCCGGATCGAGGGCGTGCTGCGCGCCGCGCTGCCGAACAAGGGCGTCCTGCGTGACTCCTGGGTGGGCTCGCTGCTCCCGACGGACCTGGGCCTTCCGGGCCCGCTCCCGTACCTGCCGGCTCCCCAGGCCGCGCCGCCGTCGGTTCCGTAGCCCGTCCAGCAGTGCGGTGCATGGCCGGTCCGTGGCCCGGTCCCCAGCCCGTTCCGCCGTCCGGGGCCTGAGTGTCAGTGCCGCCGTCTAGGGTGCGGATCATGACCACTGTGCCGCCGCCCGTCGCCGAACTGTCCGCGGACGAAGCCCGCCGGATCGCCCTGCGGGCCCAGGGTTTCCTGGGCGCGCCCGACCGCCGCGCGGGCGTCCGGGGCGTCCTGCGCCACCTGGGACAGGTCCAGCTCGACACGATCTCCGTCCTCGCCCGCTCGCACGAGCTGATCCCGTACGCGCGCCTGGGCGCCGTGGGCCGTACGACGGTGGAGGACGCGTACTGGACCGACAGCCACGCCTTCGAGTACTGGTCGCACGCGGCCTGCATCCTGCCGGTCGAGGAGTGGCCGCTCTTCGCCTTCCGGCGCCGCGCCTACCGCACGAGCCCGCAGTGGCACCACGACCTGCCCGACGGCGCGTACGACGCGGTGATCAAGCAGCTGCGCTCCGAGGGCCCGCAGACGGCGACGGAGCTCGGCGGCGCGAAGAACAAGGGCGAGTGGTGGGACTGGTCGGAGTCGAAGATCGCCGTCGAGCGGGCGCTGATGCACGGCGAGGTGGTGTGCACCGAGCGGCGCGGCTGGAAGCGCGTCTACGACCTGGCCGAGCGGGCGATCCCGGAAGCCGTGCTCCACGACGACCTGGACGACACCGAGTGCCTCCGGCGCCTGGTCCGGCAGGCGGGCGAGGCGCTGGGCGTGGGCACGCGCGCGGACATCGCGGACTACCACCGGCTGAAGAGCGAGCAGTTCGACGCGGTCGTCGAGGCCTCGGGTCTGGTCCCGGTCACGGTGGCGGGGTGGTCCAAGCAGGCCTGGGCGGACCCGGCTGCGGTGGCGAGCGAGCCGCGCGGCCGGCACCGTACGACGCTGCTGTCGCCGTTCGACTCGCTGATCTGGGAGCGGGCGCGGACGGAGCGGATCTTCGGCTTCACGCACCGCCTGGAGGCGTACGTGCCGAAGCAGAAGCGTGTGCACGGCTACTTCGCGATGCCGCTGCTCGCGGGCGGCAAGCTGCTCGGCCGGGTGGACCCGGCCCGTGAGGGCCGCACGCTGGTGGCCCGGCAGGTGTCCCTGGAGTCCGCCAAGGCGGTCGCGCCGATGGCTCAGGCGCTGCGCGAGGCGGCCGAGTGGGTGGGCTGCGACGCGGTACGGATCGAGCGCACGGACACCCCGGCCGTCGCCGAGGCCCTGACCGCGGCCCTCACCTGATCTCGAGGATCTTCTCCCGCATCGCGTACACCACGGCCTCCATCCTGGAGTGCAGCTGAAGCTTCTCCAGGATGTTCCGGACGTGGTTCTTCACCGTGTTCTCGGAAATGAAGAGTTCCTTCGCGATGTCCCGGTTGTTCATCCCGGTCGCGACGAGCTTCAGCACCTCGAGCTCGCGGTCGGTCAGCCGGGGCGCGGGCACGAGCCGGCGCTCGTCGGTCCGCTGGATCATCGACTTGAACTCGGTGAGGAGCTTGGACGCCATCGAGGGGGAGATCTGCGACTGGCCGTCGGCCACCGCGCGAATCGCCGTGGCGACCTCGTCCGTGGAGATCTCCTTCAGGAGGTAGCCGGTCGCGCCCGCCTTGATCGCGTCGTAGAGATCGGCCTCCTCGTCGCTGATCGTCAGCATGATGATCTTCGCGCTGGGGGCCACCTCCTTGATGGACGTACAGGCCTCGATGCCACCGCGTTTCGGCATCCGCACATCCATCAGCACGATGTCGGGCAGCAGATCCGCGGCTTTGTCGACCGCCTCGGCCCCGTCACCGGCCTCTCCGACGACCTGGATGTCCTCCTCCTGGGCGAGGACGATCTCCAGACCCCGGCGAAAGAGGGCGTGGTCGTCCACCACAAGGACCCGGATCGGCTCTTTGCGGGAGTCCCCGCTGGCCGAATCCGAACCCCCGGGGAAGGCCGCGCCATCGGACTCTCGCCCGCTGTGCACCGGCCCGAAGCTGTCCGCCATCGTTCCTCCCCCTGAGTTCATGGCCTGAATTCGTGTTCGGTCCTCCAACCTCTGCTCTTGGAGCACCGGTTGGCGTGCACGCCATGATTTCATGCCCGGGCGACAACGCGGCGATCCCGTGGTCGCACGGGGGTGCCCCTGGGGGCGCACGGGGCGCTCCAGGGGCACCGAGACGGACAGTTGTAGGTGTGGGGTGGGGTGCCTGCGGGCTGTGGGTCAGCCGCCGAGGGCACCGCCGGCGCCGCCACCTTCGGCGAGCGGGTCGCTCTCCAGGTGAATGACGCCGTAGTCGTAGGCGTGCCGCCGGTAGACGACACTCGGCTGCTTCGTGTCGGAGTCGACGAACAGATAGAAGTCGTGTCCGACGAGTTCCATCTCGTAGAGCGCCTGGTCGAGGGTCATCGGGGCGGCCGCGTGCGTCTTCTCGCGGACCACCAGGGGGCCTTCGCCCTGCACTTCGATGGAGCCCATCATCGTGGTGGGCACGGCGCCGGACTCCTCGACGACCAGTTGGCCGTTGCCGTTGAGCTGGGCGACACCCGGCACCACGTCGGCGACCTCCGCGGCCGACAGACGGCCGTTGCCGCGGCGGGTGTACCGCTTGTCGTGCTGCTTACGCAGTCGGGCCTCGAGCTTGCCGTGGGCGAGGTCGAGCGCTGCGTACGGGTCGCCTGCCGCAGCTTCCGCCCGGATCACCGGGCCTCGGGAATGGACGGTGATCTCCACCCGGTCCGACCTGTCGGCCTGACGCGGGTTGAGCTCCTTGGACACCTCGACGTCGAGGCTGATCACCTTGCCGTCGAGCTTCTGGATCTTCTCCAGCTTCAGCTTCTCGGCCACGTGCTTGCGGAACCGCTCGGGCACCTCGGTCTTGCGGCCCTTGACGACGATGTCCACGCAGAACTCCGTTCCCGGATCGCTCAGATCGGCTCCTACGCCACTGAGCATCTCCCTTTGCACCAGACTCCGGTGAATGCCGGAGCCTCGGACTTGGCGACTTTCACCTCCTCCTCCCCAGTCGGCAAGATCCCCACCCCACCAACCTGAGGTTAATTCGCCCTGAACTCCTGTCCTGTAGGCGCACCCGTGCATTCGGTGAGGCGTAGCCTTCGCCACTCCTCACAACCGAACATAGCTCGTTCGGTCGGGTGTCGGCACCCGCTGCGGCCACATACCTCCGTACGGGTGCATTCACCTCTCACCACCTGCAACGATGCACGTCCCCGGGCAGTTCCGGTTTATATCGAACGTATGTCGAACGACGACGGAGAACAGGCGACCACCGCCGCCGTCGTCCGTACGGATCCACTATCCACATCGCCTCCGTTCAACCCCGGAATGAACGACGGGTGTACGGCACTCAGTGCCCGCGCCGCCTCTGCCAGCGAGGCGCCCGTGGTCATCAGATCGTCGACCAGGACCACCCGTCCGTGCCCGATGAGCCGCGCGCCGCCCGCGACGACCTCCAGCGCCCCGGCCAGATTGGCGAAACGCCCGGCGGCGCCCAGCCCCGACTGGTCCGCGACGGCACGGCGCTGGCGCAGTACCGGAATCACCCGTGCGGCCCGCCCCCGACGGCGCAGCCGCCCGGCCGCGGCCAGCGCGAGGCGCCGGGTCGGATCGTGGCCACGCGCCCGCACCGAGCTCCGGGAGGAGGGCACCGGTACGAGGAGAAGGGGGCCGGCCCCCGGGCCGTCACAGCGCCCGGCAGCCGCCTCCACGGCACCCGCGAGCGCGCGGCCGAGGGGTTCGGCCAGCCAGAGCGCGCCGCGTTCCTTGTGGGCGAGCAGCACGGACCGTACGGCGTCGGCGTACGGCGCGGCGGCATGCACCACCGGCAGTCCGGCCGGCTCGGGCAGGGGCCTGACCCGGCGCGGCTCCGGACCGCTCAGCTCGTCGTGGCACGGCGGGCACAACTCCGTACGGGGCCTGCCGCAGCCTCCGCAGGCGACCGGCAGCACCAGCCCGGCGATCTCGCGCCACCACCCCCGCATGGCTCCACTGTCCTCCCGCGCGACCCACCCGGCCACCCCTGTGGACAACCGCCGGACAAACGCCCGGACAGAGCGCCGGACAACGCCGGACAGCGTTCTGAGGACGCCGGGAGGACGCGCAGAGGACTCCCCCGGCGCGGCGGGCTACCCCGGGTAGACCGGCGACGTACCCGCGATCTTGACGAGCCGCTGCCAGTTCGCGCCCGGCACCAACCGCACGATCCCGTCGTTGCCGGAGTCGGCGACGACCGGCGCCTTGTCGTCGTTGGGGGCGGCGACCGCAGTCACCCCGTTGAGGCCCGGCAGCACCGAGGCCGTCGATGTCGCGCCGTCGGTCTGGATGTACCGGACCTGCTGGACGCCACCCGACTCCTTGCCGACCACCACGAGTCGGCTCGGGCCGGCCCAGGACACGGCCGTGACCGTCTCCATGCGCGGCGCCACGGCCTGCAGGTCCACGACCGAGACCGTCGGCCGCGTCGCGTCGCCCTCGCGCTCGACCCGCCCGATCTTCAGGGTCGTCCGGCCGTCCTTCTCCTTCAGGAGCAGGGCGATCCGCACGCCGTCCGCGGAGACGCGCAGCGACTCCACGCGCGCGCCGCCGGTCAGCCAGGGCGCCCGTACCTCGACGGGTGTGCCCTCCCCGTCCGGAACCGTCCACAGCTTCGGGTCGGCCGGGTCGCGGTCCGCGACCCACAGGTCGCCGCGGCCGTCCCAGCTCGGCGCGGACAGCCGGTCCTCGGGGCGGGCCGCGGTGCTCGACAGCAGCGGGGGCCGCAGCTCGTGGTCGGAGAGGATCGACGCCACGCGCAGGTCCCGCCCGTCCTTGCCGACGCCGGCCGCCCGGCTCTCGTCCCGGTCGACGGCGACCGACCGCAGCGGCGTCGCGCCCTTGCCGAACGGCCCGAGCGTCGCGTCGGCCTTCGCGTCCTCCTTGCCGCCGATCGGCAGCGTCTTGAGCGTGCCGTCCTCGTCGACGAAGAACGGGTTCTCCGCCCGTCCCGAGTCGCGCACCGGGGCGAACTCCTCGGCCTGCGCCTTGGACAGCACGCACAGCCGACCGCCGTCGGAACCCCGCTGCAGCTCCACCTGTTCGACCCGTACGGACGTCAGATCGCCCAGGGTGAACAGCAGCTGGGCCGCCATCTCCCGGCAGACCTCCCCGCCCACCCGGTCGGCCTTGGAGTTGAGCGGCACCTTCAGCGTGGACTGGTCGTCCGTCGCCAGCGTGGTGACGCCCTCCTTCAGCCGCGTACCGGACGGGAAACGCGAATCGACGGCCGGCTGCAGCCAGTTCGTCGGCCCCTCAAGGAGCGCCTTGACGGTCTGTGTCACCGGATCCATCCGGGTCACCGGGTCCTGCCGCTGCCGGATGTACACCGGGTCGGCGACGACCCAGTCCTCACCGGACGCGAAGTAGTACGTATTGACGGAGCGGTAGTTCCGCTGGAAGTCGGCCTCGCTGAGCACCAGTCCGGGGGGCAGGTGGTCGATGCGCCACTCCTTGCCCTTGCCGTCGGCGGCGGGCTGCTGCACGACGTGGATGAAGTCCCGGTACTCGGTGGGCTTCCTCGGCTGGTAGGCGTGCCGGGCGTCCACGGTCGCGACCTGCCGGCCGCGGATCGGATAGGACCGCCCCTGGGTCTCGGGGTCGGGAAGCCGGTCGGCCTGCTCACGGTCCGGCGCGGTCGTGAGCACGTTGATGCTCTGCTCCGGCTTCCAGTTCTTCGCCGCCTGCTTCGTCAGGTACTTCTTGGCCGTCGCGAACCCCGGATCGTCACTGGTCATGGCCTCCAGGAAGCCGTCGACGATCTCGTCGGGCTCGGCGTTCTCGCGCGGCTGCACCGCGTAGACGCGGACCTGCGAGTCGCCCGGGTTGGACGCCTTCACCTGCCGTACGTCCCCGGTGTCGGGCATCGTCGCGCACCCGGCCACCAGCAGCCCGCCGCACGCGAGCAGCACGCTCGACCTGGCCGTCTTCCGCCCTCCTCGGAAGTCAGCGCCCACGTGTACCGTCCTCCCCCTCGGCGTGCGTCGACGCCATCGCCTCACCACTGTCGGCCGCCGCCCGCGCGACCACCCGGGCACCACTGCCCGGCAACGCCGTCGGATCCACCGTCGCCCGCGCCGCCGGCGGCACACGCGGCGGTACGGGCAGCGCCGGACGGTCTCCCGCAGGCTGCACCGGCAGCGACACCTGGCTCTGGTTCGCCCCGCTCACCCGTGTCTCCCTCTGGGGCTGCCCCGGGCCACCGGGGCGGGCCTTGGCCTGCTCCCGGTTGCGCCGGGAGTCCTCCGGCTCCAGCGGGATCGGGGAGCCGCGCAGCGGCTCGTCCGCGGTGCGCGGCAGCGTGAGCCGGAACTGCGAGCCGCCACCGGGCTCGCCCCAGGCCTGCAGCCAGCCGCCGTGCAGCCGCGCGTCCTCGACCGCGATGGACAGGCCGAGGCCCGTCCCGCCGGTGGTACGCGCGCGTGCCGGGTCGGCCCGCCAGAACCGGTTGAACACCCGGGTCGCCTCGCCTGGCTTGAGGCCCACGCCGTAGTCCCGTACGGCGATCGCGACGGCGCCGCCGGCGGCGGCCAGCTTGACGACGACGTCCCGGCCCTCGCCGTGCTCGACCGCGTTGACCACCAGGTTGCGCAGCACCCGCTCGACCCGGCGGGCGTCCGCCTCGGCCACGACCGGCTGCTCGTCGCCAACGACGACGATCCGGCCGCCCTTGCGCTCGGCGAGCGGCTCGGCGCCGCCGATCACCCGCCGTACGACCTGGCGCAGGTCTATCGGCTCGGCCTCCAGGGCCGCCGCGCCCGCGTCGAAGCGGCTGATCTCCAGCAGATCGGAGAGCAGCGACTCGAAGCGGTCGAGCTGGTCGCCGAGCAGCTCGGCGGAGCGCGCGGTGATCGGATCGAAGTCCACGCGCGCCTCGTGGATGACGTCGGCCGCCATCCGTACCGTCGTCAGCGGGGTCCGCAGCTCGTGCGACACGTCCGAGACGAACCGCCGCTGCATCCGCGAGAGCTCCTCCAGCTGCTGGATCTTCAGCTGGAGGTTCTGCGCCATCTTGTTGAAGGCCTCACCGAGGCGCGCGATGTCGTCCTCGCCGGTGACCTTCATCCGCTCCTGCAGACGCCCGGCCGACAGCCGCTCGGCGACCCCGGCCGCCATCCGCACGGGCGTGACGATCTGGCGCACCACGAGCCAGGCGATGGCCCCGAGCAGGACCACCACGAACAGTCCGGCCGTCGCCAGCGTGCCCTTGACCAGGGTGAGGGAGTCCTCCTCCTGCGTGAGCGGGAAGAGGTAGTACAGCTCGTACTGGGTGCCCTCGGCGTCGTTGAGCCGCTTGCCGACCACGAGCCCCGGCTCGGAGCCCTTGCCGTTGGTGTAGTGGATCCGGGCGTACGTCTGGAAGGTGCCCGCGCCCTGGGCGACGGAGTGCCGCAGGTCGGTGGGGATGCTCGTGGCGGGATCGACCTCGCCGGAGGCGCGGGCGCCCCGGCTCGCGGGCCCGTCGGAGTCCTCCAGGGAGAGCGCGACCACGTTGAACGCGCTCTGGCCACCGCTGGCGAGCTGCTCGACCAGCGTGGAGCGCCAGGTGAGCGAGGAACCGGCCCGGCCGCCCTCCTGCCCGCCCGGTCCCGACGGCGTGGTCGCCGCCTTGTCCTGGGCGGCGGAGAACCCACCGGCGGCCTGGCTCTGGGCGGCCTTCTCCTTGGCGTCGAGGAGACCGTTGCGGACCTGGCCGATGACGACCAGGCCGAGCAGCAGCACCACGCCGAGCGACATCAGCAGGGTGCCCGCGACCACCCGCAGCTGGATGTTCCGCCGCCACAGCCGTACGGCGGGCAGCAGCGGACGACGTACCCAGCGCGCGAGGAGCCGGAGCGCCGAGCCACCCGGCGCCCCGTCCTGGAGCAGACGGCCGAAACGCGAGCCCCCCCGCCCCGGTCCGGCAGCCCGCCCCGACCGGACTCCTCGGTCCCCGGCCTCAGGAGCAGAACTGCCCATACTCATGTCAGCTCGGCCCCGCCTTGTAGCCGACACCGCGGACGGTCACCACGATCTCCGGGCGCTCGGGGTCCTTCTCGACCTTCGAGCGCAGCCGCTGGACGTGCACGTTCACCAGCCGGGTGTCGGCCGCGTGGCGGTAGCCCCAGACCTGCTCGAGCAGGACCTCGCGGGTGAACACCTGCCACGGCTTGCGCGCCAGCGCGACGAGCAGGTCGAACTCGAGCGGCGTCAGGGCGATGGACTGCCCGTCCCGCTTCACCGAGTGCCCTGCCACGTCGATGACCAGATCGCCGATGGCGAGCTGCTCCGGCGCGGGCTCCTCCGACCTCCGCAGCCGCGCCCGGATGCGGGCGACGAGCTCCTTCGGCTTGAACGGCTTGACGATGTAGTCGTCGGCCCCGGACTCGAGCCCCACGACGACGTCGACGGTGTCACTCTTGGCCGTCAGCATGACGATGGGCACGCCGGACTCGGCCCTGATGAGCCGGCACACCTCGATGCCGTCCCTTCCGGGCAGCATCAGGTCCAGCAGCACCAGGTCCGGCTTGACCTCGCGGAAGACAGCGAGCGCCTTGTCACCGTCCGCTACGAACGACGGCTCGAACCCTTCACCCCGCAGCACGATGCCGAGCATCTCGGCCAGTGCGGTGTCGTCGTCGACGACGAGAACGCGTCCCTTCATATCGACATCATCCCATTTCCGTATCAGTCTCAAGGCGGCTGGTGAGATACCTCACTGACCTGCGGTGACGTCCGCGGTTGCGCACCGTTGACGGTCGGTGTCTGTGGGTGTCGATTTCAGACATGGATGTCATCCCCGTAGCCCCCGTCAGCCGTGCTGAACCGTACCCCGAGCGGCCCCACTCGGCCCACGGGAACGACTCCGCCCGCACCACGGCCCGCCCCGCCACAGCCGGACCCCGCCCGCCGGCCACCGCGGTTTGTACCCACTGAGCAGACATCCGCCCGGTCTGCGCCCGGTCCGCCCCGAGCGGCGCCGACGATGGGCGTACGAACGTGATACAGGCCCCCGCCCACCGGCGGGCCCCTCGTGGCACGATGGCTCACGGCCCGCCGCCCCGCGAGGGGAACGGCCACTGTGACCGTGCCGGCTCGCCGAGCCGGCCGCCCCGCGACCCTTCCTCGAGGTGGACGACCGTGAACGACACTCCGGGCTGGACCTCGCCCGGATCCGCTCCCTCCGACGGCCAGGACGGTTCCGGGGTCCCCCGGCCCACCACGCCCGGTGACGTGAACGACTCCGCCCCCCAGTGGTCCAAGGACCAGCCGCCCGCAGGACAGTGGTCCCCGCCGACCGCCCCGGTCCCCGGCCAGGCCTCCGGCCCCCAGCCGGGCCCGGGCTACGGCGGCCGACCGCCGTACGGCAACTGGGGCAGGCCCCCGGCCGCAAAGCCCGGTGCGATCCCGCTGCGCCCCCTGGGCATGGGCGAGATCCTCGACGGCGCGGTGTCGACGATGCGTACCTACTGGCGCACCGTCCTCACGATCACGGTCACGGTCGCGGTGATCTCCCAGACCGCCGACATACTCGTCCAGCGCTTCCTCGCCCCGACGCCGCCCGAGCTGAACTCGGACGCGACCCCGGACGAGGCCCTGGCCCAGCTCGGCGACTCCCTGCAGACGAGCCTGATCGCCTCGATCCCGGCGCTCCTGATCCTCATCATGGCCACCCTGGTCAGCGCCGCGCTGCTCACCGTGGTCATCAGCCGCGCGGTCCTCGGCCGCCCGGTCTCCCTCGGCGACGCCTGGGGTGAGGCCCGGCCGCGGCTCCTCCAGCTCTGCGGGCTGACCCTGCTCCTGCCGCTGATGAGCGCGGGCATCATGTTCGTCGCCCTGCTGCCCGGGCTCCTCGTCGGCTCCGTGGCCGGAGGGCTGCTCGTCGGCCTGGGCGCGCTGGGCGGCCTGGCGGTCGTCATCTGGCTGATGGTCCGCTTCAGCCTGGCCTCCCCCGCCCTGATGCTGGAACGCCAGGGCGTCATCACCTCGCTGAAGCGCTCGGCCAAGCTGGTCCAGGGCTCCTGGTGGCGGATCTTCGGCATCACGCTGCTGACGCAGCTGATCCTCTTCCTCGTGGCGCTGATCGTCGCCGTCCCGTTCGCGATCATCGCGTACGCCGTGGACGGCGGCGGCTTCGACAGTCTGCTCTCCGGCTCCACCCCCGAGTTCGGCTGGCCGTTCCTGATCGTCAACGGCATCGGTGGCGTCATCATCAGCGCGATCACGTACCCCATCTCGGCGGGCGTGACCGTCCTCCTCTACGTCGACCAGCGCATCCGCCGCGAAGCCCTGGACCTCGAACTCGCCCGAGCCGCCGGGCTCCCCGGCTACGGACCCGCCCCCGGCGAACCGGCCACCGGGAGCTGACGGGGTGATCGGAACGGGGGGCACGATCACGGCGCGGCGGCCGCTCCTGGCCGCCGACGACGTACCGGTGGACGTTCCCCGCGTCCCCGCCCGGGAGGCGGCGGAGCGGGAACTGTCCAAACCGATGTACCACGAGAACGACCCCAGCCTCCTCGAACGCGGCCTCAACCGCTTCTGGGAATGGGTCGGCGGCCTCTTCGAGGCGGCCGCGGGCGCGACCCCGGGCGGCCTGCTCGGACTCGTCGCGATCGTCGTGGTCGTGCTCGCCCTGGTCGGCGCGCTCTGGTGGCGGCTCGGCACCCCCCGACGCACCCCCGCCACCGGGGACTCCCTCTTCGAGGACGGCCCCCGCACCGCCGACGACCACCGGGCAGCCGCCGCCCTGCACGCCGCCGCCGGCCACTGGAACCAGGCCGTCCAGGAACGGATGCGGGCCATCGTCCGCTCCCTGGAGGAGCGCACCCTGCTCGACCCCCGCCCGGGCCGCACCGCCGACGAGGCCGCCGCCGAGGCCGCCCGCACCCTGCCCTCCCACACCGACGAACTCCGCGCCGCGGCCCGCTCGTTCGACGACGTCACATACGGCGGCCGCACCGCCGACGAGCCCGCGTACCGCCGCATCGAGGACCTGGACACCTCCCTGGAGCGGACCAGGCCGACCCTCGACACCGCCACCGCGGGGGCGCCCGCGTGAGCCGGCCCCGCACCAGCACCACGTCGACCTCGCTCGCGCCCCGCCAGATATGGACCCGGGCCCGCGGCGTGCTCCTCATCCTCGCCCTGGTCCTCATCGGCGGCATCGTCCTGGCGACCGTCCGCTCCACCGACCACCACGGCCACCTCGACCCGCGCTCCGCCGATCCCAACGGCAGCCGCGCCGTCGCCGAGATCCTCAAGGCCCAGGGCGTCACCCTCCAGGTGGTCACCACCCTCGACGAGGCCACCAGCGCCGCCGGAGCCGACAGCACCCTCCTGGTCGCCACACCGGACCTCCTGACCGGCCATCAGCAGTCCACCCTGCACCGGACCATGACCACCTCCGGCGGCCGCACCGTCCTCGTCGGCGCCGGAGCCGCCTCCCTCGACGCCCTCGCCCCCGGCGTCACCACGGCCCCCAGCACCTCGGTGAGGGTCCGCGAACCGGACTGCGCCCTGCCCGCAGCCGTCGCGCCGGCAGCGTCGACCTCGGCGGCGAGCGCTACTCCACCGACGTCGACGGCGCGACCACGTGCTACCCCGTCGACGACCGGCCCACCCTCGTCGCCCTGCCGACCTCCGGAGGCGGTGACACCGTCCTCCTCGGCTCCGCCGACATCCTCTACAACGAACGTCTCGACAAGCAGGGCAACGCCTCGCTCGCCCTTCAACTCCTCGGCTCCCGCCCGCATCTCCTCTGGTACCTCCCCTCCCTCTCCGACCCTTCCGTCACCGACGGCACCCCCGAGGGCGAGACCCCCGACAGCACCACCGACAGCTTCTTCTCGCTCGTCCCCTCGGGCTGGCTCTGGGGCGCGCTCCAACTCGCCCTGGCCGCCGTCCTCGCCGCCGTCTGGCGAGGCCGCCGCCTCGGCCCCCTGGTGACCGAACCCCTCCCGGTCGCCATCCGCGCCTCCGAAGCCACCGAGGGCCGCGCCCGCCTCTACCGCAAGGCCGACGCGCGCGACCGCGCCGCCGCCGTCCTGCGCACCGCGACCCGCACCCGGCTCGCCCCGCTCCTGGGCGTCGCCGCCCAGGACGCCCACTCCCCCGAGACCCTGCTCCCCGCGCTCTCCACCAGGCTCCCCGGAACCGGCGCGGACCCCAGGGACCTGCTCTTCGGCCCGGCTCCCGCCGACGACGCCGCACTCATCCGCCTGGCTGACCAACTCGACGCCCTCGAAAGAGAGGTACGCACCTCATGAGCGCCCCGACCCCCGAGACCCCTACGACCTCGGACAGCGCCCGCGCCTCCCTGGAGGCCCTGCGCACCGAGATCGGGAAGGCTGTGGTCGGCCAGGACCCCGCCGTCACCGGACTCGTCGTCGCCCTCCTGTGCCGAGGCCACGTCCTCCTCGAAGGAGTCCCCGGCGTCGCCAAGACGCTGCTGGTCCGCGCGCTCGCGGCCACGCTCGAACTCGACACCAAGCGCGTCCAGTTCACCCCCGATCTGATGCCGAGCGACGTCACCGGCTCACTCGTCTACGACTCCCGCAGCGCCGAGTTCTCCTTCCAGCCGGGCCCGGTCTTCACCAATCTGCTGCTCGCCGACGAGATCAACCGCACGCCCCCCAAGACCCAGTCCTCCCTCCTGGAGGCCATGGAGGAGCGTCAGGTCACCGTCGACGGAACACCCCGTCCGCTCCCGGACCCGTTCCTCGTCGCCGCGACCCAGAACCCGGTCGAGTACGAGGGCACCTACCCCCTCCCCGAGGCCCAACTCGACCGTTTCCTGCTGAAGCTGACGGTCCCGCTGCCCTCCCGGGACGACGAGATCAACGTCCTGACCCGGCACGCGAACGGCTTCGACCCCCGCGACCTACGGGCCGCCGGAGTCCGCCCGGTCGCCGGCCCCGCCGAACTCGAGGCCGCCCGCGATGCCGTCGCCAAGACCTCGGTCAGCCCCGAGATCGCCGGCTATGTCGTCGATATCTGTCGTGCCACGCGTGAATCCCCCTCGCTCACCCTCGGCGTCTCCCCCCGAGGTGCCACCGCCCTGCTCTCCACCGCCCGCGCCTGGGCCTGGCTCACCGGCCGGGACTACGTCACCCCGGACGATGTGAAGGCCCTCGCGCTGCCCACGCTCCGCCACCGGGTCCAACTGCGCCCGGAGGCCGAGATGGAGGGCGTCACCGCCGACTCCGTCATCAACTCGATCCTCGCCCACGTCCCCGTACCCCGCTGAGAACGGCGCCCCATGGCCCTCACCGGACGAACCGCACTGCTCGCCGCCCTCGGATCACTCCCCGTGGGCCTCCTCGCCCCCAGTTGGGCGGGGATGCTCGCGGTGAACGCGCCCCTCACACTCGCAATTCTGTGCGACTACGCGATGGCCGCGCCAGTGCGAACGCTGCGGTTCACCCGAAGTGGTGACACAACAGTTCGACTGGGTGACGCCGCCGAGGTCCAGCTCACCGTCACCAACCCCTCCCGCCGACGCCTCCGCGCCCAACTCCGCGACGCCTGGCCCCCCAGCAGCTGGCTCCCCGGCACCGAACAGGCCGCCTCACGCCAGAAGTTGACCGTCCCCGCAGGCGAACGCCGCCGCCTCACGACGTCGTTGCGCCCCACCCGCCGAGGCGACCGCCACGCGGCCCGCGTCACCGTCCGCTCCTACGGCCCCCTCGGCCTGGCCGCCCGCCAGGGCAACCACACCGTGCCGTGGACGCTCCGCGTCCTGCCCCCGTTCACCAGCCGCAAGCACCTGCCGTCCCGACTGGCCCGCCTCCGCGAGCTCGACGGCCGCACCAGCGTCCTCACCCGCGGCGAGGGCACGGAGTTCGACAGCCTCCGCGAGTACGTCCCCGGCGACGACACCCGCTCCATCGACTGGCGGGCCACCGCACGCCAGACCACCGTCGCCGTCCGCACCTGGCGCCCGGAGCGCGACCGCCACATCCTGATCGTCCTCGACACCGGCCGCACCTCGGCCGGCCGCGTCGGTGACGTCCCCCGCCTCGACGCCGCGATGGACGCCGCCCTGCTCCTCACCGCCCTCGCCTCACGCGCCGGCGACCGCGTCGACCTCCTGGCCCACGACCGCCGCCTCCGCGCCCAGGTCCAGGGCCGCTCCGCCGGCGACGTCCTGCCCGCCGTGGTCAACGCCCTGGCCCCCCTGGAGCCGGAACTCGTGGAGACGGACGCCCGCGCCCTCGCGGCGACGGCCCTGTCCCGAGCCCCACGCCGCTCGCTCCTCGTCCTCCTCACCAGCCTCGACGCGGCCCCGATCGAGGAGGGCCTCCTCCCGGTGCTGCCTCAGCTCACCCAGCGACACACGGTCCTCCTGGCCTCGGTCGCGGACCCGCGCACCGACGAGATGACCACCCACCGCGGCACGATCGACGGCGTCTACGAAGCCGCGGCCGCCACCCAGGCCCAGGCCCAGCGCCACCGCACGGCGGACCAGCTCCGCCGCCACGGCGTCACGGTCGTCGACGCCACCCCCGAGAACCTGGCCCCGGCCCTGGCCGACGCCTACCTGGCCCTGAAGGCCGCCGGCCGCCTCTGACCCCACACGGACCGGTGGCCGGCGCGGAGAGAATCCCGCACCGGCCACCGATCAAGCTCGGTTCAACTGGCTGGATCAACGAAACGCGACGGAGGCCTCCCCGGCCGCGGCACTGAAGGACCCCGGGCACAGGAACGAGCCCGAGACCTTGCTGGCCGTGAACGGCGTGTTCAGGTACTTCCGGGTCGCCCCGTCACGGTTCCAGACGATGTTCGTCGCCTTGTAGCGACAGGAGACGAACGACTGCTGCCCGGTGATGTCGATGACGTCGGTCCGCGCGGTACCGGCGGCGTCATCGAAGGTGAAGGCCGGGTTGTTGTTGAGGGAGGCGGAGATACCCCCGCCGCAGGTCAGATTGCCACCGGGCTTGTTGATCGTGGCCCGGTCGACGGTGAGCGCGCTCGGCGGATTGGCACTGGCACTGGCGTTGGTCCAGCTGCAGGTGTTCCCCGAGACGACGATGACTCCGTCGACCTTGAGGTCGGCGGTGTCGGCATACGCCGTCGTGGAAGCCCCGATGCCGGCCGCGATCACCAGCGCGGCCAGGCCAGACAGTAGGGGGGTGTACTTCATGACGCTCCTCCTTGCCACAGCGTTGTGGGTGGGGGGAACCCGAGCCGCTGGGTGAGCCACCCGGGTTCGGAGTTGCGCCACGAGGGTGACACAGCCAGCCTGACATGTCATGGCCACATCAGTCATTGGCCGAAAACAGCCCAACGCAGAAAAGCCCCGCACCATAAGGTGCGGGGCTTTCCCACAATGATTGTTCGGCGGCGTCCTACTCTCCCACAGGGTCCCCCCTGCAGTACC
>NZ_JBHXPI010000054.1:0-43199 GCF_042718575.1 Streptomyces sp. NPDC058579
CCGGGGCGGACACTCTCGATGTGCTGGGTTCCCTTGTCGACAAGTCGCTCGTCGTCGCGGCCCCCGGTGACGACGGCGGCATGCGCTACCGGCTCTTGGAGACGGTCGCGGAGTACGCGGGGGAGCGGCTGGACGAGGCCGGGGACCGGGCGGAGGCCGAGCGCCGGCACCTGGTCCACTACCGCGAGCTCGCCCGCCTCGCCGACCCCGCGCTCCGCGGCGGCGGCCAGGCGGTCTGGCTCAGGCGCCTCGAAACCGAGCACGGCAACGTGACCGCCGCCCTGCGGACCGCCGTGGACCTCGGCGCGGAGCAGGAGGCGCTCTGCCTCGTCCTGTCCATGAGCTGGTTCTGGCAGCTCCGTGCCCGGCAGGCCGACGCCCGCGTCTGGTCACAGGCGGCGGCCGCCCTCGGCCCCGATCCGTTCGCCCCGCCCGTCCGACACGCCGTGCCCCTTGCCGACCGCTGCACCGACACCCCACCGCCCTGGTCCGAGGAGCAGCTGTGGGAGGCGCGACGCGGCTGCCGGCTGCTCGTCCTCGCGTCCGAGGGCGGCGAGGGCGCCACCGCCCTCGAACGGCCCGAGACCCGCGCCCGCCTCGACGCCATCGTCTCCGCCTACCGCCCCGGCATGCCGCAGAACTGCCGCCAGCCGGGCACCATGTGGTTCTTCGCCCGACTGATGACCGGCGAGTTCCGCAGCCTGGACGAGACCCTCGACGCCCTCCTCTCCGCCTCCCGCGCCGAGGGCCTCGGCTGGGACCTGGCCTTCACCCACCTCCTGCGGGCCAAGCTTCTCGGCGACCGCCCCGCCGACGCCGAAGCCGCGCTCGCCCACTTCGAGCGGGAGCGGGACGCCTGGGGCATCGCCGAGTCCCGCTCCGCGCGCGGCGAGGCGTACGAACGGTCGGGCCGCCTCGCCGAGGCCGCCGCCGACTACGAACTCGCCGCGCGGGCCGCAGCCGGGCTCGGCGCCCGCTCCCAGGCCACCGTGTTCAAGGCCAGACTCGCCGCCGTACGGCTGCGCCTCCCGTCGATGGACACGGAGACGGGCAGGGAGGAACGTGCGTCGGCCGAACGACTCCTCGTCGAGGCCTCCGTCGAGGCCTCCGCCGAGTCGAGCGGGGAGCCCGTGAGCACGGCCCGACTGCTGCTCGCCCAGCACTACGGCCACACCGGGCGCACCGCCCTCGCCCGGGAGCAGGTCGATCGCATGGAGGCGGAGTTCCGCGGCGACACGCCCGACCTCTTCCTCGGCGTGACCGGGGCACTGCGCGGCTGGCTCGACTGCCTCGACGGCGCGTACGCCGACGCCGCCGACCGGCTGACCCGGGCCGTACGGGACGTCGAAGGCCTCGCCTACCTCGTCGCCCCGTACCTCGTCGTCGGCCTGTTCCCGACCGCGGCCTGGGCCCGGGCCGGACGCGGAGGCCCGCACGACGCCGAGGACGGCGCTCGCCTGCTCGCCGCGTACGACGCCCACCGAGGCGACGCGGGCGGGGCCGGTTTCCGCCCCTTCACCGAGCAGACCGAGTCGGCGGTGCGGGCCCACGCGGAGCGGGCGCTGCGCGAGGCCCTGGACGAGGCGACGTACGCGCGACGGTACGAGGAGGGCGCCGCCCTCTCCGTACGGGAGGCGGCGGCCCTCGTCTGAAGCCTCAGGCGGACGCGCCCCTCAGCCCTCGGCCGACACCGACCGCTCCCGTGCCTCCGCGAGGTCCTCCGGCGTGGGCGCGTCGTCCTGGGTGAGGTGGCGGCGCCAGTACCCGGCGAAGTGCACGGCGCGCCGGTCGTACCCGCGCTCCTCGACCAGGTGCCGCCGCAGCGCCCGTACGGCCCCGGCTTCCCCGGCCAGCCAGGAGTAGGGCGTCCCGGGCGGCAGCGCCGCCCCGCGCACCGCGTCGGCCGGCGAGACGTCCCCGCGCAGCCAGTGCACGGTCAGATCGCCGGCCGTGTCGAGCGCCTGCTCCTCGGCCGCGTCGGTGACCTGCACGAAGGCGACGGCCCGGTGGCCGGCCGGGAGCGCCTCGGCGACGGTCGCCGGCGCGGGGAGCGAGCAGCCGTCGGCGGCCGGCAGCGTCCAGTCCGCCGCGCCGGCGGTCACCGGCGTGGCGAAGTACGCCGAGGGCCCGAACATCCCGAGCGTGTCGCCGCGCCGCGCGGCCCGCGCCCAGCGTGTCGCGGGTCCCTCCTTCGTACGGTCGTCGTCGTGCAGATAGAAGTCGATGTCGACGGTCGCCGCGCGGGGATCACGGGCCCGGATCGTACAGCTGCGCATCCAGGGCCGCTCGGCCTCCGGGATCGCGGCGTACGCCGCGTACCAGCGCATCCCGTCACCGGCAGGGTCCGGGGCGGGCAGCACGGGCTCGGACTGGCCGGGGCGCGGAAAGTACAGCTTCACCTGCTGGTCCGGCCCGCCGGTCCGGTGGCCCGGATGCGGTCACGGTCACCGGACACGAGAATGGCCGGTACCGGAAGAACGAGGAGGCGGCATGAACGCTGAGTCCGACAAGACATCTCCGGGGGAGAGCCCGACGCCCGACCGCCTCTTGCATGCCGGGTCGGAGGGCGAATACACGGCGGAGGACCTGATCCTCGCCTCCGGACGTGACGTGAATCCGAAGAGCATCGCGTGGGCGGAGCGCCGCATGGCGGAGAAGGGGCGCGCCTCCCTGGACGAGCTCCTGCCCTGAGCCCACCTGACAGACGACCCAGACGACCAGCCCACCACCCGACAGCCTTGGCCCGCACTCTCTCCACCCCCCTCCGAGCCAGGGCTGTCGAGGGGCTTCCCCATTTGTGGAACACGTTCTACCGTGGCCGCCGTCGCGCGCACGGTACCCAGGACGCCGCCACGGGAGGCCCCATGCACCTCGAGTACACGCCCGCCCAGCACCGCCTGCGCGAGGAGCTGCGTGCGTACTTCGCCGAACTCGTGCCGGACGACGTCCACGCGCGCTACGCCGACCCCGCCGCGCAGAAGCGCTTCTACCGCGAGACCGTGCGCAGGCTCGGCACCGACGGCTGGCTCGGGGTCGGCTGGCCGGCAGAGTACGGGGGCCGGGGGCTCAGCCCCATGGAGCAGTTCATCTTCTTCGACGAGGCCGCCCAGGCGGGCGTTCCGCTGCCGCTGATGGCCCTGAACACCGTAGGCCCGACGATCATGCAGTTCGGCACCGACGAGCAGAAGGCGTACTTCCTGCCCAAGATCCTCTCGGGCGAGATCGACTTCGCCATCGGCTACAGCGAGCCCGACGCCGGTACGGACCTCGCCGCGCTCAAGACGCGGGCGGTCAGGGACGGCGACGAGTACGTCGTGAACGGCCAGAAGATCTGGACGACGAACGGCGACACCGCCGACTGGGTCTGGCTCGCGGTCCGCACCGACCCGGACGCCCCCGCCCACAAGGGCATCACGATGCTCCTCGTCCCGACGAGCGACCCAGGCTACTCCTGCACCCTCATCAACACCCTCGCCTCGCACGACACCACCGCCAGCTACTACGAGAACGTCCGCGTCCCGGTCTCCCGCCGCGTCGGCGACGAGAACAAGGGCTGGCGGCTCATCACCAACCAGCTCAACCACGAGCGCGTGACCCTCGCCGCCCACGGCACGATGGCCATCCGGGCCCTCCACGACGTCCAGCGCTGGGCCGCCGACACCAAGCTCGCCGACGGCCGCAGGGTCATCGACCTCGGCTGGGTCCGCCGAAGCCTCGCCCGTACGCACGCCAGGCTCGACGCGATGAAACTCCTCAACTGGCAGATGGTGAACGCCGTCCACCACGGCACCCTCACCCCACAGGACGCCTCCGCGGTCAAGGTCTACGGCTCCGAGGCCCGCCGCGACGCCTACGCCTGGCTGATGGAGGTCGTCGGCTCCGCCGGCGCGCTGAAGGAGGGCTCGGCGGGCACGGTCCTGCACGGCGAACTCGAACGCGGCTACCGCTCGGCGGTCATCTTCACCTTCGGCGGCGGCAACAACGAGATCCAGCGGGAGATCATCTCCTGGATCGGCCTGGGCATGCCCCGCGTCCGCCGCTGAGCCTTGCGACTGCTGCTCTAGTTGTCGCGTACCGAAGTTGTCGCATACCGAGGCCGCGGTGGTGCTACCTGGCGCGAAACCGTCCGCCCTCGACCTCCGTGACCAGCCCCGCGCCGATCAACCGGTCCAGGTGCTGCACCGCGGTCCGTCGTTCGACCGGCTTCACGTGGGCGCCTTCGACGTGCGGCCGGTAGACCAGTCTCCGCTCGGCGATCTCCTCGACCGTCCGCGGCTCCTCGAGGAACGCCAGGAGGGTCGTGTCCCGCTTCTCCACCACCCCGACGAAGGCGTCGAGCCGCCGGGAGAACTCCGAAGCGCCCTCGATCACGCCCTTCTGATGGGCCGTGCCGTACCAGCGGGCACCGATCTCCCGGCACCGGCGCACGGACGCCTCGAAGTCCAGGAGGCTGCTGCCGACGTCTCCGTAGAACGGCCCGAACGACGTCAGGTCGATGTCCGCCACGTACAGGAAGCCGTCCGGTTCGATCAGGAAGCCGCAGTGGCCCGCGGTGTGGCCGGGGAGGTGTACGACGGTCACGGTGCGGCCGCCGAGGTCGAAGACCGTGCCGTCGGTGAACGCTGTCGCGTCGGGGCGGTCCCGTATGTGGAACTCGTCGCGCAGCATCAGGTCGACGCGCTCGGTGGCGTCCGGTGGGAGGCCGTAGCCGGCCGCCATGACCGCGCGGGAGTGCAGCGCGGCGAGGTCCTTCTCGTGGGCGTGGACGGGCGCCTCGTAGGATCCGAGACCGGCGACGTGGTCCTCGTGCGCGTGGCTCACGAGAATCGCGTCCGCGGGTGGTGCCGATCCGACGAGCGACAGTGACGGGTCGATGACCAGCGTTTCGGCGGTGCCGCGTACGAGTACGGAGTTGGCGTACGGGTAGGCGCCTCGCTCGGCGCCGACGAGCACGGTGACCGCGCCGTACGTCACTTCTGTGTATCCCGGGGTGAGCATGGTCGTCACTCCTTCGTCCGCGGGTCTCGCGGTGATCGGATTGAGCCCTGCCAGGATGTTCCTAATGCTCGGTTCATCCCTTTCCTGCTCCTGTGAGTCCTCATGGTCGCCGCCGTCGTCCTCCTGTCGCTGCTGTTCGTGTGGTCCCTGGTGTCGGAACGGCTGGCCCGTTGGAGCGTCACCGCGCCCATCGCGTTCGCGGTGGCCGGGATCGTACTGGCCGGCGGTGACGATCCGGCCCTCTCCTTCGACCTGGACACGCACGCCTTCCAGAGGGCTGTCGAACTCGTGCTGGCCGTGATGCTGTTCACGGACGCCACCGAGACACGAGGGTACGAACGGCTGGGCGAGACGGTGGGAGAGAGGCGCTTGCTGGGGCTGGCCCTGCCGGGCTCCGTCGTCCTCGCGACCCTCATCGGAGCCCTGCTCTTTCCCGGCACGAACTGGTGGCTCCTGGCCGTGGCCGCGCTCGTGGTGATGCCGATGGACCTCGCCCCGCTCCTGATGTTCCTGAGGGACGCGCGAGTTCCGCTGCGGGTGCGGGCCGCCCTGAACATCGAGGGCGGTTTCAACGACGGGCTGATCTCGCCCCTGTTCGTGTTCTGCGTGGCCAATCTCGTCACGGCCGAGGGGGACACGTTCGCCGACCTGGTGCTGAACGTCGTGAAGGGGGCCGTGTACGCGGTGCTGGTCGGCGGAGCCCTGGGCTTCCTGGCCGCCTGGCTGGTGCGGCGGTGCCTGGACGCCGGATGGGCCACGGCCACCGGGTTGCGTCTGGCCAGTCTGGCGTTGCCGTTCCTCGCCTACGCGGTCTCCGTCCTGATCGGCGGCAACGGATTCGTCGCGGCGTTCGTGACCGGCCTGTGCTACGCCCAGGCCGCGGCCGCCGTCGGCGGCCACAACCTCGACCTCGTGCACGACATCAGCCATCTGATGGCCCTGGCGGTCTGGTTCACCTTCGGCGGGCTCGTCGCCGACGAGTTCGCCGACGGCATCGAGCTTCAGGTCGTCGGCTATGCGCTGCTCGTCCTCACCGTCGCGCGGATCGTGCCGGTGGCCGCCGCGCTCATCGGCACACCCTTGAGCCGGGCCGAGCGCGGCGCCATCGCATGGCTCGGCTCACGCGGTGTCACCTCCATCGTCTTCGCGGTCCTCGCGTACACCCAGCTCAAGGGCGACGACGCCGCCTTCGTCGTCCACGTGACCGCCGCGACCGTCCTGCTGAGCGTCCTCCTGCACGGCGTCACGTTGGAACCCGTCGCCCGCTGGTTCGAACGCCACCCGCAGCCCGACGCGTTGCCCACCACGGAGGGTCCGGGCCGGTGACCCGCGACCGCCCCGGCCGACGTTCGACCGGGGCCGTCGGGTGCAGGTCGGTCGGACCGACGGCGGGCGCCGCGCCTCAGCCGCGCAGCGCGGAAGTGAAGATCTTCGGCAGCGCGGTCCAGCGGGGCGAGGCGGCGAAGTCGGTGAGGAGCCGGCCCGTCGTGCCCGCCGTGCGGTTGGTGACGAACCAGGGAGGCTTGGGGGACAGGGGGTCGTTCTCCCATGCAGGAGCGCCCGGGGCGCCGGGTGGAACGGGCCGCGGACGACGGTGCGTTCAGGACCGTCCAGGAGGAGCGCGTTGTGCACGATCCCGATGCCGCTCTGCACGTCGTCGAGGGTGTGGCCGGGGAACGCGCCCCAGGTGGCCGTCGCGGTGAGGTAACCGACCCCGGTCCAGGCGTTCAACGCGACCGTGCCGTACCTGAGTTCGGCGATGGCCTCGTCGAGCGCGGGGTCGTCGGCGACGAGCCGCACGAGGACCTCGGAGCCGTATGGCGGAAGCGTCCTTGGTTCCCTCCCTCGCCCGTACTCAACGCTCCGGCACTCCGTGCGGTCTGGACGGTCGACCGGATCTCTGATCGTCTCAACCCGAAGAAGTACGGGTCGAACACCTCCGGGTCGAACGTGTCCGGAGCCGAGGAGAGCGGGACACAGCGGTGACCATCAGCGAACACATCGAGGCCGTGTACACGGAGGTCCGCCGGCGGAACCCCGGGGAGGCCGAGTTCCACCAGGCGGCTGCCGAGGTGTTGGAGTCCCTCGCACCGGCGCTCGAACGGCACCCGGAATACGTCGAGACCGGGATCGTGGAAAGGCTGGTCGAGCCGGAGCGACAGCTGATCTTCCGGGTGCCGTGGGTCGACGACCGGGGGGCCGTCCGCGTCAACCGCGGCTTCCGGGTGGAGTTCAACAGCGCCCTCGGGCCGTACAAGGGAGGGCTGCGGTTCCACCCGAGTGTCAACCTCGGCATCGTGAAGTTCCTGGGCTTCGAGCAGATCTTCAAGAACGCGCTGACGGGCATGGCGATCGGCGGAGGCAAGGGCGGCGCGGACTTCGATCCCAAGGGGCGTTCGGACGGCGAGGTCATGCGCTTCTGCCAGTCCTTCATGACCGAGCTCTACCGTCACCTCGGGGAGCACACCGACGTGCCCGCCGGGGACATCGGCGTGGGCGGGCGTGAGATCGGCTATCTCTTCGGGCAGTACAAGCGGATCACCAACCGCTACGAGTCCGGCGTCCTCACCGGCAAGCCGGTGGGCTGGGGCGGCTCCCACGCCCGCACCGAGGCCACCGGCTACGGCGCCGTGTACTTCGCCCAGGAGATGCTCGCCACCCGCGGCGACGGCTTCGACGGACGGCGCGTGGTGGTCTCCGGATCCGGGAACGTGGCCGTGTACGCCGTGGAGAAGGTCCACGCCCTGGGCGGTCGCGTGGTGGCGTGCAGCGACTCCTCCGGGTACCTCGTCGACGAGGACGGCATCGACCTGGAGCTGCTGAAGGACCTCAAGGAGGTGCGGCGCGCCCGGATCTCCGACTACGTGGAGGCGAGGCCGAGCGCGCGCTTCTCGGCCCGCGGCACGGTGTTCGACGTTCCGTGCGACATCGCCGTGCCCTGCGCGACCCAGAACGAACTGCGCCGCGAGGATGCCGTCGCCCTGGTCAAGAACGGGGTGCGCGCCGTGGCCGAGGGCGCGAACATGCCGTGTACGCCCGAGGCGGTGGCGGTGTTCCGCGAGGCCGGAGTCCTCTTCGGTCCCGGTAAGGCCGCCAACGCGGGCGGCGTGGCCACGTCGGCCCTTGAGATGCAGCAGAACGCCGCCCGTGACACCTGGTCCTTCGAGCGGACCGAGTCCCGGCTGGCCGAGGTCATGCGCGACGTCCACACCCAGTGCCGCGCCACCGCCGAGGCGTACGGCGGCAACCCGGACGACTACGTGCTCGGCGCCAACGCGGCCGGGTTCCTGAGGGTCGCCGAGGCCATGGCGGCACAGGGCGTCATCTGAGGGCCTGCTCGGCCCAGATGACCTTGCCCTCGCGGTTGTGCCGAGCGCCCCAGCGCTCGGCGAGCTGAGCGACGAGCAGCAGGCCGCGGCCGCCTTCGTCGTAGGTCCGGGCGCGGCGCAGGTGCGGAGCGGTGCTGCTGGCGTCGGAGACCTCGCACGTCAGGGTGGACTGGAGGATGAGCCGCAACTGGATGGGGGTCTTGCCATAGCGGATCGCGTTCGTCACCAGTTCGCTGACCATGAGTTCGGTGGCGAAGGACAGCTCCTCCAGTCCCCACACGGTCAGCGTGTCGGACGTGAAGCGGCGGGCGCCGGAGACGGCGGCGGGGTCGGAGGGGAGGTCCAGCGTGGCGACGTGGCCCGGGTCGAGTGCCCGGGTGCGTGCCACCAGGAGGGCGACGTCGTCGGAGGGACGGCTGGGCAGCAGGGCCGCAAGGATCCGGTCGCAGATCTCGTCGGGCGACTCGGGTGCCTCGGGCGACTCCGCCGTACCCGCCGCCTCCGCCGACGCGGGTTCTGCCGACTCCGGCGGTTCCGGTGCTCCGGCGAGGACGTCGTTCAGCAGCGCGCGGGCGGTGTCCACGTCGCGCGTACGGCTCTGGATGAGGCCGTCGGTGAACAGGGCCAGCAGGCTGCCCTCGGGCAGCTCCAACTGGGTTGTCTCGAAGGGGAGTCCGCCCAGGCCCAGCGGGGGGCCGATCGGTATCTCCTGGAACTCGACCGACCGGGAGTCCGACGGTGCTGGGGACTCGCCCTCGCGGTCCGGGGGAGTGGCCACCGCCGGCGGGACGTGCCCCGCGCTGGCGAGGGAGCAGACGCGGGAGATGGGGTTGTAGATCACGTACAGGCAGGTGGCGCTGGTCTCGCCCGCGTCCTGCCCCTCCTCGTGCTGGAGGCGGATGACCACGTCGTCCAGGTGCGTCAGCAGTTCGTCGGGCATCAGGTCGATGTCGGCGAAGGCACGGACGGCGGTTCGGAGGCGGCCCATGGTGGCGGCGGCGCGCAGACCGCGCCCGACGACATCGCCCACGACGAGGGCGACCCGGGCGCCGGACAGCGGAATGACGTCGTACCAGTCGCCGCCCACTCCCGCGCGGGACCCACTGGGCAGGTAGCGGGTCGCCGCGACGACGGCTGACTGCTCAACCGCCTGCTGCGGCAGCAGGCTGCGCTGGAGGGTGAGCGCGGTGGAACGTTCCTGGGTGTACCGGCGGGCGTTGTCGATGGAGACCGCCGCTCGGGCCGCGATCTCCTGGGCGAGGTGGAGATCGTCCTCGTCGAAGGGGGCCGTGCTCCCCGCACGGAAGAACTGGACGAGGCCCAGGGTCTCTCCCCGGGCCAGCAGAGGCACCAACAGGACCGAGTGGGAGCCGTCGGGGCGTACGCTCCGCCGCGCTCCGCCGTCGGCAGCCACCACCCCGGGGCGTCGGAGTCCGGGGCGCGGTGCAGCAAGGCCCGGCCTGTGGCCAATGCGCGGGCCGGCTCCGATTCCGCCGGATAGGTGTGCGTCCGGTCCGTCGGGCTGGGGAACTCCGCGGAGTCGGTGTCCGGCACGGGCCGCTGAGCGACGCGGCGGAGTGGCGGCGGGCCCGAGGGCGGATGCGCGTCCTCGTCGTCGAGGACGGCGGCGAGGAGGTCGACGGTGACGAGGCCGGCGAAGTCGTCGCTGCCCACGTCCGCCAGTTCCTCGGCGGTACGGCCGATGTCGAGGGTGGTCCCGATCCGCCGGCTCGCCTCGTTGGCCAGGAGGAGCCGCCGCTGCAGCAAGTGGTCGCGTTCTTCCTGGTAGGCCGCGACGACGCGCGTGGAACTGCGGTCCACGTACGCGAACCCCTTCGCCGTGAGCTGCATCGCCGCGGCGTTGATCAGCTCCGGGTCGCCCGTGAGCCGGGGGACCTCCGCCTGGAACAACTGCAGCAGGCCCACGTGACCGAGCCGGTAGGCGCGCAGGAGCGTGCTGACCGGCATGCCGCTCCGGGCGTACCTGCGGGCGACCTCGAGGGATTGGGGCGGCGCCTCGACCTCGGCCGCGTCGAGGCCGTGTTCGAGCACGTCCAGAAACGCGGTGACGTGGGCGGCGGTCTCCTCCGATGCGAGGGCGACGAGGTCCTCGTGCTGCCACGGCTCGGGAAGCTCGCTGCGCAAGCGCAGCAGAAGGGCGTCGACCGACTCGTTCGTCCGTGGTCTGAGTTCGCGGGCCAGACGGCAGAGGAAGGCGTCCACATCGGTCCTCATGGGGCAATTGTCCGGAAGGTGGCGAGTGTCGGCCACCGGGTAGGGGTGGTGACCTGCCCGCCCCGGGGGGCGGTTTGACGGTGCGCGATCGGTCATGCGCACACTCGAACGCGATTCTGCATCGAGTTTGAAGGAGGTGCCCGTTCCGGGTGTGAGTAGTTGGGGTATACAAGAAATCCCGGTGAGATTGATCTTGCTGGGGTTCCCCTACTCTTGCCGGGCTCGGGCGTGCTGGCTTCGGGAGCGGTCTCGGCCTCTTCGGGTTCGGGCCAGGGGCCGAAGGGACCGTGTTCTCCGGGTCCGGCGGCGCCGAGGATGCCTGGGCCCTTTCCAGCGGTGGGGCGGCATGGGGATCACTGGTCGTCTCCGGTCCGGGACTGCGCGAGCAGCTGGGTCATCACGTCGCCGGTGCTGTCCTGAGCCTGGCGGGTCGGGGCGTCCAACACGGTGTCGCCGCCGAGGGCCTGTGCGGTGAGCCGTTCCATCAGCTCCGGGTCGGTGCCGCTGCCGGGGCCGGTGATGCTGGCGCGGACCGGACGGCGGGGGCCGATGACCGGCGCGTCGTCCGACACGGCGGCTTCCTCGGCCTCGGTGAGCGCCCGGTACAGCGAGGCGACCGAGGGGTGGCGCCCCGCGTTCTTGCCCGTCTTGATCGTCAGCTTCTTCGTGATGTCGGGGACGGGGACGCCCTTGTTCTTCAGCGCGACGGCGAAGGACATGGCGCCCATGCCGTTGAGGTCGTAGATGCCGGTGAGCGGGCCGGTGAGGAGTTCGAGCTGGACGCCGGCGCCCTGGAGCTGGCCGGACAGGGTCACAGTTCGGCGGCGTTGCGGCCAGGCGCTTGAGCTCGTGGACGGTGAGGATGACCGCCTGGACGGGGGCGGCCCACGTGATGTCGTAGGCGAGCTTGAGGGCCTTCTCCGGCTCGGGCCGGGTCTTGATCCGGGTGGAGATCTTCTCGGAGAGGATCCGCTTGCAAACCGGTTCGAGCGCGGCGAGCTGGGAGGTGAGTTCCCGCTGGGCGGTCGAGCAGGGGGCGTAGCCGATCCGGATCGGCTTGGCGGTCGCGGTGGCCGGCAGCGCCTCGGCGGGCGGGCCCGCCGTCCACGCCCGCCCTGGGTCGCGGTCCTCCGGCACGAGGACCTCCAGCTCCTCGCGGAGCGCGGGCACGAGGATGAAGCGGGCGGCGTGGTATTTCGTCGCGCACCTCGTGCTCCGGGTCCGGCAGGCGCTGCCCGCCGGGGCCTCACACTTCGGACAGTCGTTTCGTTCTACCGCGTCAGGTCCACCCGCGCAGTCTGTCAGAACCGTCTCGCACAACACGCCGGTTTTGAGAGGGGTTCTGCGAGTGGCGACCTGCGGATTCGTGACCGTCCCGGGGGCTGTCGCAGAACTCTCGCGACTGGTCATTTTTGAGAGACCGCCCGGGGTTCATGATCATCCGGCGTGTGAGCACCACAACGCTTGGCGCTGTCGCGTCACGCCATGAGGTCGGGATGTGCGTCCAGCCATACCGACCTGGGGCGCCTATTGAGTCTCGACGTCGCGAGCCGCGATCGCAGTCGGTGGATGAATCAGGGCTGGTGGCTCTTCGCCTTCTGTCGAGCGTAGTAAGCGCGGGCGCGGTTGCGGTCGCCGCAGTCCTTCGTGTTGCACCAGCGACGGTTCCGCCGCGGTGATGTGTCGAGGTAGACCCATCCGCACTTGGCGTCTTCGCATTGGTGGAGGCGGTCGAGGTCGTCGCGCTGAGCAAGAGCCACAAGCCCGCGGACGATGCGATTGCGGGGCAGGCAGAGGTTGGTGTCCCGGTCTTGCCATTGCCAGCGGTCGCCTGCGTGAACCAGGTCGGCTGTGGCGATCGCCGCCCGGTACATGCTCGCGAGGTCTGCGGCGGCTTCGGGGTCGTCATCGAAGAGGGCTCCGTAGGCCCTCTCTCGCGCTTCGGTGACCTGTTCCCGTTCCCGCTCGGCCCCGGCGCCGTCCCGACCGGCGAGGTCATGCAAGGCCGCGGCCTCACTTGTGCTGATCAGGTCGGATTCAACGCACCACTCGACGACGTCGGAGAAGGTCTTCAGGGACTCAACTCGTTCGGGCCCGCCGAGCCGCCAGGCAACGGTGTTCACCAGGTCGAGCATGCGGTCACCCGCGATGTGGCCGAACCTCACCATCAGCTCCTCTCGCCGGCAAAGGCGCTCGCGCCTGTGAGGCGACTCTCACGGGCAAAAGCATTATTGCATGTGAGGTGATCTTCTTGGCATCATCCCCAATTGACCAATCACCCATGAGACCACCACCAGGAGAACGATCGTGCCCGTCGCCGCCCTCAGACCGTTCACCGCACTGTGGACGTCCCAAGCATCCTCGAACCTCGCCGACGGGGTGTTGCAGGCAGCCGCACCGCTGCTCGTCGCCACGCTGACCCGTGACCCGCTCGCGGTGGCGGGCATGACGGTGGTGCAGTTCCTGCCCTGGCTGCTCGCAACCCTCCCCACCGGTGCGATGGCCGACCGCATGGACAGACGCCGGATACTCATCGTCGGCAACTGGCTGCGCGCAGCGGGGTTCGCACTGCTCGCACTCGCCTTGGCCAACGGATGGCACCACGTCGCACTTCTCTACGCCGCTGTGTTCATTGCCGGCTGTGCTGAAACGATGGTCGACAACGCCGCCCTGGCCATCCCGCCCCGTCTCCTGCCCCGCGAGGAGCTCGAGCGCGCCAACGGCAGGCTGTTCGCCACGCAGTCAGTCATCAACACGTTCATCGGTCTGCCTGCCGGCGCGGCGTTGTTCGCGCTGGCGGCATCGGCGGCCTTCTACACCGGCGCGGCCGCGTTCGCCCTCGCCGGCCTGGCGGCCCTGCTACTGCCCGGGCTGCGCCCCACCGGCAAGGACCACGAGCACCGCCGCTCGAACCCGACCACCCTTACCCAGGACATCCGCTCTGGATGGGCCCACTTCTGGCGCCACGACCTGCTGCGCCGAGTCGCGTTCGTCTCGGCGGCGATCAACTTCTTCAGCGCGGCCACTGGTGGACTCCTCGTCCTGCTGATCACCGGCCCGTACCAACTGGCGATGTCGAGCTACGGCCTGTTCATCGCCGTTCCCGCAGCGGGCGCGATCGCCGGCTCACTGCTTGCCGAACACGTCGTGCCCCGCATCGGCGGCGGCCCCACCACCTGGCTCGCCGCCCTCACCCCGGCCGCCGGCTACGCCGTCCTCGGACTGGGCAACAGCACACTTCTGGCCCTGGCCGCCATGTTCGGTGCCGCTCTTGCCACCTCACTGAACCAGATCGTCGTCAGCACCCTGCGCCAAGCAGCAGTCCCCGACGAACTCCTCGGCCGCGTCACCGCCGCCTACCGGCTGATCGTCCTGGGCGTCGTCCCCCTCGGAGCCCTCGGCGGCGGCCTGCTCGGACGCGGCCTGGGGATCCGGGCCACCTTCATCGCCGCAGCCCTCGGACTCACCCTCGCCGCGATCCCACTCGCCTCCCGGGTCACCACCCAAGGCCTCCGCGATGCTGAAACACACCCCTCACCCCCACTCCCGCTTCAAACCGGTTCCCACTGACACCGGAAGCCACGGCACCGGGGCCGTCCGCGTGCAGCAACGCGGAACCGCCACCGCCACCAACCGCTCCCCACGAGTGCCCCGGAAACCGCAGTCACTCCAAGAGGTCATCGTCCTTGATCTCGTGGCTCTCTGCACGCAGCCGGGCGACGGCGGCGTCCAGGTAGCGGGTGTTCCACAGCACCACCGCGTTGAGGACCAGGCCGAGGGCGGCGAGCTGGTCCTCCTGGCCCTCGCGGTACCTTTGGCGGATCTGGCCCCTGCCGCCGTGGCAGATCGCGCGGGTGAGACGGTGGCGGGACTCCTGGACCGTGAGCTACCTGTTCATCAGGCGCCGGTAGGTGTCGTCCACCGGGTCGACCGGGGCGAGCAGGTGCATGGTCTTGTCGATCCGCCCGTACTCGGCGAACGCCGCCCCCAGTGGGGTGGGGTGGCCCTCCCGGCCGAACGTCCGCAGCAGGTCGTAGGCCCGGACCTGGTTGGTGATGAGCGACCCGGCGACCCGGAGCATGTCCGGCAAGTGCGTGGTGATCCGCTTGAGGTTGACCTTGTTGAAGGCCACGGCATCCAGCGGCCCGTACCCTTCGGCCGGCTCCCTGCTGTTGCTGTCGCTTTCGGGCAGGTCGGCTCGCCAGAACCGCTGGTCCGAGAGGTCGCGGAAGCGCGGAGCGAAGCGGAAGCCGAGCATCTTGTACAGGCCGAAGGCCATGTCGGAGTACGAGGCGTTGTCGGTCGCCACCATCTCCGGCTTCACTCCGCCATCGAGGTTCAGCAGGGTGTAGAGGCTGTCGCGCGGGGTGCCACGTACGACCATCGCGCCGATCCCGGCGACCTGGTCGTTGACGGCGTTGAGCCAGGTCGCGCCGCGTTCGTGACCGTAGTACTTGGGTGAGGGCCCGGTGTTGAGCTCGGTCATGACGACCTTCGGCACGACCGACGTCAACGTGCTGTCTCGGGAGGTGCGTCGGACGGTGACGGCCAACTCGGGCATCGCGTTCGTCTTCAACACCGTCACGGTGGCCAGCCTCGTCTCCGCCCTGGACAGCATCTGACGAAGCCGGGGCCAGCCGCCCGGGGCCCTGGAGCGTGCGAACGCGGCGCAGGGGCGGCAGTCGGTCGACTGCCGCCCCTGCGCGGTGTTTCAGGAAGGCCGGGTCCTCAGTCAGCGGTACTCGCAGAGGTAGGCGGTCTCCACCGTGACCTTGAGCTGGAAGCTGCTGTCCCCGGGGACCTTGAAGTGTTCCCCGGCGGTGAAGGTCTCCCACTCGCCGGCGCCGGGCAGCATGACCGTCAGAGCGCCGCTGACGACGTGCATGATCTCCGGAGCGGCGGTGCCGAACTCGTACTCTCCGGGAGCCATGACGCCGATGGTCGCCGGGCCTTGCTCCTGGGTGAACGCGATCGACGTGACCGTGCCGTCGAAGTACTCGTTGACCGTAAACATGTGCATCCTTGTGCGAATCAGGCGGAAGAGGTGGCCGGGTCATCACATTCCGGCCACGGGCAGGGGCACTTTAGCGGCGCGGGCTGCCAGGTGAGCGCTCAGTCCATTCGGTGGCCGCCCCGATGGTCAGGTCGTCGGGCGTCCGCCGAAGGAACACGCACTGCACACTGTTCGTGATCACCGCGCGCGAACGGAGAACCCGATGCCCGAATCGACCGACCCGGCCACACCCGACGAAACGATCCTGCCCGCCGAAGCCGAAGCCGAAGCCGAAGCCGAAGCTGACCCCGCCGACCCCGCCGACCCCGCCGACCCCGCCGCCCCCGTGCACCCGTCCTACCCCGTGCGGACCAAGCGGCTGAGTCTGCGTCCCGTACGGCGGGACGATCTCGAAGCCGTCTACGCCCACCGCTCGTTGCCCGAGGTCGCGCTCTACCTTCCGCACGAGCCGCACACCCGTGAGGTGACCGCCGAGACCATCGAGCGACTGATCGCCGGGGAGGCGCTCGCGAAGGCCGGTGACTGGCTCGACCTGGTCGTGGAGGACGCGTCGGGGCGGGTCGTGGGTGAGGTGCTGCTCCGGCGTGAACCGGGCGAACCGGACACCGGGCAGGTCGGGTTCGCCTTCCACCCGGACGTCCACGGCACGGGCATCGCCGCGGAGGCCGTCTCGGGCGCGCTCGACATCGCCTTCGACGACTTCGGCTGGCACCGGGTCATCGGCATCTGCGACGTACGGAACCTCGCGTCCGCGGCCCTCATGCGCCGCATCGGCATGCGCCACGAAGCCGTCCTGCGCGACAGCGCGTTCCTCAAGAACGCCTGGTGCAGCGACTCGCAGTTCGCCGTGCTCGCCGACGAGTGGCGCAAGGCCCCGGTGCGCTCCACGGACGAACGCGCCGTCGACCGGGCGCTGTCCGCCTTCCTCGGAGCGTTCACGCGCCGCGCCGGAGAGCCGGTCAGCCTGGACGCGGCCAGGGCGGTCCTCGCGCCCGAGGCCGTGATCGAGTACGTTGCGGAGGACGGCCAGGACGTCTTCCGGATGGACGTGGAGGAGTTCCTGGCGCCCCGCGAGATTTTTCTGAACGGCACGGAGTTGACCGACTTCGAGGAGTTCGAGGTCAGTTGGTCGACCCTCGTCACCGCCGATCGCGCCCTGCGGACCTCCCTCTTCTACAAGCACGGCATCCGCGACGGCGCGCCGTTCTCGGGCTGGGGACGCCAGCACACGCAGTTCGCGAAGACCGCGGGCGGTGACTGGCTCATCGATTCCATCGTCTGGAAGGAGTCATGATCACCCTGCCCTTCTGCGCCGCCCGCCCCTCAACCCCACCCTCGTACCGGCGCGCGAAATCACCGGGCGGCGCGTGGTGTCACTCGCGTACGACCGCCTGCCCCTCTACGCCCACGAGCTGCACGGCAGACCCGCGCCGCCGTCCGAGGCCGTCACGTACCAGCTCACCGCGACGGGCGATCCGCTGCGTTCGGTACCGGCCGGGCTCCGCCGGCGGTTGCCGCCAGGTCACATTCTGAACGCGATGTCCCGCCTGGGCCCCGACGCGCGTCCCGCCCCGTACAAACTCCCAATCAGGCGGCCATACTGAACGGGCCGGGGAGGGCGCGAAGAACATACGGGGGCGACAGCACGCGATGGCGGAAACCAGGCTGATCCAGGGCCGGTACCGGCTGCACGACGTGATCGGGCGCGGCGGTATGGGCGAGGTGTGGCGGGCCACCGACGAGTCGCTCGGCCGCCGGGTCGCGGTCAAGTGCCTCAAACCGCTCGGGCCCCAGCGGGACCCGCACTTCGTGACGGTGCTGAGGGAACGGTTCCGGCGCGAGGCCCGGGTCGCCGCCTCCCTCCAGCACCGGGGAGTCACCGTCGTCCACGACTTCGGCGAGTACGACGGGGTGCTCTTCCTCGTCATGGAGCTCCTTGAGGGGCAGAACCTCAGCCAGCTCATGGAGGAGAACAAGCAGCACCCGCTCCCCGTGCAGGACGTCGTGGACATCGCCGAGCAGGTCGCCGACGCCCTCGCCTACACGCACCGCCAGGGCATCGTCCACCGCGACCTCAAGCCGGCCAACATCATGCGGCTCGGCGACGGAGCCGTGAAGATCTGCGACTTCGGGATCGCGCGGCTCGGCGACAACATCGGCCAGACCTCGCAGCTCACCGGTACCGGCATCGCGATGGGCACCCCGCACTACATGTCGCCCGAGCAGATCAGCGGCGGCCAGGTCGACCACCGCAGCGACCTGTACTCGCTGGGCTGCGTGCTGTACGAGATCGCCACCGGAGCCCCGCCCTTCAATCTGGAGGACGCCTGGGCCGTCCTCGTCGGCCACCGCGACACCCCGCCCGAACCGCTGCGGACCCACCGGGCCGAACTTCCGGACTACCTCGACCGGATCGTGCTCGACCTGCTCGCCAAGACCCCCGACGACCGGCCCGACGACGCGGGCGTCCTGCGGCGTCGGATCATCTCGGCCCGCGCCGGACTCGGACCCGGCCCCACCGAACTCCCGCCGGTCCCTCCCGTCCCTCCCGCGCGGACGCCGGCCGATGGCGGGTCTCTCCGACTGCCCTCCTGGGCACGCGAGATGACCGCCGGGCACCGAGTGACCGGCGATCGCACCGCGTCGCGCCACGCGGCGTACGACCCGGCCACCGAGCTCACGGGGGAGTGGACGACCGCGTCCCGCGTGGTTCCGGCCCCCTCCCCGGACGGCCAGGAGCGGGCCACCGCGCCGCCGGAGCTCCTCGCCGTGCTCGCCGGACGCCACCGGGCCGGGCTCGGTCTCGGCCGGCTCGGCCGCTGGGAGGAGGCCGAGGACGTGCACCGGTCCGTCGTCGAGGACCGCCGCCGCGTCCTCGGCCCGGACCACCCCGACACCCTCGCCAGCCGGTACGAACTCGGCTTCACCCTCAGCAGACTCGCCCGCCCCGCCGACGCCCTGCACCAGTTCGTCCTGGTGGCCGAGGCGCGCGAGCGGGTCCTCGGCGCCGACCACCCCGACACGCTGGCCGCCCGCCAGGAGACCGCGTACGTCCTCGGCAGGCTCGGGCGGCACGTCGAGGCGCACCAGGCGTACGTGAACGTGCTCGCCGCGCGCGAACGCACCATGGGCGCGGACCATCCCGACACCCTGCGCTGTCGCCACAACCTGGCCTTCAACCTGGGGCGCCTCGGACGCCGGGAGGACGCGTACCGGATGGCCACGGAGGTGGCGGAGGCGCGCGGCAGGCTGCTGGGCCAGGAGCACCCCGACACCCTGGTGACGCGGTACGAAGTGGCCTACGACCTCGGTCAGTTGGAGCGCTGGTCGGAGGCCCTCGCCACCTATCGCGAGGTCGCCGCCGCGCGCTCCGACGTCCTCGGCCCCGACCACCCCGACACGCTCGCCACCCGCTACGAGGTCGGCATCTGCCTGGGCCGGCTCGGCCGGAGCGGCGACGCCCTCGACCTCTACCGCGACCTGGTGGCCGCCCGCACCCGGGTGCTCGGCCCCGACGACCCGGAGACGCTGCGCGCCCGCCACGGCCTCGGCGTCAACCTCGGCCGGCTCTCGCGCTGGGAGGAGGCCGTGGCCGAGTCCCGTGAGGTGTGCGCGATCCGGGAGCGCGTCCTGGGCGCCGACCACCCGGACACGCTCGTCAGCCGCCGCGAGATCGCCGTCGGCCTGGGCTGGCTCGCGCGCTGGCCCGACGCCCTCGCTGTCTACCGTCAGGTAGCAGAGGCCCGCGCCCGTACCCTCGGCCCCGAGCACCCCGACACGCTGGCGGCCCGCCACGACGAGGCCCACTGCCTCGAACGGCTCGGCCGCCACACCGAGGCCACCGAGCTGTACCGCAGCGCGGCCGCCCCGCGCGGCGCCGGCGGCACCGACGCCCGTACGCCGGGGGCATGAGCCCAAGCCGGGCGCGGACACCGGCCGCACGCTCCCGCGGGGTTCCCCCGGCGATCTTCGCGTGTTAGCAAGAGACATGACCGCACAGCGCTCGTACGACGCCGTCATCGTCGGCGGTGGCCACAACGGACTCGTCGCCGCCGCCTACCTGGCCCGGGCCGGACGTACCGTCCTCGTCCTGGAACGCCTCGGGACCACCGGCGGCGCCGCCGTGTCCACCCGGCCCTTCGCCGGAGTCGACGCCCGGCTCTCCCGGTACTCCTACCTCGTCTCGCTCCTGCCGCCGAAGATCGTGCGCGAGCTGGGGCTGAGCTTCGCGGTGCGGAAACGGTCCATCTCCTCGTACACCCCGAAGGGAGACGGCGGTCTTCTCGTCGGCGGGGGAGCGGACCGCACCCGTGCCTCCTTCGAGGCCGTCACCGGTTCCGATCGCGAGTACGAGGCCTGGCAGGGCTTCTACGCCCGTACGGCCCAGGTCGCCGAACGGGTCTTCCCCACGCTCACCGAGCCGCTGCCCACCCGCGAGGAGCTCCGCTCCCGCGTCGGCGACGAGGCCTCCTGGCGGATGCTCTTCGAGCAGCCGATCGGCGCCGCCGTCGAGGAGACCTTCGCCGACGACCTGGTCCGGGGCGTCGTCCTCACCGACGCCCTAATCGGCACCTTCGCCGACGCCCACGACCCCTCGCTGCTCCAGAACCGCTGCTTCCTCTACCACGTCATCGGCGGCGGCACCGGCGACTGGGACGTCCCCGTCGGCGGCATGGGCGCGCTCACCGACGCCCTCGCGGACGCCGCCCGCGCGGCGGGCGCGGAGATCCGTACCGGTCACGAGGCCGTCCGTATCGAGACCGACGGCGCCCGCGCCGAGGTCACCTACCGCACGGCGGAGGGGGAGGGCGTGGTCGCCGCCGGGCAGGTCCTCGTCAACGCCTCGCCGCAGGCCCTCGCCGAGCTGCTCGGCGAGACGCCCCCGCCGCCCGCCGAAGGCGCCCAGCTCAAGGTCAACATGCTGCTCACCCGGCTGCCCCGGCTGCGCGACCGTTCCGTCGACCCGCGCGAGGCCTTCGCCGGGACCTTCCACATCGCCGAGGGATACGGCCAGTTGGCCACCGCGTACGCCGAGGCGGCCGAGGGCCGGCTGCCCACCGCGCCGCCCTCCGAGATCTACTGCCACTCGCTGACCGACCCGAGCATCCTCGGCCCCGAACTCGCCGGCCGGGGCTACCAGACACTCACGCTCTTCGGGCTGCACACCCCCGCCCGGCTGTTCGCCGCCGACAACGACGGCGCCCGCGCCGCCCTCCTCAAGGCGACCCTCGCCGAACTCGACGCCGTCCTCGACGAGCCGCTCGCCGACTGTCTCGCCCTCGACGCCGACGGCAGGCCCTGCATCGAGGCGAAGACCCCGCTCGACCTGGAACGCGACCTGCGGCTGCCCGGCGGCCACATCTTCCACCGCGACCTCTCCTTCCCCTACGGGGAAGAGGGCACCGGCCGCTGGGGCGTCGAGACCGGCCACACCAACGTGCTGCTCTGCGGCGCGGGGGCCGTGCGCGGCGGCGGGGTCAGCGGCATCCCCGGCCACAACGCGGCGATGGCGGCGCTCGGACGGTGAGCTCCATGTGCCTGTCCCGACCAGGCGTGAAGCTCACCTGTGGCGGTGCTTAAGAAAACCTCGATGGACCGCGAGGCTGACGTAAGGAAGATTTCCCTTGAGGGATCTTGGGCACGGAACCGTGCCCGGACCCCGAAGGTCACAGGACACGCACGTCGGGAGCCAGGACATTGAAGGCGCTGGTCAAGCACAAGGCAGAACCCGGACTCTGGCTCATGGACGTGCCGGAGCCGGAGATCGGCGCCGGAGACGTACTGATCAAGGTCAAGCGGACCGGTATCTGCGGGACCGATCTCCACATCCGCTCCTGGGACGGCTGGGCCCAGAGGACCATCGCCACCCCGCTGACCCTCGGCCACGAGTTCGTCGGCGAGGTCGTCGAGACCGGCCGTGACGTCGTGGACATCGCCGTCGGCGACCTGGTCAGCGGCGAGGGCCACCTCGTCTGCGGGAAGTGCCGCAACTGTCTGGCCGGCCGTCGCCACCTCTGCCGCGCCACCGTCGGCCTGGGCGTCGGCCGCGACGGCGCGTTCGCCGAGTACGTCGCCCTGCCCGCGTCCAACGTCTGGGTGCACCGCGTCGCGGTCGACCTCGACGTCGCCGCGATCTTCGACCCGTTCGGCAACGCCGTGCACACCGCGCTCTCCTTCCCGCTCGTCGGCGAGGACGTCCTCGTCACCGGCGCGGGCCCGATCGGCATCATGGCCGCCGCGGTCGCCAAGCACGCCGGCGCGCGCCACGTCGTCATCACCGACGTCAGCGAGGAGCGCCTCGACCTCGCGCGCAAGGCGGGCGTCTCGCTCGCGCTGAACGTCGCCGAGCAGACGATCGCCGACGGCCAGCGCACGCTGGGCCTCAAGGAGGGCTTCGACGTCGGCCTGGAGATGTCCGGCAACCCGCGCGCGATGCGCGACATGGTCGCGAACATGACCAATGGCGGCAAGATCGCCATGCTGGGCCTGCCCGCCGAGGACTTCGCCGTCGACTGGGCGAAGATCGTGACCTCCATGATCACCATCAAGGGCATCTACGGCCGCGAGATGTTCGAGACCTGGTACGCGATGTCCGTCCTCCTGGAGGCCGGCCTGGACCTCGCCCCGGTGATCACCGGCCGCTACGCCTACACCGACTTCGAGGCCGCCTTCGACGACGCCGCGTCCGGCAAGGGCGGCAAGGTCATCCTCGACTGGACCGTCTGACCACCGCGCTCCCTCGCCTCTTCCTCCGCGCGTCCGACCTCCCGCTAAGGAACCCACATGTTCGACTCCGTACGCGACGACATCCGCACCACCCTCGACGAGATCCGCGCCGCCGGTCTGCACAAGCCCGAGCGCGTCATCGGCACCCCCCAGTCCGCGACGGTGTCCGTCACCGCCGGCGGGCAGCCCGGCGAGGTGCTGAACTTCTGCGCCAACAACTACCTCGGCCTGGCCGACCACCCCGAGGTGGTCGCCGCCGCCCACGAGGCGCTGGACCGCTGGGGCTACGGCATGGCGTCCGTGCGCTTCATCTGCGGTACGCAGGAGGTGCACAAGGAGCTGGAGGCCCGGCTGTCCTCCTTCCTCGGCCAGGAGGACACGATCCTCTACTCCTCCTGCTTCGACGCCAACGGCGGCGTCTTCGAGACGCTGCTCGGCGCCGAGGACGCCGTCATCTCCGACGCCCTCAACCACGCCTCGATCATCGACGGCATCCGGCTCTCCAAGGCCCGCCGCTTCCGCTACGCCAACCGCGACATGGCCGACCTGGAGCAGCAGCTCAAGGAGGCCACCGAGGGCGGCGCCCGCCGCAAGCTGATCGTCACCGACGGCGTGTTCTCCATGGACGGGTACGTCGCCCCGCTCGCCGAGATCTGCGACCTGGCCGAGCGCTACGACGCCATGGTCATGGTCGACGACTCGCACGCCGTCGGCTTCGTCGGCCCCGGCGGGCGCGGCACCCCCGAGCTGCACGGCGTCATGGACCGCGTCGACATCATCACCGGCACCCTCGGCAAGGCCCTCGGTGGCGCCTCCGGCGGCTATGTCGCGGCCCGCGCCGAGATCGTCGCCCTGCTGCGCCAGCGCTCCCGCCCGTACCTCTTCTCCAACACCCTGGCCCCGGTCATCGCCGCCGCCTCCCTCAAGGTCCTCGACCTGCTGGAGTCCGCCGGCGACCTGCGCGAGCGGCTGCGCGCCAACACCGAGCTCTTCCGCACCCGGATGACCGCCGAGGGCTTCGACATCCTCCCCGGCGACCACGCCATCGCGCCCGTCATGATCGGCGACGCGTCGGAGGCCGGGCGCATCGCGGAGCTGCTCCTGGAGCGCGGTGTGTACGTGATCGGCTTCTCGTACCCCGTCGTACCGCAGGGCCAGGCCCGCATCCGCGTCCAGCTCTCGGCCGCGCATTCGTCCGATGATGTGAACCGGGCTGTGGACGCGTTCGTCGACGCGCGCGCCGCCCTGCGAGACTAGGGGAATGATCGAAGCGCGGCGGCTGCACATCCTCCGAGCGGTGGCCGACCACCGCACGGTCACGGCGGCTGCCGCCGCGCTCTATCTCACCCCCTCCGCAGTCTCCCAGCAGCTCGCGGCCCTGGAGCAGGAGACCGGCCACCGGCTGGTCGAGCGCAACGCCCGGGGCGCCCGGCTCACCCCGGCCGGCGAGATCCTGCTCAGCCACGCCAACGCGGTCCTCGCCCAGCTGGAGCGCGCCGAGTCCGAGCTCGCCGCGTACGGCTCCGGCGAGGCCGGGACGGTCACGGTCGCGGCCTTCGCCACCGGCATCGGCCTGGTCGTCGCCCCCGCCATCACAGGCCTCGCCCGCACCGCGCCCGGCATCCGGGTCCGCGTCCGGGACGCCGAGGGTGACGAGAGCCTGCTGATGGTCCTGGACCGCCAGGTCGACGTCGCCGTGGCCGTCGAGTACCGGGGCGCTCCCGGCGAGGACGACGCCCGGCTCACCCGCGTACCGCTCTACGCGGAGCCCTTCGACGCCGTCCTGCCGCTCGGGCACCCCCTCGCGGCCGGCGACCAGGTGGCCCTCGCCGCTCTCGCCAAGGACGCCTGGATCGGCCAGTCCGCGGGCAACCCCTGCCATGACGTGACCGTCCTGGCCTGCGAGTACGCCGGATTCGCGCCACGCCTGGAGCACTCCTCCGACGACTTCCGCGCGGTCGTCGCCCTCGCCGCGGCGGGCGCGGGCGTCGCGCTCGTACCGCGCTCGGCGCTGCGGGGCGCCGCCCTGGACGAGGTGGCGATCCGCCCGGTGGACGGCGTGGCCCCCACCCGCCGCGTCTTCGCGGCGGTACGTCGGGGGGCCGAGCACCACCCGCTCATCAGCCCGGTCCTCGCGGCCCTGCGGGACGCGGCGGGCCCGGGCGCCTGACCCGGAAGCCGGAAGCGGGCCCGGGCTCAGTCCGCCGAGGCCGTCCAGCCCACGGCCTCGATCCGGGACGCGTCCGCCGGCCGGGCGTCGTCGAACAGGGGCCGCCCCGAGGCGTCCAGGACCCTGAGGGTGTCGACGTACACCCCGCGCCCGACGTAGCGCTGATCGGTCGCGTACCGCCACCGCAGCCGTACGGGTCCGGTGCCGGCGCCGGCGCCCGCCGGAAGGTGGTCCGCCGTGAGCCGGTGCCAGACCCGCCCCGACCAGCCGCTCACCGAACCCGCCGGGTGCGGCACCGGCTCCTGCCCCGTGCGTACGGTCGTGAACGGCACCGGCGCCCAGGTCGCGCCGCCGTCCGTGGAGGCCTCCAGGTGGGCGGCGTCCACGCCCGGCTCGGTGTCCCACCACAGGGCGCACTCCACGCGGGCCGCGCCCGGCACCGGCGGCAGGGTCAGCATCGAGGTCGTCGCGCTCGCCATGCCCGAGAACCAGGAGGACCGGCCGCGCGCGGGGCGGACGGGGACTGCGCGGGCGAGGTGGTCGGCGGCGGCGACGCGGGGCGCCGAGCCGGAGCGCCACGAACGGACCGGGTGGACCGAGTTGCCGAGGACGACGAGGAACGCGTCGGTGGTCGGGTCGAGGACCAGGCTGGTTCCGGTGAAGCCGGTGTGCCCCGCCGAGCGCGGCGTCGCCATGGCGCCCATGTACCAGTGCTGGTAGAGCTCGAAGCCGAGGCCGTGCTCGTCGCCGGGGAACGCGGTGTTGAAGTCCGTGAACATCAGCTCCACGGACTCCGGGGCCAGGATCCGGGCGTGACCGTACGCCCCGCCGTTGAGGAGCGTGCGGGTGAGGACCGCGAGGTCCCAGGCGCAGGAGAACACGCCCGCGTGGCCGGCGACCCCGCCCAGGCCGAACGCGTTCTCGTCGTGGACCTCGCCCCACACCATGCCCCGGTCGAGCCCGGACCAGGGGAGCCGGGCGTCCTCGGTCGCCGCGATCTTCGGCCGCCACGAGAGCGGGGGATTGAAACGAGTGCGGTGCATCCCGAGCGGAGCGGTGATCTCGGTTCGGAGCAGGGTGTCCAGAGTGCGACCGGTGATCTCCTCCAGGATCAGCTGCAGCGAGATCAGATTCAGATCGGAGTAGAGATAGCGCGTCCCGGGCGCGTTCGCCGGCGCCTCCGCCCACAGCAGCCGCAGCATTCCCTCCCGCGTCGGCTCCTTGTACAGCGGGATCCAGGCGCGGAACCCCGAGGTGTGGGTGAGCAGCTGACGGACCGTGATGTCCTGCTTCCCACCGCCCCCGAACTCCGGCAGATACGCCGTGACCTTCGCCTCGAGCTCCAGTGCCCCGCGCTCGATCTGCTGCACCGCCAGGATCGAGGTGAAGAGCTTGGAGACCGAGGCCAGGTCGAAGACCGTGTCCTCCGCCATCGGGATCCGCCGCTCCGCCGGCAGCTCGACACCGGTGTCGGTCGTCTCGTCGTACGCCGCGTACCGGACGGCGTGCCCGATCGCCCGGTGCAGCGCGACCGTCCCGCCCCGCCCGGCGAGCAGCACCGCGCCCGCGTACCACGGGTGCCGGGGGGAGGGGGCGAGGTACGTCTCGGCGTCGGCGACCAGCAGGTCCAGGTGCGCGGCGAGCAGCCCGGCCCGTTCGGCGGACCCGCGCCGCAGGGTCGTCCGCCCGCCCGGCGGCCAAGACTGCCGCCCGTCGTGCGGTCCGGCCCCGGGCTCCGAGGCCGCGGCGGCTCCCGGGACCGAGCCGACCATCACCGCACCTCCCAGGGCGAGCAGCCGGCCGCCGAACGCCCGCCGACCGATGTAGTCCTCCGTCATCCCTACCCTCTCCCACGCCACTGAAAGAATCCTTCGGCCACACGCGCAACGCCTGAAACTTTCTTACCGGGGTGGGTGCGGGTCAAGGAAGCGGGCGGCGGAACAAAGAATCTGACGCAGCATCAGAAAATCTCTTCCCTCGGCAGAGCCCCTGCGGCATCCTGCCCCCCATGAAGACGGAGCTGAGCCAAAAACTGGGGATCGAGCACGCCATCTTCGGCTTCACGCCCTTCCCCGCGGTGGCCGCCGCCATCACCAGAGCCGGCGGGTTCGGCGTGCTCGGCGCGGTGCGCTACACCGCCCCCGACGACCTGGCCCGTGACCTCGACTGGATGCAGGACCACACCGACGGACTGCCGTACGGCCTCGATGTCGTCATGCCCGCGAAGAAGGTCGAGGGGGTGAGCGAGGCCGACGTCGAGGCGATGATCCCGGAGGGGCACCGCGAGTTCGTCCGTACGACCCTCGCCAAGCACGGTGTCCCCGAGCTCGCCGAGGGCGAGGTCTCCGGCTGGCGGATCACCGGATGGATGGAACAGGTCGCCCGCAACCAGCTCGACGTGGCCTTCGACTACCCCATCAAGCTCCTCGCCAACGCCCTCGGCTCCCCGCCCGCCGACGTGGTCCAGCGCGCCCACGACCACGACGTCCTCGTCGCCGCGCTCGCCGGCAGCGCCCGGCACGCCCGCCACCACGCCGAGGCCGGCATCGACGTCGTCGTCGCCCAGGGCTACGAGGCCGGCGGCCACACCGGCGAGATCGCCTCCATGGTCCTCACACCCGAAGTCGTCGACGCCGTCTCCCCGCTGCCCGTCCTCGCCGCGGGCGGCATCGGCAGCGGCGAACAGATCGCCGCCGGACTCGCCCTCGGCGCCCAGGGCGTCTGGCTCGGCTCCCTCTGGCTCACCACCACCGAGGCCGACCTCCGCTCCCGCGCGCTGACCGCCAAACTCCTCGCCGCCGGCTCCGGCGACACCGTCCGCTCCCGCGCCCTGACCGGCAAGCCCGCCCGCCAGTTGCGCACCGAGTGGACCGACGCATGGGACGACGCGGACGGCCCCGGCACGCTCCCCATGCCCCTCCAGGGACTGCTGGTCGCCGAGGCCGTCTCCCGTATCCAGAAGTACGAGGTCGAGCCGCTGCTCGGCACCCCGGTCGGCCAGATCGTCGGCCGGATGAACGCCGAACGCAGCGTCCAGCAGGTCTTCGACGAGCTCACCCGCGGCTTCGAGAAGGCCGTCGACCGCATCAACCGCATCGCGGGAAGGAGCACCTCATGAGTGAGCAGCAGCAGGCCAACGGCTTCTGGTCCCAGGCCGTCGCCGACCCCTCCCGTACGGTCCTGATCGCACCCGACGGCGAGGAGTGGACCGCAGGGCGGCTGCACGCCGACGCCAACCGGCTGGTCCACGGACTGCGCGCGGCGGGCCTGGAGCGCGGTGACGCCTTCGCGGTCGTCCTGCCCAACGGCGTCGAGTTCCTCGTCGCCCATCTCGCCGCGACCCAGGCCGGGTTCTACCTCGTGCCCGTCAACCACCACCTGGTCGGGCCCGAGATCGCCTGGATCGTCGCCGACTCCGGCGCCAAGGTGCTCCTCGCCCACGAGCGGTTCGCCGCCGCCGCGACGGCCGCCGCCGACGAGGCCGGACTGCCCGCGACCCACCGCCACGCCGTCGGCGCGATCCCCGGCTTCCGCCCGTACGCCGAACTCCTCGACGGATTCCCGGAGTCCGCGCCCGAGGACCGCACCCTCGGCTGGGTCATGAACTACACCTCCGGCACCACGGGCCGGCCGCGCGGCATCCGCCGCCCGCTGCCCGGCAAGCTCCCGGAGGAGACGTACCTCGGCGGCTTCCTCGGCATCTTCGGGATCCGGCCCTTCGACGGCAACGTGCACCTCGTCTGCTCGCCGCTCTACCACACGGCCGTCCTGCAGTTCGCGAGCGCCGCCCTGCACATCGGTCATCCGCTCGTCCTCATGGACAAGTGGACGCCCGAGGAGATGCTGCGGCTCATCGACGCGCACGCCTGCACCCACACCCACATGGTCCCGACCCAGTTCCACCGGCTGCTCGCGCTCCCCGAGGAGGTGCGGAGCCGCTACGACGTCTCGTCGATGAGGCACGCCATCCACGGCGCCGCGCCCTGCCCGGACCACGTGAAGCGGGCGATGATCGACTGGTGGGGGAGCTGCGTGGAGGAGTACTACGCGGCGAGCGAGGGCGGCGGCGCGTTCGCCACCGCGGAGGACTGGCTGAAGAAGCCGGGCACGGTCGGAAAGGCCTGGCCGATCAGCCAGCTCGCCGTCTTCGACGACGACGGCAACCGGCTCCCGGCCGGTGAACTCGGCACCGTCTACATGAAGATGTCCACGGGTGGATTCGCGTACCACAAGGACAAGGAGAAGACGGCGAAGAACCGCATCGGCGACTTCTTCACCGTCGGCGACCTGGGCGTGCTGGACGAGGACGGCTATCTCTTCCTCCGCGACCGCAAGATCGACATGATCATCTCGGGCGGGGTCAACATCTACCCCGCCGAGATCGAGTCGGCGCTCCTCACCCACCCGGCCGTCGCCGACGCCGCCGCCTTCGGCATCCCGCACGCCGACTGGGGCGAGGAGGTCAAGGCGGTGGTCGAACCGGCCGAGGGGCACACGCCGGGAGAGGCCCTCGCCGCCGCCATCCTGGCGCACTGCGAGGAACACCTCGCCGGCTACAAGCGCCCCAAGTCCGTGGACTTCATCACCACGATGCCCCGCGACCCCAACGGCAAGCTCTACAAGCGCAGGCTCAGGGAGCCCTACTGGGAGGGCCACGACCGCCCCCTCTGACGCCGCCCCCACGTACCCTGACGGCGGACCGGGCAACACGGGCGAATGCCGCTTTGTGGCAGGATACAGATCATGAGTTCGAGCACGGCAGGCCTGGCGCGACAGTGGACGACATGGGGACCGGTCGTGGCGGCCGTCGACCTCGCACTCACGTGGGGAAGTGATCTGGCCGGCTTCGGGGTCGCGATCGCGGCCGTCTGCCTGCTGGCCGCCGTGCTCGCCGCCGTCCACCACGCGGAGGTCGTCGCCCATCGCGTCGGCGAACCCTACGGCTCGCTCGTCCTCGCCGTCGCCGTCACCGTCATCGAGGTCGGACTGATCGTCACCCTCATGGCGGGCGGCGGCGAGAAGACCGCCACGTACGCGCGGGACACCGTCTTCGCCGCCGTCATGATCACCTGCAACGGCATCGTGGGCATCTCGCTGCTCGTCGGCGCCCTCCGCAACCGCATCGCCGTCTTCAACGCCGAGGGATCGGGCGGCGCCCTCGCCACCGTCTGCACCCTCGCGACCATGACGCTGGTCCTGCCGACGTTCACGACGAGCCACGCGGGCCCGGAGTTCTCCGGCGCCCAGCTGGCCTTCGCCGCCGTCGCCTCCCTGTTCCTGTACGGAGTCTTCGTCGCCGTCCAGACCGTCCGGCACCGCGACTACTTCCTGCCCGTCCCGCGGGAGGGCCAGGACTCCGCGGAGGACCACGCCGATCCGCCCGCCAAGCAGCAGACCTGGGCCAGCGTCGGCCTCCTGGTCCTCGCGCTCGTCGCGGTCGTCGGCCTCGCCAAGCTCATCTCGCCCACCATCGAGGACGGCGTCGAGTCCGCCGGGCTGCCCAAGGCGGTCGTCGGCGTCGTCATCGCCCTGATGGTGCTGCTCCCCGAGACCCTCGCCGCCGTACGGGCCGCGCGCCGGGACCGTATGCAGACCAGCCTCAACCTGGCGTACGGCTCCGCCATCGCCAGCATCGGTCTGACGATCCCTTCGATCGCGCTCGCCTCCATCTGGCTCTCCGGGCCGCTGGTCCTCGGCCTCGGGGCGGTCCACATGGTGCTGCTCGTCCTCACCGCCGTCGTCAGCGCCCTGACCGTGGTGCCCGGCCGGGCCACGCTCCTCCAGGGCGGCGTCCACCTCTCCATCTTCGCGGCCTTCGTCTTCCTCTCGTTCAGCCCCTGACCTCCAAGGCGCCGAGGCGGCATGCGTACTTGACGGGGCGGCATGCGTACTTGACGGGGCGGCATGCGTACTTGACCCGCCACCCCGGGCCGCCGAGGATCGCGCCATGGAACGACTCCTCAGCCGCACCGTCGACGGCGTCCTGCGCATGGCCGCCCAGCGCACCCCCGAGCGGATCGCCGTCCGGTACGCGGACCGCTCCTGGACCTACGCGGAGCTGGACGCGGCCGTGACCACCGGGGCCGCCGTCCTGCGGGAGCGCTACGGGCTCGGGGAGTCCGCCCGCGTCGCGACGTACGGCCACAACTCCGACGCGTACCTGATCGCCTTCCTGGCCTGCTCGCGCGCGGACCTCATCCACGTCCCGGTCAACCACCACCTCACCGGCGAGGACCTCGACTACATCCTGCGGCAGTCGGGGAGTTCGCTCGTCCTCGCCGACCCCGCGCTCGCCGACCGCGTCCCGGCCGACCTGCCCGTACGGGCACTGCGGGACACCGAGGACTCCTTCCTCACCGCGCTCGCCGAACCCGACACGTACGACACCGACCGCGACGCCCGCGAGTACGTCCAGCTCCTCTACACCTCGGGGACGACGGCGCTGCCCAAGGGCGCCCGGATGACGCACCGGGCGCTGGTCCACGAGTACGCGAGCGCCATCGAGGCGCTGGACCTGAGCGCCGACGACCGGCCGGTCCACTCGCTGCCCCTCTACCACTCCGCGCAGATGCACGTCTTCCTGCTGCCGTACCTCGCCGTCGGCGCCGAGAACACCATCGTGGACGGCCCGGACCCCAAGGTCCTGTTCGACCTGATCGAGGCCGGCCGCGCGGACAGCCTCTTCGCCCCGCCGACGGTCTGGATCGGGCTCTCGAACCACCCGGAGTTCGCGACCCGCGACCTCTCCGGCCTCCGCAAGGCGTACTACGGCGCCTCCATCATGCCGGTCCCCGTACTGGAGCGGCTGCGCTCGCACCTCCCCGAACTCCGCTTCTACAACTGCTTCGGCCAGTCCGAGATCGGCCCGCTCGCCACGGTCCTCGGCCCGGACGAGCACGAGGGCCGCCTGGACTCCTGCGGGCGCCCCGTCCGCCACGTCGAGGCGAGGGTCGTCGACGAGCACGGCGAGGAGGTTCCCGACGGCACGGCGGGCGAGATCGTCTACCGCTCCCCGCAGCTGTGCGACGGCTACTGGGACAAGCCCGAGGAGACCAAGGAGGCCTTCCGCGGCGGCTGGTTCCGCTCCGGCGACCTCGCGGTGCGCGACGCCGACGGCTACTACACGGTCGTGGACCGGGTGAAGGACGTCATCAACTCCGGCGGCGTCCTGGTCGCCTCACGCCAGGTCGAGGACGCCCTCTACACCCACCCGGCCGTAGCCGAGGTCGCCGTCATCGGCCTCCCCGACGACCGCTGGATCGAGGCGATCACAGCCGTGGTCGTCCCCCACGAGGACGTCACCGAGCACGCCCTGATCACCCACGCCCGCGAGAAGCTCGCCCCCTTCAAGGCCCCGAAGCGCATCCTCTTCGTCCCCGAACTCCCCCGCAACGCCAGCGGCAAGATCCTGAAACGAGAACTCCGCGACCGCTTCGCGGCCGCGCCGGACAGTGCCTGAGGTGGCTGAAACCGATGCCCTTGCACGGTGTCGCATGTGCACAGGAAGAGACAGTTCCTGCAACCTGCATGACCTTTCTCACGTGCCAGTAGGGGCGATGGCATGCGTTCATGATGGTTTGTCACTATTTCAAGGCGAGGGACTCCGTGTTCGGGCTGCGGAGGGAGGGTGAGGGATTCGGGCGAATGTTGTGAGTTTGCTGTGTGTGCCGGTAGGACAGTCCCACTGATCATCTATGTGGGGGAAGTCCGTGCGCACAGCGCGACCACTGGTACTCCTAGTGGCATTTGTCATGGCCGTTCTGGCAGGTACAGAACAGGCAGCACTCGCGGTGGACAACTGGGTCACCGCAAAGACCGGCCGTGGAGCCGGCGAACTGCCCGAGCAGGGCTGGGGAACGGCGCGCGGGCGGGGCCACAGCGCCTCCGGCGATGCCACCGACGCCACGGCGGGAGGGGGACGCAGCGGAGCGCTCAAGGCGCCGGGCGAGCTCCCGCCGGACGGCGGCACCGCGGACCAAGGGCTGGGCGGTGCGCCCAGGCCGCCGGCCAGGACGCCCTTCGTCAAGGTGGCCGCGCCCGCGACGCCGCAGCGCAAGAGCTTCGACCCGAAGACCAGCGCCGAGCTGCCCGCCGAGCGCAGCAGGCAGGCCCGTACGTTCCTGAACAAGGACGGGACGTACACCACCCGGTTCTACAACGAGCCGGTCAACTTCCTGGGCCGGGACGGCAAGTGGAAGGGTATCGACTCCAGGCTCACCCAGAGCCGGAACGCGGAGACGCCGTCCGGCGGAGCGGCCGCGAGTCCCGCCTGGCAGCCCAAGTCCTCCGAGAACAAGATCGCCCTGGGCGCGTACGCCGACGCCGCGCCCCTGGTGCGTCTCGGCGTGAACGACACCGCTTCGCTCGGGTACGCCATCGAGGGCGCCTCCCACTCCATCGGTGAGGCCACAGGCAGCGCGATCACCTACTCGGAGGTCCGTCCCGCCGCGGACGTGCAGCTCGTCGCGGGCAGTGACTCGGTCAAGGAGACGCTGGTCCTCAAGGACCGGTCCGCTCCCACCGAGTGGCGCTTCCCCCTTGTCCTGAACGGTCTCACGGCCAAGCTGGACGGCCACGGCGGCGTCGTCTTCACCGATGCCTCCGGTCGGCAGCAGGCCGCCATGCCGGCAGGATGGATGGAGGACTCCCGACACACGGAGAACGCCGCCGAAGGCGCCATCTCCTCCGGGGTCACCTACCGCCTGGAGAGCCGTGCGGGCCGCCAGACGCTGGTCGTCTCCCTCGACCGCAAGTGGCTCGCGGACCCCCAGCGGGTCTACCCCGTCAAGGTCGACCCGTCCGTGACCGGCGTCAAGGCGACCTCCGGTACGTACGTCGAGTCGCCCTACAACACCAACTTCTCCAGTGCCGACGTGCTCAAGGTCGGCACGTACGACGGCGGCGGCCACAAGGCCGCGAGCTTCCTGCGCTTCGACGGGCTGAACACCGGAAGCCTGAAGAACGCCTGGGTGATCAGCGCCAATCTGGCGCTGTACAACTCCTGGTCCCAGTCGTGCACCGCGCGCCCGGTGACCGTCCACCCGATCACGTCGAACTGGTCCGAAGGCAGCACGTCCGTCTTCCCCGGTCCCGCCACGGGTCCGGCGCTCGGGTCGAAGAGCTTCGCCCACGGCTGGCGCCCCACCGGCACCGAGACGTGGTCCTGCGCCCCGGCCTGGGAGAGCATCCCCCTCGGCGGCGAGGGGCGTCAGCTCGTCGACGACTGGACGCACGGCCGGAAGGCGAACTACGGCCTCGCGGTCAAGGCGGCCACGGACGACTCCAAGAGCTGGAAGCAGTTCCACTCCGACGACGGCAGCGGCGTGCCCAGCCTCGATGTCTCGTGGACCAAGTACGGCGCGAGCTACCAGCTCGGCAACTTCGTCGCGCCCATCACCGCGACCTCCGAGGGCGTCTTCAAGGTCACCGTCACCAACCAGGGCCAGCAGACCTGGCCCAAGAACAGCAACTTCAAGCTGCGCTACGACCTGTACGACGGCAACGGGAATCCGGTCGGCGGGGACTACTGGTCCAAGATCCGTTGGACCGACATGCCCTACGACGTGGCCCCGGGTGCCACGGTCACGCTCGACGCCAGGATCGCGCCCCTCGCGCCAGGCACGTACTCGATCGCCTGGACGATGGACGAGTACCAGGTCAACTCCTTCGCCTCACAGGGCGTGCCTCCTGCCGCGATGCGCGTGGACGCCGCCAACGCGGTGCCGTACGTCACCGCGGCGAGTCCGCCCAGCGGCACGCTCGTGGACACCCTCACTCCGACTCTGTGGACCGCGGCCACCGACCATGACAAGTACCCCAGCGGGCTGACGTACCAGTTCGAGGTGTGTGAGGTCGAGGGGAAGGACACGCGGAAGAACTGCAGGGGCAACACGCACGCGGCCTCGCCGAGCTGGACCGTTCCCTCGGGCTGGCTGAGCTGGGCGAAGACCTACGCCTGGTACGCCTACGCCAACGACGGCAAGGACCAGTCGGCCCGGACCGTGCCGTCGATCCTGACCACGCAGGTCCCGCAGCCGGTCATCACCTCCCACCTGGGCGGCGCCGACAACGGCAGGACCTTCGGCGAACGGTCCGGCAACTACGTCACGGCGGCCACCGACGCCTCCGTGCCCACGATCGGCCCCGAGCTGGTGGTCGTCCGTACGTACAACTCGCAGGATCCGCGCAAGGCCAGTGCCTTCGGCGCCGGCTGGGCCACCCGCTGGGACATGCGCGCGGCCGCCGAACCCGACGGCAGCGTCGTGATCACCCTCGCGAACGGTGCACAGGTCCGCTTCGGCAAGAACAGCGACGGCACCTACAGCGCGCCATCCGGTTCGATGGGCGTACTGACGTCCGTGCAGGGCGGCGGCTGGACGCTGCGTGACGCGTCCGCGGCGCTGTACACCTTCGACGCGACCGGACTCCTGACCAAGATCAAGGACGGTCACGACCGTGAGCAGCTGCTCACCTACACCGGCGGCAAGCTGACCAAGGCCACCGACGCGCTGTCGCAGCGGGCGCTGAGGTTCACCTGGAGCGGCGCGCACGTCGCCTCCGTCTCCACCGACGCCGTCGGCCCGTCCGCACCGGCGCTCGTCTGGTCGTACACGTACCAGGGCGACCTGCTGACCAAGGTCTGCCCGCCCTCGTCCACGACCGCGTGCACGGTGTACGAGTACACCGGCGGCTCCCACTACCGGGGCATGGTGCAGGACGCCGACCCGGTGGCCTACTGGCGGCTCAACGAGAGCGAGGGCGAGGCCGCGCAGAGCGAGGCGGTCTCCCGTACCGGCATGAACGCCGGGCATTTCCGTGATGTCACCCTCGGCAGCGCCGGGGTCCTGAACGGCACGGGCAACAAGGCCGCTTCGTTCAACGGCACGAACTCCTCGGTGGAGCTGCCGGAGTCGACGCTGGCCTCGTCCACCGTGCTGTCGGTGGAGCTGTGGTTCAAGACGGACACGCCGAACGGCGTGCTCGTCGGCTTCCAGGACGACCCGCTGGGCACGACGCACCCCAACGTCTACAACCCGGTGCTGGCCGTCGACTCGGCCGGCAAGCTGCGCGGAGCGTTCGAGAAGGCCGATGGCGGCCTCACCCCGATGACCTCCACGGCCACCGTCACCGACAACGCCTGGCACCACGCCGTGCTCACCAGCACGGGCACCGGTCAGACGCTCTACCTGGACGGTCAGGCCGTCGGCACCCTCGCCGGTCCCGTCAGCCACTCCGTCAAGAAGTACACCTACCTGGGCGGCGGCTTCACCGACCACACGTGGGACGGCGCCGGCACGTACGGCACCCGGTACTACAAGGGCCTGATGGACGAGGTCGCGGTCTACCACCGTGCCCTCGACGCCGGCTCCGTGCGCGCGCACCACGCGGCCCGCACCGGGTCCTCGAAGCTCTCCAAGGTCACCCTGCCCTCGGGCCGGGTCGGCGGACGTGTCGAGTACGACAGCGACACCGAGCGCGCCACCAAGGTCACCGACGAGCGTGGTGGCGTGTGGCAGATCTCCGCGCCCCGCTACGCGTCGGGCTCCCAGGCCTACTCGGACGCAGTCCGGGCCGCGAACCCCGTCAACTACTGGCGCCTGGGCGACAGCAGCGGCGCCGCGGCGGTCGACGAGATATCCGCCGGCGGCAACGGCTCCTACCGCGAAGGGGTCACCCTCGGCGGGGTCGGCGCCTTCCTCGACGGTGACGACGGCGCGGTGACCCTCGACGGGTCCAAGGGCGTGATCTCAGTACCGTCCGAGTCGATCAGTGATGCCTCCTCGCTCTCCGTCGAGTTGTGGTTCAAGACGGACAAGCCCAGTGGTGTCCTGCTCGGTCTGCAGAACGCCGAGCTCGGGTCCACCCCGACGATGTGGAACGCGAGTCTGCTCGTCGACGGAGAGGGCAAGCTCCGCGGCCACCTGTGGGACGGTCCGTCCGCCGGCTGGCCCGTGATGGGCGGGGTGAAGGTCACCGACAACAAGTGGCACCACGTCGTCATCACCGGCGGGCCGACCGGTCAGTCGCTGTACCTCGACGGTGCCAAGATCGGTTCCAAGGCCGGTGTCGTCAAGCCGGAGACCCTGGCCCACGCCTACCTCGGCGGTGGCTATTCCAGTGAGGAGTGGGACGGGCAGGCCCGTGCGACCCGCTACTTCAACGGCCAACTCGACGAAGCCGCCTTCTACACGAAGGAGCTGGACGCCCAGGCCGTCGCCGACCACTACAAGGCGCGCAACCGCCTGGTCACCGGCAGCGGGGACCAGTACCAGGGCGCCGTCATGGCGGACGCCCCCTCCGGCTACTGGCAGCTGAACGAGACCGGCGGCACGACGGTCGTGAACAAGGTCGCGGCCGCCGGTGCCCACGGCACCTACACCAAGGCGACTCCCGGTGTCCCCGGCGCCTTCGGGCCCGGCGACGGTTCCGCGGCGGAGTTCTCGGGTGACGGGTACGCCGAGCTCGTCGGCGGCCACCTGCCGAACACCGACCTGTCGGTCGAGCTGTGGTTCAAGACAAGCAAGCCGGGTGTGCTCTTCAGCGACCAGGAGAAGCCGCTCCCGGACGCCGTCGCCTACGCGCCGGTCCTGTACGTCGGCTCGGACAACAAGCTCCACGGCCAGTACTTCACCCGAGGTGTCGGCGCGACCAACACCTCGCCGAACACGGTCACGGACAACGAGTGGCACCACGCCGTCGTGACAGCGCAGGGGTCCACCCACACGCTGTACCTCGACGGTGCGCAGGTCGCCCAGGCCACCACTGTTCCGGTCACCCACGAAACCAACCAGCGCGCGTACATCGGCGCCGGCTACACCAAGTGGTGGCCCGCGTCCCCGGGCGACGGAGTGCAGTACTTCACCGGTCGCATCGACGAGGTCGCCGTCTACCCGCGCACCCTCAGCGGTGACCAGGTCGCTCGGCACTACAGTGCGCGTACCAACGCCTCGGGTTCCTCGCTGACCTCGACCGTCACGGTCACCGACCCGACGGGCGCGAAGACCGGCAGCACCTTCGACGCAGTCCGGGGCCAGCGTCCGACGGCGTCGACGGACGCGGACGGCGGGGTCACGACCTTCTCGTACGACGTCGGTGGCTTCCTCCACACGGTCACCGACCCCAACGGTCACGCGATCATCACCGGTCACGACGAGCGCGGAAACACCGTCTCGACCACGACCTGCCGGGACGCGAACTCCTGTTGGACCTCGTTCGCGGAGTACTACCACAACGCCTCCGACCCGCTCGACCCGCGCAACGGCAAGCAGGTGGCCGTCCGCGACGGTCGCTCCACCGGCTCGGGCGACAACCGCTACCGGACCACCACCTCGTACACCGCGCTCGGTCTGACCGACACGGTGATGCTGGCGGACGGCCGCGCGGTCGTCACCACGTACACGACCGGCAGCGAGCCGGCCGTGGGAGGCGGCACCACACCTCGAGGGCTGGTCGCCACCCAGAAGACCCCCGGCGGGGCCACCACCTCCTACGCGTACTTCGCGAGCGGTGACGTGGCGAAGTCGACGGCGCCCGGCGGGCTGGTCGTGTCGTACACGTACGACGCCATCGGCCGGAAGCTGACCGAGACCGAGGTCTCCGACGCCCACCCGGCGGGTGTCACCCGCGTCTTCGCCCATGACTCCATGTCGCGCGTCTCCTCGGAGACGGGCCCCGGGGTCAAGAACGAGATCACCGGTGTCACGCACACCGAGAAGGTCTCCCGTACGTACGACGCGGACGGGCAGCTGCTCACCGAGTCGACGGAGGACACCACCGGCGGCGACGCCACCCGCACCACCACCTACCGTTACAACGCCCTCGGCCTGAACGAGAGCGTCACGGACGCGGCGGGCAACGAGTCGACCTTCGGCCATGACGCGCTGGGCCGGGTGATCCGTGAGACGGATCCCGCGGGCAACGCGATCACTCACGCGTTCACCAAGCGCGGGCTGCCGGCCGAGTCGGTCCTGAAGGACTGGACGGGCGATCCGTCCGGCCAGGCCCGTGACCTCGTGCTTGCCTCCCACGCGTACGACCCGGCGGGCCGGCTGGCCTCGACGACCGACGCGATGGGCGCCACGACCGCCTTCACCTACTACGACGACGGTCTCCAGGCGTCGAAGACGGCGAAGCGTGTCACCCAGGCGAACGGCTCCAAGAAGGACATCGTCCTGGAGTCCGCGGTGTACGACGGCGCGGGCAACGAGGTCACCCGGACCGAGAACGGCGGCCGTACGACCGTCCACACGGTCGACGCCACCGGACGGACGACGCGCAGCGTCTTCGACCCGAACGGCCTCAACCGCGTGACGACGATCGCCTACGACGGTGACAACAGGGTCACGGAGCAGACGCAGTCGATCGACGGCTCCGGCAAGAAGCTGACCTCCACGACCGAGTACGACGTGGCGGGCAACACGAAGAAGGCGACCGTCACCGACGGAACCCGGACCCGGGTCACCTCGGGCACCTTCGACCAGAGGGGACTGGCTCTCGCCCAGGTCAGCCCCCGCGGCAACACCGCCACCAGCCGTTATGACGCGCTCGGCCGCCTGGTCGAGGCGACGGCGCCGCAGGTGCAGGTCGAGGAGAACGGCGGTGCCGCCACGGCTGCTTCGCCCACGACCCTGACCGGCTACAACACCTTCGACGAAGTCACCGAGACGCGTGACGCACGTGGTCTGGTGACCCGCACGGAGACGGACAAGCTCGGCCGCCCCGTCGCTGTCACGCTGCCCGACTACACCGCGCCGGGCGCGGCCTCGCCGATCACGGCTGCCAAGCGCACGACGTACGACAGGCTGGGCAAGCCGGCCTCCACCACGGACCCGCTCGGACGTACGACGTCGTACGCGTACGACCAGCTGGGCAACCTCGTCAGCAAGACCGATCCGGCGATCGCCGGTGTCCAGGGCCTCCAAGCCCCCGGCGCCACGACCTTCGGCGGCACTTCCACGGCACTGTCCGGCGGGGGCGTCACCACCTACACCTGGACCCCGACCGGTCTGCGGCTCTCCGCGACCGACCCGACAGGAGCACGTACCGAGTCCACCTACGACGAACTGGGTCGCAGACTCACCGGCACCACGATCGAACGCAAGCCGACCCTGCAACACCTGGTCACCCGCTATGTCGTCGACGACGCGGGCAACCTGGCCGAGTGGACGACCCCCGGCGGTCGCCGTACGGCGACGACGTACAACACCGCGGGTGAGGCGCTGACCGTCAGCGACCCGCTCGGCGGCGTCACCCGGTCCGCCTACGATGGCCTCGGCCGCAAGACCGAGTCCAAGGACGCCACCGGCCGCAAGACCGTCACGGCGTACGACGTCCTCGGCAAGCCGTTGACGGTGTCGGACTACGGCACCGGAACGACGGTCCTGCGCTCGGTGTCCTCCGAGTACGACGCCGAAGGAAACGTCACCGCGTCGGTCTCCGCCGGCGGCGCCCGGCGGACCTACACCTACGACGCCCTCGGCCGGATGACCAAGCAGGTCGAACCGGTCACCGGCACCGACTCCATCACCACGACCTTCGGCTACGACGCGGCGGGCAACCGCACGCGCCTGACCGACGGCCGCGGCAAGGCCACGTACTACACGTTCAACACGTGGGGCCTGCCCGAGTCCACGATCGAACCGGGCACCACCCAGCACTGGAACCCGGACGTCCGCACCTGGACGAACGTCTACGACGCGGCGGGGCAGCTCCTCACCGAGCTGCTGCCGGGCAACGTCAAGCGTCAGAAGACGTACGACGCCCTGGGCCGTCTCACCGGTGAGACCGGCTCCGGAACCGCCGTGGCCACCAGGCCGCGCAGCCTGTCGTACGACCTCGCCGGCCGCCCCACGGCCCTCGGGGGCGACGGAGTCCTCGCGGGCAACACCTACGGCTACAACGACCGCGGTCAACTCCTGAACGCCGACGGCCCCTCCGGCACGTCGTCCTACGTGTACGACGCGGACGGTCTGTTGACCTCCCGCACCGACGCCGCGGGCACGACGGGCTTCACGTACGACCAGGCCGGACGCCTCAGCACCACGACCGATCCGCTCACCGGCACACAGCTGCGCAGCGGCTACGACGCGGCCGGGCGACCGACCGCGGAGGAGTACGCACGCCCCGCCGCCGGCGGCACGTGGACGATCGGCGCGAAGCGCTCGTACGCGTACGACGCTCTGGGCCGACTCGTGGACGACAGCGTCGCGAAGCTGGGCACGGGTGGCAAGGTCCTGGGCCAGGCATACGAGTACGACCTCGACGACCGGCTGGTGAAGAAGAGCGCCACCGGTACGGCCGGGGCGGCCGTTGAGACCTACGGCTACGACCTCGCGGGTCGCATGACCTCGGAGACGATCGGTGGCACGACGACCGGCTTCGAGTGGGACAAGGCCGGAAACCTGACCAAGAGAGGGGACATCACCGGCACCTACGACTCCCGCAACCGGCTGGAGACGTGGGGCGGCCAGAGCATCACCTACAGCGCCCGCGGCACCGAGAAGACCGTGACCGAGGGCGGCAACAGCCGCCAGATCGCCACGGACGCCTTCGAACGCACGATCACCAACGGCACCAGCACCTTCACCTACGACTCCCTCGACCGGGTCCTGAGCCACGGAGGCGCCGCCTTCGCCTACGACGGCGCCACCAACAACCTCGTCAAGGACGGTACGAGCAGTTACATCCGCAACCCCGGCGGTACTCTGCTCGCCAGCGCGACGACGGGAACGGCCGGTTCGGCCCGCCTGGCGGTCACCGACCAGCACACCGACCTCGTCGCCGGCCTCACGGCAGACGGCACCGAGGTCGCGTCCTCCCGGGCCTACGACCCCTTCGGCAAGGTGACCGCCGCCAACGGCGCGAACCCCGCTCTGGGTTACCAGTCCGGCTGGACCGACGCCTCCACAGGCGAGGTCAACATGGCCTCCCGCTGGTACCAGCCCGGGATCGGCGGCTTCACCAGCCGCGACACCTGGCAGATCGACCCCACGCCGTCCGTCCAGGCCAACCGCTACACGTACGGCAACGCCGGCCCTCTCAACGAGACCGACCCCACGGGTCACTGCCCGCCTTGTGCGCTCGCCCTGTTGGCGGGTGGCATCAGTGGGGAAGCCGCGCTCTGGGGAATCTTCGGGACCGTGGTCGTCACGGGCACCGTGCTGGTCACGGACCAGTACATCCGAAACCAGACAATGAATGCGACGTCCAGCTCGGTCGGCAGCTGGGCGACGACAAGCGTCTACCAAGGCCCCTACATCGGCACCCGCAGCACTGTCGGCAGTTGGGCGTACAGCAGCAACGCGGCCTCGGGCGCGTGTACCCGGAATTGCGGTAGAGGCCGTGGTCCCGGCCCCGGCCCCGGCCCTGGCTCTGGTCCGGGTCGTGGACCTGGCGGTGGTGGCCTTGGCAAGACCGTGGTCAACATCGTCAAGATCATCGCTCAGAACCCGAACAACCCGGCTCCGGCGCGACGCCCCGAATTCGACTGGGGCACCGGTGACTCTCGCTGGACGCTCGACGCGGGGTACATGAAGCAGTTCTCCCAGGAAGACTTCCAGGAGATGATGCAGACCTTCGGATTCACACCCGAACAGGCCGCCGAAATGTACAACAACCCGGACGCGGGAGTCAGCGCGCCCAACGGAGGCCAGAACCCGTGCGACCGGGACAGGTCCGAGCGGTTCCGGTACATGCCCACGGTCCGGGCGAGGACCATCGAGGGTGACAGTGACACGCCGACGGGAGTCGCCGCGCTCATCTGTCCCAAGGACCTGAAGCCTCCGAACTCACGCGGACCCCGCAAGGGGACTTGGGAGCCCCCGGGGTTCGTCTCCGAACAGGAACGGGGAGGCAAGAAGTACGCCTTCAATCGCAGTCACATTCTCGGCGACAGGTTCCACGGGGACTGGATCAAGGAGAACATCTTCACCGGCTTCCAGCAGATGAACACCCCCGACATGAGGAGGTGCGAGAATCGGATGGCGAAGACCCTCAAGTCTGAACCGGTTCTCTACTTCGGTAAACTGGAATACGGGAACGGCCGCGAGAACATACCCACAGCGATACAGATGGACGCCTTCACGCAGACGAAGACGAGACTGTTCTCGGTCAATGTGAAGAACATCCCGGATCCGCAGGTGACGTGTTGAAAATCGACAGACTCGAACAAGCCATTCCGGCGCTCGGTCCCATCAAGTCGGCGCAGCCGAGGACGTTGAACTGGGCTGCTGTTTCCGCTGAACTCGGAACCGGTCTCCCCCAGGACTTCATGGAGTTCGCCGAGCGGTACCCGGCGTTCATTCTCGCCGATTTTCTGAGCCTCCACCTTCCCGATCCCGGGGAGGAAGTCGGCTTCGTGCGAGGGATGAAGGAGACGTTGCGGTCGCTCGCCGAACTGCACGAGGAAGAGATGACCGAGGGGTACGTTCCGTATCCGGAGCCCGGGGGGCTGATCCCCTGGGGAGACTCGGCGGAAGGCGACAACTTCTACTGGCGCACGGGGGGGAACAGCCCCGACTCCTGGACCATCGTCGTCGAGACGCGGAACGGGTACTGGGCGACGTACGAAGGCACCCTCACCGAGTACCTCACCGGGCTGGTGACAGGCACGGTGGAACCTGACGGCCTTCCTCCGGACTTTCCGGGGGAGAACCCGACAGTCATGTCGTAGCTTCACCTGACCCGTCGGGGGGGCGCCCGCCGCACGTGGCGGGCGGCCCACCCCGCC
>NZ_JBHXPI010000055.1:0-42044 GCF_042718575.1 Streptomyces sp. NPDC058579
CGCCTGGTGGGCCACCCGGCTCCTCCACCGGACCCTCCTCCGCCTCCCGGACCCCAAGCCGTACCTCTCCGCCCTCCGCGACCTGGCCGATCACCTGGGCACCTCGCCGACCGCCCCACGCCCGCCCGGATCAGAAGAGGTCCCCGCGCCGCGCCACGCGCCGGACGCCCCGGCGAGCGGACGTACCACCCAAGCCGCCGCCCCCACCCCTCCCGCGCTCTTCGGGCCCCCGTTCTGGGCCGCCCTGCGGGTCGGGGAGGGCGAGCGGATCGATCTGCTGCGGCGGATCGTGCCCGCCGACCAGCCGCCCGGCACCCACGCCGCGCCCCGGTTCCTCGACGTCGTCGCCGAACGGCTCGTCGCCGAGCCCCGGGGCGTACAGCCGCTGCTCTGCCGCTGGTTCGGCGACGGTCGCCCCCTCGGCGCCGCACCGCACGCCACCGTCGCCACCGCTGCCCAGGCCCTGCTGCACACCCACCGCCACCTCGCCGTCGACGACCTGTGCGAGGCGCTCGTCGCCACCGCCCACCCCCTCGCGGACGGGCTGCTCGCCGCGCTCGCCGAGGACGAGCCGACCGCCCTCTGCCGGGCCGTCGACCGCTGGGCCCACGACGACGGCAGGCCCGCGCGCCGCGCCGCCGCCGCCGCGTACGGCGCCCTCGTCGCCGCGCACGCCACCACAGGACCCGACCGCGAACTCCTCCGCTACGCCGCCTTCGCCCTGCTCGCCCGCCCCGCCGACGCCGCCCTGCACGGCGCCGCCCTCGGCCTCCTCGTCCGCGACCCGCACACCCGCTCCCGCCATCTGCCCCGGGCCCTGACCGACCCCCGCGTCCCCGCCGAGGCGCTCACCACCGCGCTCGCCGCCCACCCCGAACCCGTCCTGGCCGCCCTCCAAGCGCGGCTGCACGACCCCGGGGATACCGCCGGAGCCACCCTGCGGGCGCTCGCCGAGGTCAGCACCCCCGCCCTCGCCCGCCGCGCCGCCGCCCTCGTCCGCGAGTACGTCGACCGCCACCCCGAAGGCGCCCGCCACGCCGCCGCCTTCGTCGACCGCCGCCTCGAGGACGGCCCCGCCGCCCGGGCCGTCCTCTTCCCCCTGGTCTCCGGCCTGATCCGGGGCCGCCCCGCCCAGGTCCGCAGCGCCCTCGCTCCGGTGCTCGCCGCGCCCGGCACCGGCGCCTCGCGCCTTCTGCGTACCGAACTCCTCGACGTACTCCTCGACCACGAGCGGTACGAGGCACGGGACCTCGCCGTCCTCGACGCCCTGCTGCGGGCCGCCGCCCACGGCTGTGAACGGCGCCCGGAGGTCCGCACCCGCGAGCTCGTCCGCCGCACCGGGCTGCTCCTCGTCCGTACCCCGGAGGGCGCCACCTGTCTCGACCGACGGCTCGTCGAGCTCGCCCGCGAGGTCCCCGCGTTCGCCGCCCAACTGACCGGCTGGCTGGCCGCCGCCCCCGGCGACTGGGCCGTCGTCGTCGGCCCCAGCACCCGCCGTACGGTCGAGCGGCTCGGCAGATCCATGCCGATGCGGGGCGATGGCCGTGGGCATGGCAGTCTTAGACCTGCGTAATCGGCGAACAGGCGGACGAGGAGCGGTCACAGTGCAGCGCTGGCGTGGCTTGGAGGACATCCCCCAGGACTGGGGGCGCAGTGTTGTCACCATCGGCTCCTACGACGGGGTGCACCGCGGGCACCAGCTGATCATCGGACGGGCCGTCGAACGCGCCCGCGAACTGGGCGTCCCCTCGGTCGTCGTGACCTTCGAACCGCACCCCTCCGAGGTCGTGCGGCCCGGCAGCCACCCGCCGCTGCTCGCCCCGCACCCCCGCCGCGCCGAACTGATCGCGGAGCTGGGCGTGGACGCGGTCCTCGTCCTGCCGTTCACGGCCGAGTTCTCGCAGCTGTCCCCGGCGGACTTCATCGTGAAGGTCCTCGTCGACAAGCTCCACGCGAAGGCCGTCATCGAGGGCCCGAACTTCCGCTTCGGCCACCGCGCCGCAGGCAACGTCGGCTTCCTCACCGAGCTGGGCGCCACCTACGACTACGAGGTCGAGGTCATCGACCTCTTCGTGAGCGGTACGGCGGGCGGCGGCGACCCGTTCTCCTCCACGCTCACCCGCCGCCTCGTCGCCGAGGGCGACGTGGAGGGCGCCGCCGAGATCCTCGGCCGTCCGCACCGCGTCGAGGGCATCGTCGTCCGTGGCGCGCAGCGCGGCCGCGAGCTCGGCTTCCCGACGGCCAACGTCGAGACCCTCCCGCACACCGCGATCCCGGCCGACGGCGTGTACGCCGGCTGGCTCACCGCCGACGGGGAGCGCATGCCCGCCGCGATCTCGGTCGGCACGAACCCTCAGTTCAACGGCACCGAGCGGACCGTCGAGGCGTACGCCATCGACCGCGAGGGCCTCGACCTGTACGGCCTGCACGTGGCCGTGGACTTCCTGGCGTACGTACGCGGCATGCTCAAGTTCGACACCCTGGACGACCTGCTCGCGGCGATGGCGGGGGACGTGAAGCGCTCCCGCGAACTCACCGGGGCGTACGACACGCAGCGCTGAGGCGCCCCGCCGGGCGAGGCGCCCCCGCCTACTTCTGCCCCTCCCGCACCCAGTGGCAGGCCACGTCCCGAGCGCCGGCGCCCGGGAGGACCGGCAGGTCCTCCGTGCGGCAGCGGTCCGCGACCGAGGCCGCCTCGCCCGAGGCGAGGACCTGGCAGCGGGCGTGGAAGCGGCAGCCGGACGGGATGCGGGCCGGGTCCGGCGGCTCGCCCGTCAGGATCACCGGCGCGCCCTCGGATTCCGGCAGAACCGACAACAGGGCCCGGGTGTACGGGTGCTGAGGCGCCGTCAGTACGGACTCCACCGTTCCCGTCTCCACGATCCGGCCCAGGTACATCACCGCCACCCGGTCCGCGATGTTCCACGCGAGACCCAGGTCGTGCGTCACGACGAGCGCCGAGAGCCCCAGTTCGTCCCGGAGCCGTAGCAACAGCGCCAGGATCTCGCCCCGTACCGACGCGTCCAGCGAGGCCACCGGCTCGTCCGCGACGATCAGCTCCGGCTGGAGGACCAGCGCGCCCGCGATGACGACGCGCTGCCGCTGACCGCCCGACAGCTCGTGCGGGTACCGCAGGAAGAAGCGCTCCGGCGGCCGCAGACCGGCCCGCGACAGCGCCTCCGCGACCGCAGCCCGCTCGTCCCCTTCGTACCCGTGGATCCGCAGCCCCTCGGCCACCGCGTCGTACACGGTGTGCCGCGGGTTCAGCGAGCCGCTGGGGTCCTGGAGGACCAGCTGGGCCCGCCTGCGGTAGGCCTTGAGGGCGCGCGAGGTGTACGAGAGCGGCTCACCGGCGAAGGTGACCGCGCCGCCCGTCGGCGGCACGAGCCCGAGCAGCGAGCGCGCCAGCGTCGTCTTGCCGCACCCCGACTCACCGACCAGGGCCACGATCTCCCCGGGGGCGATGTCCAGGTCCACCCCGTCCACCGCGCGCGCGGCCGCCGCGCCCCGCCGCCCGGGGAAGGTGACCCGCAGCCCGCTCGCCGAGAGCAGCGGACCGGCCGTCGGCGGAACCTCGGTCGCCACTGAGGCGCCCGCGACAGAGGCACCCGCCACTGAGGCTCCCGCCGCCGAAGCGCCCGCCCCCGTCGGTGCGCCGTCCGGTGTCAACGGGTTCATGAGCCGCTCCCCACATGTACGCAGGCCGCCCGGCGCCCCGCGCCCGCGTCCCGCAGTTCCTGGTCCCGCGTCCCGCAGACGTCCTCCACCGCGACCGGGCAGCGCGGATGGAACGCGCACCCGCCCGGCAGATCGGCCGGATCCGGCGGATCGCCCGGCAGGCCGCGCGGCGCCCGCCGGGACGCCGGGTCGCCGATCCTCGGGAAGGCCGAGGACAGCGCCCGCCCGTACGGATGCTCCGCCGCGTCGTACACCGCCCGCGCCGGGCCCTCCTCCACCACCCGTCCCGCGTACATCACCGCGAGCCGGTCGCAGGTGTCCGCGAGGACCGCCAGGTCGTGGCTGATCATCAGCAGGCTGATGTCGTCGTCCGCGACCAGACGCTCGATCAGCCGCAGGATCTGCGCCTGGATCATCACGTCGAGCGCCGTCGTCGGCTCGTCCGCCACGATCAGCCGCGGATCGCAGGCGAGCGCCATCGCGATCATCACGCGCTGCCGCTGACCGCCGGACAGCTCGTGCGGATAGGCCGCCGCGCGCCCCGCCGGAAGCCCGACGTGCTCCAGGAGCTCGCCGACCCGCCTGCGCGCCGCCGCCGGGGTCGGCCGCCCGTGCACGAACAGCGGCTCGGCGATCTGGTCGCCGATCCGCCGCACCGCGTTCAGCGAGTGCATCGCGCCCTGGAAGACGATCGACGCCCCCGCCCACCGCACCGCCCGCAGCCGCCCCCATTTCATGGCGAGGACGTCCTCGCCGTCGAGCATGATCTGCCCGGTCAGCCGGGTGGACGGCGGCAGCAGCCGCAGCAGCGCCAGCGCCATCGTCGACTTCCCGCACCCCGACTCGCCCGCGACCCCGAGCTTCTGCCCGGCGCCCAGGGTGAGGTCGACGCCCCGTACGGCGGGGACGGCGCCCGCCCCAGAGCCGTACGTCACGCTCAGGTTCCGTACCTCCAGGAGGCTCATCGCCCCACCCCCAGCTTCGGGTTCAGCACGGACTCGACCGCGCGCCCGCACAGCGTGAAAGCGAGCGCGACCAGCGCGATCGCGATCCCGGGCGGAGCGAGGTACCACCAGTGGCCCGACGACACCGCGCCCGCCTCCCGGGCGTCCTGGAGCATGCCGCCCCACGAGACCACCGTCGGGTCGCCGAGGCCGAGGAAGGCCAGGGTCGCCTCGGTGAGGATCGCCGTCGAGATGCCGAGCGTGGTCTGCGCGAGCACCAGCGGCATCACGTTCGGCAGCACGTGCCGGCTCATGATGTGCCCGTGGCCGCCGCCGAGGGCCGTGGCCCGCTCGATGTAGGGCCGGGACTCCACCGCGATCGTCTGCGCGCGCACGAGCCGGGCCGTGGTCGGCCAGCTGGTCACGCCGATCGCGACGATCACCGTCCACATCGAGCGGGACATCACGGTCGCCAGCACGATCGCGAGAACGAGCGTCGGCATGACGAGGAACCAGTCGGTGATCCGCATGACGACCGTCGAGAACCAGCCGCCGTAGTGCCCGGCGATGATCCCGACGAGGGTGCCGATGGCGACCGAGAGCACCGCCGCGAGCAGCCCGACGAGCAGCGAGATCCGCGCGCCCCAGATCAGCAGCCCGAGCAGCGAGCGCCCGAACTGGTCTGTCCCGAGCGGGAATTCGGCGCTCGGCGACTCCAGGGCCGTACCCGGCGCGTTCGTCACCGACTGCACGTCCGCGCCGACGATCAGCGGGGCGGCGAGGGCGAGCAGCGCGATCACGGCGAGCCCGGCCAGGCCGTAGAGACCGGCGCGGTGGGTGCGGTACTGCTTCCAGAAGCGGGAGACCGAACCGCGCCGGCGCTCCCATACAAGAGACGTCATCGGCCCACCCGGGGGTCGAGCAGCGGATACAGCAGGTCGGCGATCAGGTTCATCACGATCATCGCTCCGGCGAAGACCACGAACAGCCCCTGGACCAGCGGCAGATCGGGCACGCTGAGCGCCTGGTAGAACAGCCCGCCGAGCCCCGGCCAGGAGAACACCGTCTCCACCAGGATCGAACCGGCCGCCACATGGCCCAGGTTGATGAAGATCATGGTCACGGTCGGCAGCAGCGCGTTCGGTACGGCGTGCCGGCGGCGTACGACGTCGTCGCGCAGCCCCTTCGCCCGCGCGGTCGTCAGATAGTCGCTGCCCATCTCGTCGAGCAGCGAGGAGCGCATCACGAGCAGCGTTTGCGCGTACCCGACCGCCACCAGGGTCACCACCGGCAGGACCATGTGGTGGGCGACGTCCAGGACGTACGCGAAGCCGGTCCCGCCCGTCCCCGACTCCATGCCGCCGGTCGGGAAGAGCCCCGGGATCGGTCCGATGCCGACCGAGAAGACGATGATCAGGAGCAGACCGAGCCAGAACGACGGCACGGACCACAGGGTCAGCGCGACGCCGGTGTTGATCTTGTCGCCGAGGCGGCCGTGGTTCCAGGCGGACCGCGTGCCGAGCCAGAGCCCGAGCGCCGAGTAGAGCACCACGGCGACCCCGGTCAGCAGCAGTGTCGCCGGCAGCTTCTGCGCGATGAGATCGCCGACCGGGGCGTGGAACTGGTACGAGGTGCCGAGATCGCCGCTCAGCGCCTTCGCGCAGTAGTCGGTGAACTGCTGCCACAGCGGCAGGTCGAGCCCGAACTGCCGACGCAGGGTCGCCAGCTGTTCGGCCGAGGTGGGGATGCCGTGGGTCATCGCCTTGACCGGGTCGCCGGGGATGATCCGGAACAGGAAGAAGCTGGTGACCAGCACGGCGAAGAGCGAGACGGCGGCGCCGCCCAGCTTGCCGGCCACGTAGCGGAGGTACTGGAGGGTCGTCGTACCGGTACGGGAGGCGCCGTCCGTGGCGCGGACCGGTGAGGTCCGCGCCACGTCGGCGGGTGTGCTCGCTGTCGTCACGGCTCTGCTCGTCTACTCGCGGTCGTCGGCGGTCGAGCGGCGCCGCAGGCCGAGGAAGACCCCGAGCCCGACCACGGCGACCGCGGCCGCGCCGATGCCGACGATCACCCCGGTGGACGAACCGCCGCCGGAGCTCGACTCGGACCCGGCGGTCGCGGTGGTCGGCGCGGCCGACCACCAGCTCCAGTAGCCGTCCTGGCCCCAGAGGTTGCCTGCGGCCGCAGGCATGGTCGTGATGGACTTGATCTGGTCCGTGCGGTACGCCTCCAGGGCGTTCGGGTAGGCCATGATGTTCATGTACCCCGTGTCGTACAGCCTGGACTGCATCTGCTTGACCAGATCCGCCCGCTTGGCGGCGTCGTACTCCACCGCCTGCTGCGCGTAGAGCGTGTCGAAGCGCTGGTCGCAGATGAAGTTGTCGGTGGCGCCGGTGTCCTTCGGGGTCGCCGGGAGCGTGCCGCAGGTGTGGATCGACAGGACGTAGTCGGGGTCGGGGTTGACCGACCAGCCGTCGAACGCGAGGTCGTAGTCGCCCTTGGTCCACGGGTCGCTGACGTTGTCGAGGCACTCGACCTTCAGCCCGACGCCGAGCTCGCCCCACCACTCCTGGAGGTACTTGCCGATCGCCTTGTCGTTCGGGTCGGTGGCGTGGCAGAGGATCCGGAAGTCCAGCGTCTTGCCGTCCTTGCCGGCCCGCTTCCCGTCGCCGTTCTTCTTGTATCCGGCCTGGTCAAGGAGCTGGGCGGCCTTGGCGGGGTCGTAGCCGAGCTTCTGCTGGGCGCTCGGCTTCCAGAAGTACGAGTCGAAGCGGGGCGGGATGTAGCCCTCGCCCTCGACGGCGTGGCCCTGGAACACCTTGTCGACGATCGTGGTCCGGTCGACGGCGAGGAAGAGCGCCTTGCGGACGGCCGGGTCGAGCAGCGCCGGGTGGCCGTTGCCGAAGGTCTTGCCGTCCTTCGAACGCGCGCCCGGGTTGGTGGCCAGGGCGAAGAAGCGCCGGCCGGGGGCGTCGTTGACCTTGATGTTCTTCATGGACTTCAGGGCGGCGGCCTGAGCGGGCGTCAGGTTCGGTACGAAGGACACCTCGCCCTTCTGCAGCGCGGCGACGGCCGCGTCACCGTCCTTGTAGTACTTGAACACCAGCTCGTCGAACTTCGGTGCGCCGCGCCAGAAGTTCTTGTTCGGCTTCATCTTGATGTACTGGTCGACCTTGAAGTCCGTGATGACGAACGGGCCGTTGCCGACGATCGGGAACTGCTGGTCGTTGTTGAACTTGGAGAAGTCGCCGACCTTCTCCCAGACGTGCTTGGGCACGATCGGCACGTCGAGCGCCGTCATGGTCGCCTGCGGCTTCTTCAGCTCGATGACCAGCGTCTGCGGGTCGGGCGCGGTGACCTTCTTGAAGTTGGCCGTGAAGCTGCCGTTCGCGGTGGCGGCGTTCTCGTCCGTCAGCATCTTGTTGAAGGTCCAGGCGGCGTCCTCGGCGGTGGCCGGCTTCCCGTCGGACCACTTCGAGTCCTTGCGGATCGTGTACGTCCACGTCAGCTTGTCCGGCGAGGCCGCCCATTCGGTCGCAAGCCCCGGGATCGGCTTGGAGTCCTTCGCGTCGTAGTTCGTCAGGTACTCGTACGCCAACCGGTGGATGCTCGTCGAGACGAGCTTCTGGGCGAGGAACGGGCTGAGGGAGTCGACGCTCTGCGAGACGGCGACGGTGAGGGTGGAGCCGCCGCTCTTCGCGTCACCGTCGGCGGCCGGGGCCGCCTGCGCGCTGACCTGGGGTACGGCCATGAGGGCGGTGGCGGTGACACCGGCGGCGAGGAGCAGCCGGGGGAGTCGTCGGGGAGCGCGTCTGCGGGGGGCTGCGGGGCTGGGCGGGACCTTCGTGACCATGACCATAGGACGTACCTCGCGTCGTGGATCTTGGGCGCCAACTGGTGAAGCGAAGGTTTATCAGCGGTGGACAGCATCGTCAACGATGACTCAAACCCCTTGTGGGCTGCGGGAATACAAGAAGGCCCCGCACCGGGGAGCCGGTGCGGGGCCTCATTGGTCTACTCCTATGACGCCTTACTGCTGAGGGGCTGGCGGAGCCTGCGGAGGCGCCTGCTGAACCTGCTGCGGCCAACCGGGGGGCGCTACCGGAGCGTTCGGATCCACGGGCGGCTGCGGCTGCGCAGGGTGCGGCTGTGGCTGCCCGGGCTGGGGCTGTGCCGGAGGCTGCTGCCAGCTCTGGGGCGCGCCGGGCTGCTCGTGCTGCTGCGGCGGGTAGGGCTGGGGGTGGCCCGGCGCCTGCGGATACGGCTGCGGCTGCGGCTGCTGGGGCTGCGGGTACGGCTGGGGCGCGTACGGCTGACCCTGCTGCGGCGGGTACGGCTGCTGACCGGGCACGGGCTGACCGGGGGCGGCCTGACCCGGCATCGGCTGGCCCGGCATGGGCTGACCGGGTGCGGGCTGCGGGGCGTACGGCTGCTGCTGACCGGGCATGGGCTGACCGGGCATGGGCTGGCCCGGGACCGGCTGACCGGGCATCGGCTGGCCGGGCACCTGCTGGCCCTGGCCCGGGACCTGAGGGGACATGTGCGGCGGTACGGCGCCGGCCTGGCCGCCGTCACCCGTCCACAGCCCCTGGACCTGCTGCGCCCGGACGAAGTCCTCGGCCACCATCGCCGAGAGGTGGAAGTACGCCTCGCGGGTCCTCGGCCGCATCATGTCGAGGTCGACCTCGGCACCGGCCGACAGGTGCTCGTCGAACGGTACGACGACCACGCCGCGGCAGCGTGTCTCGAAGTGCTGCACGATGTCGTCGACCTTGATCATCTTGCCGGTCTCGCGGACCCCGGAGATGACCGTGATCGACCGCTGCACCAGATCCGCGTACCCGTGGGCCGAGAGCCAGTCGAGCGTGGTCGAGGCGCTGGAGGCGCCGTCGACGGAGGGCGTGGAGATGATGATCAGCTGGTCGGCGAGGTCGAGCACACCGCGCATGGCGCTGTAGAGCAGACCCGTACCGGAGTCGGTCAGGATGATCGGGTACTGCTTGCCCAGGACGTCGATCGCCCGCCGGTAGTCCTCGTCGTTGAACGTCGTCGAGACGGCCGGGTCCACGTCGTTGGCGAGGATCTCCAGACCGGAGGGCGCCTGCGAGGTGAAGCGGCGGATGTCCATGTACGAGTGCAGGTACGGGATCGCCTGCACGAGGTCACGGATGGTTGCCCCGGTCTCGCGCCGCACCCGGCGGCCGAGCGTGCCGGCGTCGGGGTTGGCGTCGATGGCGAGGATCTTGTCCTGCCGCTCGGTGGCCAGGGTCGCGCCGAGCGCGGTGGTCGTCGTGGTCTTGCCGACACCGCCCTTGAGGGAGATGACCGCGATCCGGTAGCAGGACAGCACGGGCGTACGGATCAGGTCGAGCTTCCGCTGCCGCTCGGCCTCCTCGCGCTTGCCGCCGAGCTTGAAGCGGGCGGAGGCGCCGGGGTTCCGGCTCGACTTGGCCTTCTGCTTGTTGTTGCGCAGCAGCCGGTCGGAGGACAGCTCGACGGCGGCGGTGTACCCGAGCGGAGCACCCGGCACGGACCGCTCACGCTGGTCGTGCGCGACGGGGGTGGGCCACCCCGCACCACTCCGCGGATCGACGGGCGCTGCCTCCTGCGGAGGCTGCTGCGCGTCGTACGGAGCCTGCGGCACGGGCGCCGCGCCCTGCTGCGGGAACCCGTAACCGCCGCCCTGTGCCTGCGGCGGTACGGGGCCGGGCTGCGGCTGACCGGGCTGGCCGGGCTGGGGGAAGCCGTAACCGCCCTGCGGCGCGGGGGCGTCGGCGGCCTGCGGCGGGATCGGCTGCGGCAGGGGCTGCTGGCCGGGCTGCGGGAATCCGTAGCCGCCCTGTGCCTGCGGGGGCACGGGGGTGGGCAGCGGCTGCGGCAGACCGGGCGGCTGAGGGAAGCCGTAACCCCCCTGCGGCGCGGGGGCGTCGGCCGCCTGCGCCGGGATGGGCTGCGGTAGGGGCTGCTGGCCGGGCTGCGGGAATCCGTAGCCGCCCTGTGCCTGCGGGGGCACGGGGGTGGGCAGCGGCTGCGGCAGACCGGGCTGCGGCTGAGGCTGGCCGGGCTGGGGGAAGCCGTACCCGCCCTGCGGCGCAGGGGCGTCGGCTGCCTGGGGCGCGACGGGCTGCGGCTGGGGCTGGCCGGGCTGGGGGAAGCCGTAACCCGCCTGCGGCGCGGGGACGTCGGCGGCCTGGGGCGCGACGGGCTGCGGCAGGGGCTGGCCCTGCTGCGGGAAGCCGTAGCCGCCCTGCGGTGCGGGGGCGTCGGCTGCCTGAGGTGCGACCGGCTGCGGCAGGGGCTGCTGGCCGGGCTGCGGGAAGCCGTAACCGCCCTGCGGGGGTACGGCAGTCGGCTGCGGCGGCCAGCCGGCGGGCTGCGGCAGTGCCGGGGGCGGCGGCGCGGGCTGGTCGCCGGTCGGCGCCTGAGCGGGCCAGTTCGGTACGGCGGGGGGAGCCGCCGGCTGGAACGACGGCGGCAGCGGGGGCAGCCCGTCAGCGCCCTGCGGGGCGACCGGGTTCGCCGGCGCCGCGGGCACTGGCGGCACAGCCGCCGGGGGAGCGTCCTGCGGCTCGGCGGCGGCGGGCGGCGCGACGGCGGCCGCGTCGACCGGCTCGGGCTCCTGGGCCTCGGACGCGGGCTCGTTCGGCTGGACGTCCTCGTCCGACGGCTCGGCCGACTGCGGAGCCTCGTCCGCCGGGGCCGGGGCCGGGAGAGGGGTGGGCAGCGCGAGCGCGTAACCGCTGTCCGGCTGAGGCGTCTCGTCGGCGGTCGAATGCGCGGCGGGCGCGGAGTCCTCGGGCGCGGGGGTTCCGGACGGCTCCGCACCGGGCGCCGCCGCGTCAGCGGCCGCGGCGCGTTCGGCGATCTCCGCCATCTCGCGCTTGAGCGCGGCGGAGGAGAAACGCATCGTCGCGCCGCTCTCCACGTCACCGCCGCCGAACGACTCGGCTTCGACAGGTTCGTGGGAAGCGACCGGAGCGACGGGAGCCGGGGCGGCGGCAGCGCTCGGCTGAACAGGACCAGGCGCAGCCGGCTGCACGGGCCCAGGCTGAACGGCACCGGGCTGAACGGCACCGGGCTGAACGGGACCCGGCTGAACCGGCCCGGGCTGTACGGCACCCGGCTGCACCGCACCGGGCTGCACCGGCCCAGGCTGACCAGGGGCCACCGGCTGACCAGGAGCCGCAGGCGGACCAACAGGCGTCGGCTGAACCGCACCCGGCGCCACCGGCGCCCCCGGCGCGGGCGGGACCGGCAGAGGCAGCGGCACCGGCAGCGGAAGCGGCGGAACCGGGGCAGGCGGGGTCACGTTGGGCTCGAAGCCGCTGCCCGCCGGGAGCCCCGGGACGGCAACGGGCGCACCACTCGGCGGCTGTGGCGGCGGCGTCGCGCCACCCGCACCACCGCTTCCCCCCGCGTTCTGCGTGTACCAGGCCGGAGGGGTGTAGTCGATGGTGAACTCACCCGTCATCTCGGCGGGATCCGCGTCGGACTGATCATCGGCGGGTGGATTCCAACCCCCGTGGATCTCGTCCCGATCGCCGTTCACTATTGCCTCCTGGTGTGGTCGCGCACCCTTGTGCTGTCGTGGGCGGGCCCTCCCACCCTAAACGCCAACCGTGTGTGGCGGGCAGGCCCGATCGCCCGCACACGCCTGTCCCGTAGGTCACGTATCGCCCCCAAAGTGACCTGGGTGCACCGCAGAGTGAACTCCACAGCGCCACGGGGCGCTCCAAATACATACAAAAACGGATGGAATTGAGGGCTCCCGCCGGTCAGTCCATCCGGCGCGCGCTGCCCAACAATCCGGTCTCGGCCTCTGTCGCCTGGGTCATGACGAACTGGCGGTCACCCGGCGTACACCACAGTGTCACCCCGTCGGCAAGCGTGGACAACGCCTCCGACTCGGTGCCCGGCAGGCCCATGATCCGGCCGATCTGCGTGGCCTCGTCAGGCGAGACCCGCTGGATCCCCACAAGGGCGGATTTCTCCAGCAGGCGGGGCGCCACGGGGCTCAGGTACGGCAGCAGCGTCACCACCGACTGCCAGGGCCCCGACACGACCCGGCCGCGCGGCGGACGCATACCGCAGTCCCGCACCACGACCACCGGGCTGCCGGCCGACGCGCCCTGCGGCGGGACGCGGCCGACGTCGTGCAGCGTGATGCACGGCTGACCCCCGCCCGCGGCCTGCGCGAGCGTCGTCCAGACCTGGGCCCGGCCGGTCTCCACGGCGACCCGCGCACCCGTCGCGGCCGCCCGCAGCGCGATCACCTGGGCCGTCCACAGACCGCCGATGAGCGTCACGTCGTACGGAGTGGGCCGGTTGATGCCCAGGACGGCGGGCCTGCCCTCGGCGTCCACGCCGATGACCATGCCGTCGTCGCCGACGGGCACGCTCAGCGCGCCGAGTTGCTCCAGCGGTACGGAGTGCCGGTCGCGGCGCGGCCCGATGAGCCCGAAGCCGAACCGGGGCCGTCCGCCCCGCCCCGTACCGCGACGGGACCTCCCGGCGGACCGCTCACGCGCACCGCCACCACCGCCGTCACCACCGCCGTCACCAACACCACCGACAGGCACTTGGGAAGAAGAGGACATCAGCGCGCACCCCCGAGCGGCAGCGAGGCCAGCATGGCCGGCACCTGTTCGCGGTCGAGCCGCACCAGACCCGTCTTCACCCCGCGCGCCGCACGCTCCAGTTCGTGCCGCGCCGCCACCAGCTCCTCGTCGCTGCGCCCGGTGATCCGTACGTGCCCGGTCACCGTCACCTCCTGGCGGTCGCCGCCGCTCAGCGTCAGGCTGAACGTCGTCGCGAGCGCGGGCAGAGAGGTCAGCAGCGCGATCAGCTGCGGCATCGACGCGCCAGGGCCGCCCGCGCCGCCGAGGGACGGCCAGCGCCCCACCCAGTACGTCGTGTGCCGACGGTCGTCGACCCGCCAGGTCCGCGCGGTCTCCTGGCTCCGCCGCGCCTGCGCCTGGCCGCGCCCTGCCTGCGCTATCGCCGCGGGGCTCGCGCAGGTCGAGGTGGCGAGCGCGGCGGTCAGCTCCTGCTCCGTGAGCACGGTCGCCCGGAACCCGGCGCCCGCGAGCCGGCTCGCCAGCTGGTCCGCCGACCGGACCACGCACTTCTGCGCGCCCTCCAGGCCGCCACCGCGCGCGGCGACGGCCTCCGGGCACAGCTCAGGGTCCAGCTTCAGGGCGACCCAGGTCACCCGTACCGCCGGAGAACCCGTCTGCGCCTGCAGCGGGCCGTAGTTGCGCGCCGCCATCGACTGCGCGGGCAGATGCGGGGCGGGCGCGGGCTGGGTGTGCTGCACGATCTGCGCGGACTCGAGCCGGATCCCGTCCACGTCGAGGACGTCACGGACGAGCGCGACCGGCAGCGGCCGCGCCGAGCGGTCCGGGCGGAGCGCCGTGGCCCCCGCGTCGACCCGTACGACGACCGTGAGGAACGTACCGTCGCCGATCATCCCGACCGGACGGCGGTCCCGGTCGCTGTACGCGTAGGTGCGCAGCGCCGGATCGCACTCCACGACCGGGGCGAGCCCCGGCTCCGTACCCTCCGGGACGACGAAGGAGGCCGCCCGGCGCGTACGCGCGCGCAGCGTCAGGAACGTACCGAGCCACTCCGGCATCGAGCGCCGGTGCCGGCGCACCACCGCGAGCAGGACCAGCACCGCGGCGAGGAGTCCGGCCGGGACCAGGAGCATCGGTTCGACGACCCACGCCACGAGCAGCAGGGCGGCCGCGCCCTCGATCAGTACGAGTTGTTGCAATCGGAATGATCCGAAGTGTCCCGGGCGCGCCTGAAGGCGGGGCGAGACGGCGGACGGCGCACCGGCGGCGGGCGGCGTGGCGGAACGGGAGGAGGGCGCGGGCGCCGCGGACCGCGGTCGCGTCCGCGTCGCGGATGCCATCATGGAGAATCCCCCCAAATTCGTCCCGATCACCCTGGCACGCCAGTGCTTTGGCGGCCGGATCACCCTACCCGCCCCCCGGACGCCGGGGGACAGCAGGCATAGTAGGGGGCCGGTCCGACAGCCGGAGCCCGGGTGTGAAGCCCCCCGAAGGCACCGGTGAAGACTGCGCCTGACGAAATATGGGGACTCATGGCATCACGGCGGGATGAGCTCAACGCGTACACCTTTGCGAAGAAGCGCACGGTGGCCGCATTCCTCCAACCTTCTCCCTCCGGTACGGAGGAAGGGGCGCCGAGGCCGTTGCGCGCGGTCGTGCCCGGGCTCATCATCGGCGCCCTCGTCCTGGCCGGTTTCGGCGCCTGGGGCATGTTCAGCCCCAAGGCCCCCAAGGGCTGGGACAAGCCGGGCACCAAGGTGATCGTCGGCAAGCAGTCGACGACCCGGTACGTGGTCCTCACCACCGGCAAGGGCAAGGACAGCAAGACCCTGCTCCACCCGGTCCTGAACCTCGCCTCCGCGCGCCTCCTCCTCACCCCCCAGTCCTTTTCGGTCATCCAGGTCGCCGACGAGGTCCTTGACGGCGGCAAGCCGCCCCGCGGCCCGATCCTCGGCATCCCGTACGCGCCGGACCGGCTCCCCTCGCCGGGCGACGCCGGCACCGCGAAGCGGTGGGCGGTGTGCGAACAGCCGGGCGGCGGCAAGGGCAGCAGCGTCCAGAAGGCCACGTTCGTCTTCGCGCAGCGGGACTTCCACCGCACCGAGGGCACGGGGCAGCTCAAGGACGGACAGGTCATGTACGTCAAGGGGCAGAAGGGCAGCGCCCGCTACCTCGTCGACCACCGGGGTACGAAGTACCTGATCCCGGGCGCGCCCGACGAGTCCGCCGGACTCACCACCGCCCTCGTCGGCCTCAACAAGGAGCCGCAGCAGGTAACCGACGACTGGCTGGCCACCCTGCACACCGGCAGCCCCATCGCGTTCCCGGAGATCCCGGGCGACGTCGGCACGGACGCCGGGGTCGGCGGCGGCCTCAGCCAGACCGAGGACCGGGTCGGCATGGTCCTGCTCGCCCAGACCGGTTCAGGCCCGCAGCACTACGTCGTCCTGCCGGGCAAGGTCCAGCCGGTCTCCGAGTTCACGGCCTGGCTGCTCATCAACGCCCCGGAGACCGACCCCCTCGACATGGACGGCCGGGTGACCACCGTCGACGCGGCCTCCTTCACCCCGGACGCCACCACCTTCGGCACCCAGTACCGCTGGCCGACCCGCAAGTCGCAGCAGGTCAACGCCACGACGGGGACCGGTGCCCGGGACACGATCTGCAGCGTCCTCAACAGCGTCGACGACAAGGGCGCCACCACCCTCACCACTTGGGCCGGTACGAAGTACCCGGCCGAGATCACGGCCGGCGGCACCAGCACGTACGTCACCCCCGGCAGCGGCCTGCTCTACACCCAGGTCCAGGGCAACCAGACCAAGCCCGACGGCTCGCTCTTCCTCGTCACGGACACCGGACTGCGGTACGCGGTCCAGGCGAACGGGGACAGCGACGCCGCCCGCTCCGACATCGGCAGCGGCGACGGAACCAAACAGCCGACGGACGGCCGCCCGGAACCGAGCGAGGCGCAGACCCGTCTCGGCTACGAGAAGGTGACCCCGGTCCTCGTGCCGATCGCGTGGTCGGAGTTCCTGTCGAAGGGCCCGAGGCTGGACACCAACAGCGCGCGCCAGCCGCAGGGTTCGTAGGGGCGGATGACGATGTCGACCAAGACGTACGGGAAGACGGCGGTCCTACTGGCGGCGGTGACCCTGACGACGCTGCTGACGACACCGACCGCCCAGGCCTCCTCCGTGAACCTGGACGGCAGCGGCGAGTGCACGTTCCCGATGAAGAAGCAGATCGAGGGCATCCCCTGGTCGCTCCAGCGGGTGCTCCTGGACGAGCTCTGGCAGGACACGAAGGGCAAGGGGGTCCGGGTCGCGGTCATCGACACGGGCGTCGACGACGTCAACCCGCAGTTGAAGACGGCGGTGGACGCCAAGGCGGGCAAGGACTACCTCAAGCCGGACAAGGACAACCCCGGCGGGGGCGACGACAAGCGCGGCAAGACGGACGGCACGGTCGACGAGGTCGGTCACGGCACGAAGGTGGCGGGCATCATCGCCGCCCGCCCCCGGTCGGGAACGGGCTTCGTCGGGTTGGCCCCCGAGGCCACGATCATCCCGATCCGCCAGAACGACGAGAAGAACAGCGGCAAGTCCGACACGATGGCCCTGGCGATCGACCACGCCGTCGACAAGGGCGCCGACGTCATCAACATCTCGCAGGACACCACCCAGGCCCTGAGCCCCGACTCGGCCATGGGGAAGGCGGTGGCCCGCGCCCTGGAGCAGGACGTCGTGGTGGTCGCGTCTGCGGGCAACGACGGCATGGACGGCAAGCTCAAGAACACGTACCCGGCGGCCTTCCCGGGGGTCCTCGCGGTGGCGTCCTCGGACCGCAACAACGAGCGGGCGGAGTTCTCGCAGTCGGGCACGTTCGTGGGCGTCGCGGCGCCGGGCGTCGACATGGTCTCCACGGTCCCGGGCGGCGGTCAGTGCGTGGACAACGGCACGAGCTTCTCGGCCCCGTACGTCTCGGGAGTGGCGGCGCTCCTGCGCGCCAAACACCCCAAGTGGAGCCCGGCCCAGATCGTGGCCCGTATCGAACAGACGGCGGTACGGTCCGTCAACGGCCGCGACAACCACGTGGGCTGGGGCGTGGTCGACCCGGTACGGGCCCTCGCCGACGCCCCCGAACCGGCCCCGACGGCCGCGATCCCCGACCCGGCCCCACCGAAGCCACCGGCACCGGAGCCGGCGCACCTGGCGATGACGGAGACGTCCCAGGAACGCGCGGAGCGCATCGGCACGTACGCCCTGGGCGTGGGCGTCGTCCTGGTGGCGGTGGTCGCGGGCACGGCGACGGTGATCCGCGACAGCCGGCGACGGCGCCGGAAGGCGGCCGGATGAGCCGCGTCAACGATATGACTTTGCAATTGGAACTGTCGTACCAAATGGCTAGAGTGGTGGACGAGTTCATGAGCCTGACGAGGGGGCACTGAGGTGGATGGGCCGGCCGGGGGCGGCAACAAGGGTCTGGAAGTCGGAGAGGTGACTCTCCAGAGCTTCTACTCGCGTATGCAGAAGCTCGTCGAGGAACTGCAGGGCTCGCCCGCCGAGCACACGAAGATCGGCGAGCAGAAGGTCACGGCCGCGTCGTACGGCACGGGGTTCACTGCCGCGACGGAACTGCACAGCGCGTACGAAAAGGTACGCACCCGCCTCGAAGAGCTCACCAGGACGTTCGGCGAGACGATCGAGGGCATGGGCCTCGCGGCCACGATCGCCGACAAGGGCTACACGGGCGTGGACGAGGAGGAGCGCGAGCGGTACGCGGCGATCCAGAAGCGGACGCAGCAGGAGTACCGCGAGCGCCACGGCGAGGGCGGCCAGGACAAGCCCGAGCAGCCCAAGGGCAAGGGCACGGGCGAGGACACGGGCGACACCGGCGGATTCAGCTAAGCGGGGGAGTGGCAACAATGGCAGGAGAGTTCGAGGGGAAGTCCCTGGACGCCCTGTACGCGATGATCGCGTCCGCCAAGCCGGAGGAAATCACCACCACCGGCTCGGCGCTGGCGGCGGCGGTACCGAAGATCCTGGAGATCGCCACAGACCTCCGCCTGTACATCGGCCGCGTCCAGTGGGAGGGCGAGGGCGGCAACGCCTTCCGCACCTGGGGCTCGGGCGTGGTCTCCGAGACCCTGGTCCTCGGCGACTTCACCAAGGTCGTAGCGGACGAGATGCAACGCGCGGGCCAGGCCCTCTCCGAGGCAAAGGCGGCCGTCCCGAAGCCGGCGGGCATGTGCTTCGCGGACCCGGAGAAGGAAAAGGCCCGCATCGAGTCGGAGACGGGCCCGAAGCTTCAGGAGGCCATCCACCAACTGGAGCGGCTGTCGTCGTACTACAACTCGACGCGGGAGCGGATGGGGGCGGAGCGGGAGCCGGAGTTCAAGCCGCTTAGTGGCGACTACCACACAGTCGAAACTCCGTACGGAGTAGGGGACTCTGGAGGCGGGACGGGTAATTCGGCGTCTTCCGGCTCAGGACCCACCCACACTGATCGGTCGTCGACCCGCACGCCCGATGCGGCGACCCCGAACCGCCCGACCCCTGACGTGACGCTGCCGGCAGCGACGAAGCGCCCGGAGAACGAGGTGAACACAAACCTCGACTCTGTGACCATCACGCCTGAGGCGCCGCCCCGTGTCCCTGCGCAGCCGCCCACCACCCCGCCGGTGACGACGGTCGGCCCGCCGACTCCTCCGTTGCCGCCCCTCGCTCCGCCGGTCGGCCCCCAGCCGACGGCCGGTCCGCCTCGCGCCAACCCGGGGCTCCCGGGTCCTGCGAACGGCGGCCTGAGGGGCCCCAGCCCCCTTGGCATCCCGCCGCGCGCGGAGGGCATCACCGGCGGCCGGCAGGTACCCGGTCGGACGGGCCTGCCCGGCCAAGGGCCTCGGCTTCCGATGGGCCCCGTCATCGGCGAGGAGCGTGCCGGCCAGTACGGTCGCGGTGGGGCGGGTATGCACGGGCCTGGCGCCGGCATGCATGGCGCGCCGGGCGGAAACACGGGCGGTGCGGCGGGCCGACGGCTGGCCATGCAGCCGGGTGGAACCGTCGGGAGTCCCACCGGGTCCGGCGGGCGGGCGTTCACCCCTGGCGGCACCGGACTCGTCCGTCCGACCTCGTCCGAGCGGGGCGAGGACGAACGCCGCACAACCCGCTCCCGCCCCGACTATCTGACCGAGGACGAGGAGACGTGGACCCCTGGCCAGCGTCAGATCGTCCCGCCCGTCATCGACTAGGAGTCGTACACCCATGCCCCCGCTTGCCCGTGTCCTTCGCAGCCGTGCCATCGGCCTGCTCGGCGCCATGACCGCCGTCGTCGCGACGTGGACCGTCGCGGCGCCGACCGCGCAGGCTGAAGACATGCGTGGGCGCCAGTGGTACTTGGACGCGATGAAGGCCGACGGGCTGTGGAAGGTGGCCACGGGGAAGGGCATCACCGTCGCCGTGCTTGACAGCGGGGTGGACTCGACGGTGTCGGAGCTTCGGGGCAAGGTGCTGCCCGGTCACAACTTCTACGACGCGGGGGAAGGCCCTGGCCGCATCGACAACCGGGACGACGATCGCCACGGCACCAACATGGCCATCGCCATTGCGGGGAGTGGAGCCAATGGCGGCGTCAAAGGGATCGCCCCAGACGCGAAGATTCTTCCTGTCCGGACTGGCGACTTTGCGTTTTTTGGGAACGGCGCGATTCTGAAGGGGATCCGCTACGCCGTGGACAACGGCGCGCGGGTGATCAACATTTCGCAGGGCGGCCCGGCTGATGAGGCCGAGGACCGAGGGTGGCTGGCTGCCGTGGAGTACGCACAGAAGAAGGGCGCCCTGATCTTCGCCGGGTCCGGGAACGAGGGGCTTGACCTCCAGGTGTACCCCGCAGCGATCCCCGGAGTCGTTGCCGTCGGCGCGCTCGACACCAAGGGCAAGGTCGCCGAGTTCTCCAACTACGGCTCCCACCTGGGCCTCGCCGCCCCCGGTGTCGAAATGCCGGGCCGCTGCACGAACGACAAGACGAAGTACTGCGCCTTCGAGGGCACAAGCCACGCCACCGCCCTAGCCTCCGGCACCGCCGCCCTGATCTGGTCCGCGCACCCCGACTGGACCGCCAATCAGGTCCTCCGGGTCATGATGGAGACCGCCGGTCATGTCGGCGAGGTGCCGAGCAAGTACATCGGGTACGGCTCCATCCGGCCCGCCCAGGTCCTCCTCGAGGGCAAGGGCAACCCGGGCGATCCCGACGTCAATCCGCTGCTCGCCGCCCAGAAGCAGCAGCAGGCCGCGTCGCAGTCGCCCGCACCTCAGACTTCCCCCTCTCCTGGCAGCACGGGGGCAAGCGGCACCAACGGGCCGACCCAGGAACCGAAGAACCCTGAGTCGGCGGCCCGGCCCGACGAGGGCGGGTTCCCGCTCTGGGGCATCGCCGTGAGTGCCGTCGCGGTCGTCGCCGTCGTCATCGGCGCCGTCGTGGCAGCAGGCAGACGCAACAGGAGAGCGTAGCCAGAGCTGAGCTACGCGCAACGAGCACGAGCACTTCCCGACAACGAGGAGCGTCACATGACCAGCCCCGCAGGTGGGTTCGGGCTTGCCGAGGATCCGGTAACCCAGGCCAAGAACAAGATCATGCAGACCGGTGAAGAGGTCTCCAAGCAGGCCCGAGAGATGGCCAACATTCTCGAAACGGTCCACGCGGGCTGGACGGGTGCGGGTGCGGCCGGCTTCAAGACGGCGCAGTCGCTCCTCAACGAGGACCACGACACCATCCGTCGCCTGCTCAACGTGCTGCTCACGGCGGTCAACGAGACCAAGAACCTGAGCGCGGCGAACGACTACGAGGTGTTCCAGACCCTCAAGGCCAACAACTCCGCGCTGAACAACATCTGAGCCTGAGGAGAGCACGATGTCCGGCATCGACCAGAACACCAAGGTCCGGTACGAGAGCGTCCAGGAGATGGCGAACCGCCTCCGGGTCGTCTCCTCGAACATCATCAAGGACCTCGAAGAGATGAACGCCGCCCTCCGGGTCGTCACCGACACCTGGGACGGTGAGGCCCACGCGGAGTACGTGATCCTCCAGGGCAAGTACAAGAAGCGCGCCACGGACATGAGGGACCGGCTCGAGCTCGTCGCCAAGCAGATCGAGCAGGGCAAGGACAGCTACCGCGGTACGGACATCAAGGCGTCGCGCCTGTTCACCGAGGGTTTCTGACACCAGTCACCCCATCCCGCGCACAGCGGAAGGGGCCCGTTCCACTCAGGAACGGGCCCCTTCGCGTACACGCGTACACGACCTACTTCAGGTCGAACTCGCCGTCCTTCGCGCCCAGGACGAACGCCGTCCACTCGGCCTCCGTGTAGCGCAGGACGGTGTCGGGGTCGAGGGAGGAACGCATCGCCACGGCCCCGCCCGGCAGGTGGGCGATCTCCACGCGCTCCTCGTCGGGGCTCGTGCCGGGGGCGCCCTGCCACTCGACGTCGCTGATGTCGAGCGCGTACAGCTCGTCCTTCTCCTGCTGAGTGCCCATCAGTCTCTGCTCCTTAGTGCGGGTGGAACGTCGTCGCAGCTCAATGATCGGGGGCCGGACGGCTCCCTGTCAGACGGAACCGTCAGATTCACTTCGCCTGTGAGGCGAAGGTCCGGGCCAGCTCCAGGACCTGCTCGGGCTTCAGCGCGCTCTTGTCGTCCTCGCCGACGGTCACCAGCAGGGCTACGTCACCCTTGCCACCGGAGTCGAAGCGGACGCTCACCACGTTCCCGCCCTTGCTCGCCACGGGCTCGCCGGGCTTCGCGTCGGTGGCCTTCGTGCCGAAGGCCTTCACGTCCTCGAAGGACATGCCGCCCGCGTACTGTGCTGTGGGCAGGAGATAGTTGGTCGCGCTCCCCGCTTCCGTACCGACGGTGTGGACCGTCAGGTCCTCACCGCCCACGTGGTACGAGCAGGAGATGAGCCCACCTGGCTTCCCCGCCCACGCCTCTTGCGGATCCGTTGTCCTCCCGCCCTTGGCGGTCGCCACCGGCTCGCCGGCCTCGGCCCCCGCCGCGCCGGTCTCGATCCCCTCGCCGATCTTCGCCGCCTCGGCCGCCTTCCCTGCGTCGTAGGCGATCGGGCACGCGTCGGCCCCGCCCTTCCCGACCCCCTCGGCGAGCTCGATCACCCGGTCCACACTCAGGGAGGCCCCGGCATCCGCCCCACCACCGCTGCTACACCCGGCCAACGGGACCAGCAGAAGGCCACACACGAGGCCCAGCGACTTGTGCTTCGTCCGACTCATGAGGTGCTGCTCTCGGTGAGGGGCTTCACGACGGGTTCCTTCGTCAGCGGCTTGTTCTCGCAGCCCAGAACCTCCGTGGCCGCGCGGGTCATGTAGTAGAGGAACGAGAGCTGTTCGGCCTCCCGGGCCTTGTCCACGGTCTCGCCTCGGTTGACCGTGAGTGACAGGTCCGCGCGCAGCACCGCCTTCCGTGACCGGGCACTCAGCTCGCCGCCCAACGCGCAGCTCACGTAGAGCCCCGACGACTGGTCGCCGACCTCGCCGGTCGCGCCGTTCAGGTCGTAGAACGGACCGGACTCCCGAGCGCGTTGCTTGCCGGGCTGGTTGGCGGGGGACCAGGCGAAGTCGAGGAGGACGTGCCCCTTGCCGTCTTCGGGGACGTACTTGCACACGAAGGAGGGAGACGTCGAGTTCTCGCCGCCCGGCCATTCCCGCAGGTCCTTCTTGAATTCCCGGACGAAATTGTCGTCCGACCTGAGGACCTGCGCCGTGAAGTCGTCCGTCCGCAACACCTGACGCAGCGACGTTCCGGCGCTCGAGTCGGCGGACGGGCCGCACAATCCCTCGACCTGCGTGCCGGAATCCCCGGACGAGCACGCGGTCGCGGCCAGAGCCAGCACCGTCGCGCTCGCCGCCGTCGCCGCCCCTCGTACGAGGGCCTTGGCGCGCCTAGTTCCCCAGATGCCCCGCCGCCGCGGCGCGACCGTCCTCGTAACCGCCATTCGCAGCATCCTTCGCCGAGCTGTACGGGCCATTGTTCAGAATTCCTTCCGTCTTCCCCCAGGAGGCGAGAAGGTCGTTCGTGCCGTCCTTACCGGACGAGTAGTTCTCGCTCGATTCCTTCTTCGCCTGTTCCTCAGCCGCGTCGGTGATGTCCTTGACCCACTCGTACTTGGCGGTGTCCACGATGGCGCCGGCGGCAGAGCCTGCGAACGGGATCTCACCGACAATGCTGTTGACCCCGTTGGCCGAGTACTCCGCGGTCGTCTCGGCCCACTCGACCTTGTCGTCCTTCTTGTCGATGTAGACGTCGGCGCCGATCCCGTTGAGGGCACCCAGCGCGCCACCGACATGCTTCGCCCGGTGGTCCCAGTCGGCACTCTGACCGTGTGTCGGGTCACCGTTGAACGCAGGGGCTTCGGCGAGCTGCTTGGCGGAGTACGAGCGTTCCGCCTCGTAGATGAGGGCGAAGGAGTCACCGTCCTCGGCCACTCCCCGCATGACGCGGATCAGGTCGCCCTGCGACACCGCCATGTGTGCGTTGTCGCCGGATCCGATGATGGAATCCTTGCCGTTGCTGAGGCCGTACCTGTCGTCCTCGCCGTTCAGGATCACATGGGTGTCGTTGACGTAGTCCGCGAGGGCGTGCGCCACCGGCTTCTGGAGGTTCGTCAGGTGCTCCGGGAACTTGCCCTCGTCCAGCTGCGACTCGAGGTAGTCGACGGTGTGGTGCATCACCCGCGCCTGCCCCTCCGTATGCGCGCCCACGTCGCCGGGCTTCTCGCCGGGCGCGTGTCCCGTGGCCGCAGCCTCGATCGCCGCGCCGAGCCCCGTCGCCTTGAACGGGTCCTTCATCTCGTCGACGTAACCCGGCGCCGACATCCACGGGTCGACCCACTTGCGGTCCGTGAGCAGGTACTTGAGGTGGTCGTTCTCGTTCCCGGGGGCCTTCGGGTCGAGGAAGTACTCGGCGTCCGACGGGTCCTTGCTCATGATCTTGAGCAGGCCGTCCACCGGGTCGTGCATCAGGTTCGGGCGCTGGCCGTCGAAGTGGTGCGCCCAGATGTTCTCCTTGTCCTTCTCGACCCGGATCATGTCGTTCCCGATCTCGTTCAGGAACTCCTTGCCGTAGTCGGCGCTGCCCTGCGACATGAGCGTGACCAGGTGCTGGTACCCGTGCGAGGGCCGGAGATTGCCCGTGATGTTGTCGTCGCCGATCGCCTTCAGACCGTCGACGAACGGCCGGTACGCGTAGCTGTTCGGGTCCTTCGTCCCCGAGGCGATCGTGTCCGCGAGGCTCGCGTTGATCGAGTTGTACAGCTTCTTGTCCGCGTCCGAGATGCCCCGCTCGTTCGCCGCCAGGTTCATCTCGTCGGCGATCTTCAGCGTGTCCTTGGCGCCCAGCGCATGCAGATACGCCTCGCTGAAGTGCTTGTCCTTGGCGTTCTGCGCCAGGATGTCGCGGTACTGCTCCAGCTCCTTCTTCGAGGCGTCGCCGTTGCGCACCTTCTCCGAGAGGGCCAGCGCCTCCACGGCCTCCACGTCGCCCACAGGCTTGGAGTTGAAGCCGAGTGGCGCCGTGCCGTCCGCGCCCGAGGCGTTCAGCAGGGCGGTCTTGACGTCCTTGTCGAACTCCGTGACCGCGTTGACCGCGTCGTTGATCTTCTTCGTGTACGACTGCTCCACCGACCGCAGGTCGGGGTCGTGCTGGATGGTGTAGGCCTCCTTCGCGGTGACCTTGCTGAAGTCGAAGCTCGCGGAGCCGGACTCGGAGACCTTCATGCCCGCGTCGACCGCCTCCTTCACGGCGGTCGTCACCCGGCCCTTGAGCTCCGTGAGCGTGCTGTGGGCGTCCCGCAGCAGCGACTCCATCGCCTTCGCTTCCTTCTGCGCGGCGTCGAGCTCACCCCGCGTGATGCCGAAGTTGGTCGCGCCTATCTGCTGCGCCTGACCCGTCCACAGCGGGCCGCCCGACGCGACCTTCTGGACGTCCTTCTCGTACAGGTCCTCGACCTTCTTGAACTTCTCCGCCATGGTCTTCCAGCCGTCGGCGGCGGTGCTCAGCTTGCCGAGGTCGGTCTGCATGATCTCTTCGTACGTCGGCATCGCGATCCCCCTAGAGTCCCGAGATCTTCGACTGCGTCACGAGGCCGTTCCCCGTGACGATGTCGTTGCTCTGGAACAGCGACGACGCGCCCCGGAGCGCGCCCTTCTCCGAGTCCAGGCGCGCGTTCAGCCGCTTCACCTGGCTGTCCCAGTGCTCGTGCGCCTTCTTCAGGCCGGCGGCCGTCTCCCAGCCCTTGAACGCGGCGACGGCGCCGCTGGTGGACTCGTCGGCCGCGTCGGCGGCCGTCTTGAGGTCCGGCTGGATGTTGGTCTCGATGCTGTTGGCGGCCTGCTTCTTCTTCGCGGGCGTGGTCGCCAGATCGGTGGGGCCGGTGCCCCCGCTGCCCCCGTCCGCGGGGAGCTGGTTGAGGCGCATCGCCGACTGGTTCTCGACCGCCGTGTTCTTGGCCTGGGCCCACTCGTCGTTGAACGACATTGATTCCCCCTCGCTGGATCAGGGTGATGTTTGCAGTGCTGAAGTGTTCATGGCTGTAGCGTCAATAGCTGTCGTGCTCATGGTTGTAGTGCTCACGTCCATCGGCGACGACGCCACCGGCCGCCTCACGGTTCTCCGTACGAAGCCGAAGCCCATCGCCGCGCTCCCTCTCGCGCTCCCTCTCGCGCTCCCTCTCGCGCTCCCTCTCGCTCTCATCGCTCCGGCATCCGCCCCGTCTGCACCAGCGACGAGCCGCCCCGCCGCGCCACGAAGTAGCCACGCCCCGGCGGCATCGGCCGCGGTCGGGCGCTGCCGAGCAGGTCGCCCTCCTGCGGGTCGCCCGACAGGACCACGCCCTGCGCGCCCAGCTCCTTGATGCGCTGCATGAACGCCTCGTACATCGAGCGCGAGGCACCGGCGCTGTTGCGCGCGATGATGAAGCGGATGCCCGTGTCCCGGGCGAACGGCAGGTACTCCGCGAGCGCGGCCAGCGGGTTGCCGCCGCTCGTCGCCACCAGGTCGTAGTCGTCGACGATGATGAAGACCTGCGGCCCCGACCACCAGCTGCGGTCCCGCAGCTGCTGCGGAGTCACGTCCTGCGGCGGCTGGCGCCGCGCGAAGACGCCGGCCAGCGCCTCCATGTGCATCTGCATCGAGCTCGCCATCGGCGCGTACTCGAGCAGGTGCTCCTCCGGCAGGCTGCCGAGCAGCGCACGCCGGTAGTCGCCCACGACGAGCTTCGCCTCGTCGGGGGAGTACCGCTCCGCGATCTGCTTGGCCATCAGCCGCAGCAGGTTCGTCTTGCCGGACTCGCTCTCGCCGAAGATCAGGAAGAACGGGTCGGTCTCGAAATTGACGAAGACGGGCTCCAGGCGCGTCTCGTCGATGCCGATCGCGATGCCGTGCTGCGGGAACTCGAAGCCCTTCGGCAGCTGGTCGGCCGGCAGCTTGTGCGGCAGCAGCCGGACCGCCGGCGCCACCGGGCCCGTCCAGGAACCCCGTACGGCCGCGACGAAGTTCTCCGTGCCCACCGACAGGTCGCTCGACGAGCCGGAGCCGTCGATCCGCGGCAGCGCGGTCATGAAGTGGAGCTTCTCCGGAACCTGACCGCGACCGGGGACGCCGGTGGGGACGTTCGCCGCCACCTTCCGGTCGAACTCGGAGTCCATCACGTCACCCAGACGCAGCTCCAGACGGCTCAGCATCTGGTCCTTGACCGCCGCGCGGACCTCCATGTACCGGGCGGCGGTGATGACGACGTGGATGCCGTAGCCGAGACCGCGCGCCGCGAGGTCGGAGACGATCCCCTCCAGCATGTCGTACTCGTTGCGGAACCCGCCCCAGCCGTCGATGACCAGGAACACGTCGCCCCAGGGCTCGCCCGGCAGTTCACCCGCGGCGCGCCTGCGCCGGTAGGTGGCGATCGAGTCGATCGAGTGCGCGCGGAAGAACTCCTCGCGACGGTTCAGGATGCCGAGGACCTCCGCGACCGTACGGCGGACCCGCTCGGGGTCGAGCCGGGACGCGACCCCGCCGACGTGCGGCAGTTCGGCCAGCGACGCCAGACCGCCACCACCGAAGTCGAGGGCGTAGAACTGCACCTCGGCCGGCGTGTGGGTCAGCGCGAACGACGAGATCAGCGTCCGCATCAGGGTCGACTTGCCGGACTGCGGACCGCCGACCACCATCATGTGGCCCGCCGCGCCGGAGAAGTCCCGGTACAGCACCTCGCGCCGCTGCTCGAACGGCTTGTCGATCAGGCCGAGCGGCACCGTCAGACCGCCGGGACGGGTGTACTCCGTCGCCGTCAGACCGCGGTGCGCGGTCGGCGCGAGCCCCGGAAGCAGCTGGTCCAGCGAGGGCGCCTGGTCCAGCGGCGGCAGCCACACCTGGTGCGCGGGCACGCCCTGCCCCTCCAGACGGCGCACGATCACGTCGAGGACGGTGTCCGCGAGCGCGTCGTCCTCCTCCTCGCGCCGCGCCGCCAGATACGCCGGGTCGGGCGCCGCGTAGACCACCGGCACCGGCGTCGCGGTGAAGACCGCGGGCCGCCGCTCGATCGGCAGCTGCCCGGTCTCCAGGCGCGGCCCGCCCGTCCGGTACGTCCCCGAGACGTACGCGGCCTTGAACCGGGTCATCTCGTCCGTACCGAACTTCAGATAGCCCGAACCCGGCACGGACGGCAGGTGGTACGCGTCCGGCACACCGATCGCCGTACGCGACTCGGCCGCCGAGAACGTCCGCAGGCCGATCCGGTACGAGAGGTACGTGTCGAGGCCCCGGAGCTTGCCCTCCTCCAGGCGCTGCGAGGCCAGCAGCAGATGCACACCCAGCGAACGGCCGATGCGGCCGATCTGGATGAACATGTCGATGAAGTCCGGCTTCGCCGTCAGCAGCTCGGAGAACTCGTCGATGACCAGGACCAGCGAGGCCAGCGGCTCCAGCGGCGCACCGGCCGCCCGGGCCTTCTCGTAGTCGTGGATGTTGGCGTAGTTGCCCGCCGAACGCAGCAGCTCCTGGCGGCGCTGCAGCTCGCCGCGGATCGCGTCGCCCATGCGGTCGACGAGCGTCAGGTCGTCGGACAGGTTGGTGATCACGGCCGCCACGTGCGGCATCTGGGACATGCCCGCGAACGTCGCGCCGCCTTTGAAGTCCGCGAGGACGAAGTTCAGCGTCTCCGAGGAGTGCGTCACCGCGAGACCGAGCACGAGGGTGCGCAGCAGCTCCGACTTGCCGGAACCGGTCGCGCCCACGCACAGACCGTGCGGCCCCATGCCCTCCTGCGCCGCCTCCTTCAGGTCGAGCATGATCGGCCCGCCGTCCTCACCCACACCGATCGGCACCCGCAGCCTCTCGGCCACCGACCGCGGCCGCCAGGTCCGCGCCACGTCCACCGACGCCGCGTCGCCCAGGTTCAGCAGGTCCGTGAAGTCCAGGTTCGCGAGGAGCGGTTCGTCGTTGTCGCCGCCGCCCATCCGCAGTGGGGCCAGCTGCCGCGCCAGCGCCTCCGCGGCCGGCAGCGAGATCCCGTCCGGCGCACCCTCGTACGCGAAGCCGCCACCCGACTCCAGGCGCAGCCGCCCGGGCCGCACGATCACCGACAGGCCGCCGCGCGGCTCGTCCAGCTCACCGTGGACGACCTCGACGATGGTCACGCCCTGCAGGCCCTCCGGCGCCGCGAAGAGCGAGTCCGGCGGCACCATCCCGCCGTCGAGGACCACGACCACGTGCGGCTGGTCCAGGACCGGCTGGCTGTCCCGGCCGAACCGGGGCCGCCCCTCGAGCCGCGAACGCACCAGCGACTCCAGCTCACCGAGGTCGTCGCCGAACAGCCGCCGCGTGCCCGCCCCGTCGACCTGGCCCGGGACCTGGGTGTGCGGCAGCCACTTCGTCCAGTCCCAGCGCGCCTGCGCGGCCCGGGCCGCCACCACCGCGAGCATCAGGTCGTCGGGGGAGTGCAGCGTCACCAGCTGGGAGACCAGGGCGCGCGCCGCGGCCTGGGCCGCCTCCGGCTCACCGGAGACCGTCACGTGGTAGAAGGCCCGCATCGAGACCGCCATCGGCAGCCCGTCCAACGAGCCGTGCACGGCCAGGAACTGCTGCATCGCGCCCGCGCACAGCGGCTCCAGCTCGTCCACCGGCGCGGTGTCGGGCGCCGCGAGCGGCGTCGCCAGCTGCTGGGCGCCGAGCCCGATCCGTACCTGCGCGAAGTCGCTGTCGCCCACCCGGCGTTCCCACAGCCGCGAGCCCTCGGCCACCACGGACCACAGCTGCTCGGGGGAGGGGTGCAGATAGAGCTGCGCGTCCCGCTGCTTGCGCGCCGTGCGCCGGACCGTACGCCGGGTCTGCGCGAGGTATTTGAGGTAGTCGCGCCGGACATCCGCCATTTGCCCCTGCGTACCCTTGCGGAACCGCACGAGCTGCGCGATGACCATGCCGACCGTCGAGACGAGCATCAGGACGCCCATGATGCGCATGAACGGATGGGCGCCAGGCATGAAGAAGAAGACCACCGACGAACCCATGCCGAGCATCGGCAGGAGCTGCATCAGCATGCCCTCCTGCTGCCCGCGTGGAAGCTCCGGAGGAGCCTCCAGGACCAGTTCCTCACTGGGTACTTCAGGAGGAAGGGACCTCGGCGGGCGTTTGACGACGATCTGGCTCACCGGCGCATCAATCCCTCGTTACGGGCGGACTTCCCGCGGGAGTTCCGCACCGGTCGCCCCTGCGCGACGGCCTCCCCCACGAGACCGCGATCCTACTTGCAGGCACTCCGGCCCGTCCCCGGTAGGGTGGCGCGCGCACCGTGCGCAACCGCGAATCAGGGGGTTCAGAGACGTGAGTACGACCGCAGCGACCGGCTTCTGCCGCGTCACCGTCGTGGCGCCGGACAGCCGTATCGACGTCGCCCTCCCCGAGGACATCGCGGTCGCCGACGTCTATCCGGAGATCCTGCGGCTCACCGGCCAGACCCAGGCGCCCGGCACCCCCACCGGCTACCACCTGGTCCGCCGCGACGGCACGGTCCTCGACGGCGCCCGCACGCTCGTCGCCCAGCGGGTCCTCGACGGCGAGGTCCTCTCGCTCCGCCCGTTCGCCCAGTCGCTGCCGCCCGCCGTCTTCGACGACGTCTCCGACGCCGTCGCCTCGGCCGTCACCCGCGACCGCCACCTGTGGAGCGACGACCTGCTGCGCGGCGCCGGACTCTTCGGCGGCGTGCTCCTGCTCGTCCTGATGGGCTTCGTGCTCTGGTTCGCCGACCCGGTCCGCCACGACATGCACAGCCTCCCCGGTGTCGTCGCCGGCGCCGTGGGCGTCCTGCTCACCGCCTTCGCGGGCGTACGGGCCCGGGTCTACTCCGACCGGGCCACCGCGATCGCCCTCGGCCTCGGCGCCCTGCCCCTGCTGCTCATCGCCGGCTCCGGCATCGCCGCCCCCGACGCGGGCCAGGGCCCCGGGCGCCTCCAGTTCCTGTTCGGCTGCGTGACCGTCCTGGTCGCCTCCGTCGCCCTCGTCGCCCTCACCCCCAGCGGCGACGCCCCCTTCGTGGCGGCCACCTTCCTGGCCACCGTCGGCACGATCGCCACCTTCCTGGCGATCGTCACCGAGGCCACCGCCACCGGGACCGCCGCCGTCTGCGCCCCCGTCGCCGTCGGCCTGGTCGCCTTCCTGCCCGGCCTCTCGGCCCGCTTCGCCCGGCTGCCCATCGGCTACGCCTCCCCGCGCAGCGCCGCCGACGACGACTTCCACGCCGAGACCGGCCGCGCCGCCGACGAGGCCCAGGCGGTCGACGGCGAGCGGATCGCGCTCCAGGCCCGCCGCGGCCACGAGATGCTCCTCGGCCTCGTCGGCGGCTGCGCGGCCGTCGTGGTCGGCTCCGCCGCGGTCCTCGGCTTCGCCGGCAACGTGTGGGGCCAGCTCCTCGCCCTCGCCGCCGGCCTCGCGATGCTGCTGCGCGCCCGGCTCTTCCGCTACACCTCGCAGGTCGCCTGCGTCCTGGTGGCAGGACTCGCCGCGATCGCGCTCCTGATCCTGGGCCTCTCCCTGAACCCGCCGGCCGACCTGGTCAAGGACCTGCTGATCCACGGCGACCGCGGCGGCCTGGACATCCGTACGATCTGGCTCACCGGGGCGGTCGCCGCCGGCGCCGCCCTCGTCACCGCCATCGGGCTGATCATCCCGCGGAAGGGCCTCTCGCCCTTCTGGGGCCGCCTCCTCGACCTGACCGAGGGCTTCGTCCTGCTCTCCCTCGTCCCGCTCTGCCTCGCGGTCCTGGACGTCTTCATGGCGGCCCGCTCCCTGACCAGCAAATAAGCGGACTCCGAGCGGGCCGGCCCCCCGGCTCCGATCGGGCGGGCTCTCCAGCTCAGAGCAGCCGGGCTCCCCGTAAGGGCGCCTCCGGTCACCTGGTACGCTGTGTGACGGCCGTTTGTGTACGCGCTCCCGGATTCTCTGGGAGCTGCGCTCATCGGACCTTCGCCTCCGAGTCACGGAAGCTCCCCTGAGAACGAGACCAGGGGCACTCGTGGGCGCACGAACACCAAGAGGAGTACCGAGTGTCTCTCGACGCCGCTACGAAGAAGCAGATTTTCGCCGAGTTCGGCCAGAAGGAGGGCGACACCGGCTCCCCCGAGGTCCAGGTCGCGATGCTGTCGCGCCGCATCTCGGACCTCACCGAGCACCTCAAGCAGCACAAGCACGACCACCACTCCCGTCGTGGTCTGCTGATCCTGGTCGGCCAGCGTCGCCGCCTGCTGCAGTACCTGGCCAAGAAGGACATCCAGCGCTTCCGTGCCCTGGTCGACCGCCTCGGCATCCGCCGCGGCGCGGCCGGCGGTGCGAAGTAAGTACGCCGTGAAGGGAGCGGTTCCCACTTTTAGGGGGCCGCTCCCTTTGCTGTACGTGCGCGATGTGCCGACCGGCACTTAGTCTGGTCGCACAACGACACATAACGAGCGAGGAGCCGCCGGCACGCCGCCGGTCCTCGGTAGTGGCCCCCGGACCCCCTGAATCCCCGGGTGCTTCGATCGAAGACCGGCCCGCATCCGAAGGCGCGCTTCTCCTCCTCCACCGTCCCCGGCCACACGGGCCGACGGACGAAAAGACGAACACGTAGGAGAAACCGCTAGTGGAGAACGAGACCCACTACGCCGAGGCCGTCATCGACAACGGCTCCTTCGGCACCCGCACCATCCGCTTCGAGACGGGCCGCCTGGCCAAGCAGGCCGCCGGCTCCGCCGTCGCGTACCTGGACGACGACACGATGGTCCTTTCCGCGACCACCGCGTCGAAGAAGCCCAAGGACCAGCTCGACTTCTTCCCCCTCACGGTGGACGTCGAGGAGCGGATGTACGCGGCCGGCAAGATCCCCGGCTCCTTCTTCCGCCGGGAAGGCCGCCCCTCCGAGGACGCCGTCCTCACCTGTCGCCTGATCGACCGCCCGCTGCGCCCCTCCTTCAAGAAGGGCCTGCGCAACGAGATCCAGATCGTCGAGACGATCATGGCGCTCAACCCCGACCACCTCTACGACGTGGTCGCCATCAACGCCGCCTCCTGCTCCACGCAGCTGGCCGGCCTGCCCTTCTCCGGCCCGATCGGCGGCACCCGTGTCGCGCTGATCAACGGCCAGTGGGTCGCGTTCCCGACGCACACCGAGCTCGAGGACGCCGTCTTCGACATGGTCGTCGCCGGTCGCGTCCTGGAGGACGGCGACGTCGCGATCATGATGGTCGAGGCCGAGGCCACCGAGCGCACGATCGAGCTCGTCAAGGGCGGCGCCGAGGCGCCGACCGAGGAGCTCGTCGCCGCCGGTCTCGAGGCCGCGAAGCCCTTCATCAAGGCCCTCTGCAAGGCCCAGTCGGACCTCGCCGCCAAGGCCGCCAAGCCCACCGGCGAGTTCCCGGTCTTCCTCGACTACCAGGACGACGTCCTGGAGGCGCTCACCGCCGCCGTCAAGAACGACCTCGCGCAGGCGCTCACCATCGCCGGCAAGCAGGAGCGCGAGACCGAGCTCGACCGCGTCAAGGAGCTCGCCGCCGAGAAGCTCCTCCCGGCCTTCGAGGGCCGCGAGAAGGAGATCTCCGGCGCGTACCGCGCGCTGACCAAGAAGCTGGTCCGCGAGCGGATCATCAAGGACAAGGTCCGCATCGACGGCCGCGGCATCACGGACATCCGTACGCTCGCCGCCGAGGTCGAGGCCATCCCGCGCGTGCACGGCTCGGCGCTCTTCGAGCGTGGCGAGACCCAGATCCTGGGCGTCACCACCCTCAACATGCTCCGCATGGAGCAGCAGCTGGACACCCTCTCCCCGGTGACCCGCAAGCGCTACATGCACAACTACAACTTCCCGCCGTACTCCGTCGGTGAGACCGGCCGCGTGGGCTCGCCCAAGCGCCGCGAGATCGGCCACGGCGCGCTCGCCGAGCGCGCCATCGTGCCGGTGCTGCCGACGCGCGAGGAGTTCCCGTACGCGATCCGTCAGGTGTCCGAGGCCCTCGGCTCCAACGGCTCGACGTCCATGGGCTCGGTCTGCGCCTCCACCATGTCGCTGCTGAACGCCGGTGTGCCGCTGAAGGCCCCCGTCGCCGGTATCGCCATGGGTCTGATCTCCGAGGAGATCGACGGCAAGACCCACTACGTCGCCCTCACCGACATCCTCGGTGCGGAGGACGCCTTCGGCGACATGGACTTCAAGGTCGCCGGTACGAAGACCTTCGTCACCGCGCTCCAGCTCGACACCAAGCTCGACGGCATCCCAGCCTCGGTCCTGGCCGCCGCGCTGAAGCAGGCCCGTGACGCGCGTCTGCACATCCTCGACGTGATGAACGAGGCGATCGACGTTCCGGACGAGATGTCCCCGAACGCGCCGCGCATCATCACCGTCAAGATCCCGGTGGACAAGATCGGTGAGGTCATCGGCCCCAAGGGCAAGATGATCAACCAGATCCAGGAGGACACCGGCGCCGACATCACGATCGAGGACGACGGCACCATCTACATCGGTGCCGCCCAGGGCTCGCAGGCCGAGGCCGCCCGCGCCACGATCAACGGCATCGCCAACCCGACCATGCCGGAGGTCGGCGAGCGCTACCTGGGTACGGTCGTCAAGACCACCACCTTCGGTGCCTTCGTCTCCCTGATGCCCGGCAAGGACGGTCTGCTGCACATCTCGCAGATCCGCAAGCTCGCCGGTGGCAAGCGCGTGGAGAACGTCGAGGACGTGCTCGCGGTCGGCGCCAAGGTCCAGGTCGAGATCGCCGAGATCGACCAGCGCGGCAAGCTCTCCCTCGTCCCCGTCATGGCGGACGAGGACGCTGCCGGCGAGGACGCGAAGGACGACACCGACCAGTGACGTCCCGTAGTTCCGTGACGACGGCCCGCCCCTCTTCGGAGGGGCGGGCCGTCGCCCGTACCCAAACGCTTCTCCCGGGCAGGGACGGCATCGGCACGGTCCGCCGCACCACCCTCCCCGGCGGCCTGCGGATCGTCACCGAGACCCTGCCGTCCGTGCGCTCCGCCACCTTCGGCATCTGGGCGCACGTCGGCTCCCGCGACGAGACGCCCACGCTCAACGGCGCCACGCACTACCTGGAGCACCTCCTCTTCAAGGGCACGAAGCGACGCAGCGCCCTCGACATCTCCTCCGCGCTCGACGCGGTCGGCGGAGAGATGAACGCCTTCACGGCGAAGGAGTTCACCTGCTACTACGCGCGGGTCCTCGACACCGACCTGCCGCTCGCGATCGACGTGGTCTGCGACATGCTGACCGGCTCGCTGATCCTCGAAGAGGACGTCGACGCCGAGCGCGGTGTCATCCTCGAAGAGATCGCGATGACCGAGGACGATCCGGGCGACGTCGTGCACGACCTGTTCGCTCAGACCATGTTCGGCGACACCCCGCTGGGCCGCCCGGTCCTCGGCACCGTCGACACCATCAACGCCCTCGACCGTGGCCGGATCGCCCGCTTCTACAAGAAGCACTACGACCCGACCCACCTGGTCGTCGCCGCCGCGGGCAACATCGACCACGCCACCGTCGTACGCCAGGTCCGCCGCGCCTTCGAGAAGGCCGGCGCCCTCTCCCGTACGGACGCGGTCCCCGTCGCCCCGCGCGACGGCCGGCGCGTGATCCGCACCGCGGGCGCCGTCGAGGTCCTCGGCCGCAAGACCGAGCAGGCCCACGTCGTCCTCGGCATGCCGGGCCTCGCCCGCACCGACGAGCGCCGCTGGGCGCTCGGCGTGCTGAACACGGCCCTCGGCGGCGGCATGTCCTCCCGGCTCTTCCAGGAGGTCCGCGAGAAGCGCGGCCTGGCCTACAGCGTGTACTCGTACACCTCGGGCTTCGCCGACTGCGGCCTCTTCGGGGTGTACGCGGGCTGCCGCCCGGGCCAGGTCCACGACGTGCTGAAGCTCTGCCGCGACGAGCTCGACAAGGTGGCCTCCGACGGGCTCACCGACGACGAGATCGCCCGCGCCGTCGGGCAGCTCTCGGGCTCGACCGTCCTCGGCCTTGAGGACACCGGCGCGCTGATGAACCGCATCGGCAAGAGCGAGCTGTGCTGGGGTACGCAGATGTCGGTGGACGACATGCTCGCCCGGATCGCGTCCGTCACCCCGGACGAGGTCCGCGAGGTCGCTCGTGATGTGCTCGGACAGCGTCCCTCGCTGTCCGTCATAGGGCCGCTGAAGGACAAGCAGGCGGCACGCCTGCACGAATCCGTCTCCTAGAGAGAGTTCACAAGAGCATGAGCAAGCTGCGCGTGGCGGTCCTCGGAGCCAAGGGCCGCATCGGCTCGGAGGCCGTGCAGGCCGTCGAGGCCGCCGAGGACATGGAACTGGTCGCGGCGCTCGGCCGCGGCGACAAGCTGGAGACGCTCGCCGACGCGGGCGCCCAGGTCGTGGTCGAGCTGACCACCCCTGCCTCGGTGATGGAGAACCTCGACTACTGCGTGCGCCACGGCATGCACGCGGTCGTCGGCACCACCGGCTGGAACGAGGAGCGCCTCGCGCAGCTGAACACCTGGCTCGCCGCCTCCCCGGAGACCGGCGTCCTGATCGCACCGAACTTCTCCATCGGCGCCGTGCTGACCATGAAGTTCGCCCAGATCGCGGCCCCGTACTTCGAGTCCGTCGAGGTCGTCGAGCTGCACCACCCGCACAAGGTCGACGCCCCCAGCGGCACCGCCACCCGTACCGCCCAGCTGATCGCCGCCGCCCGCCGCGAGGCCGGCCTCGGCGCACAGCCGGACGCGACGGAGACGGCCCTGGACGGCGCCCGCGGCGCGGACGTCGACGGCGTCCGGGTCCACGCGGTGCGCCTCGCGGGCCTGCTGGCCCACCAGGAGGTGCTGCTCGGCGGCGAGGGCGAGACCCTGACCGTCCGTCACGACTCGCTGCACCACTCCAGCTTCATGCCGGGCATCCTCCTCGGCGCCCGCCGCGTCGTCACCGCCCCGGGCCTTACCTTCGGCCTGGAACACTTCCTGGACCTGGGCTGACGGTCATGGGCGGAAAGATCACGTACGTCTTCCTCGCCACCGTCCTCGTCCTCGTCTTCGGCGTGGTGGCGATGGAGGGCGTCCTGCTCGTCCTGACCGGCGAACCGGCCGCGATGGGCATGGGCGCGGTGGCGTTCCTGCTGCCCTGTGTGGGCGGCTGGTTCCTCTGGAAGAACACCGCCTTCGCGCGGAACGCGCAGCGGCTCGCCCGTGAGCTGGAGGCCGAAGGCGGCCTGCCGGTGGACGAGTTGAAGCGCACGGCCGGCGGCCGGATCGACCGCGACTCGGCCGACGAGGTGTTCGCGAGGCGACGCGCGGAGACCGAGGACTCACCCGGGGACTGGCGCTGCTGGTTCCGGCTCGCGGTCGCGTATCACGACGCCCGCGACACCCCGCGCGCCCGCAAGGCGATGCAGCGCGCGATCGCGCTGCACGCCGGTCGCACGGTCAGCGCGTAGCGGCCACCGGGGCGACGCCGTACTCGGCGTTCCACGCCTCGATCGTGTCGGTCGCGCGGTCGAACGCCTCGACGCGGGAGAGGAAGTCGGCGTTGTGGTCGGTGAGCAGAGCGATCTGCTCACCGTCCCGCCGTACGAGAACCAGCGCCTGGCCCTGCACCGTGCGGGGCAACCCCAGCCAGCGCACCGGCTGCTGCGTCGTGCGCGCGTGCGCCACCTGGGCCCAGGCCACGGTCGAGGTGGCGAAGAAGCCGACCCGGCGCACGCCGTGCCGGCTCACCCACGTGCCCACGCGCAGCATGCGCAGCGCGGAGGCGATGAGGAGGGCGGCCAGGCCGAACGTGACGGCGGCGCCGCTCACCGCCCCGGCCGCGGCGATGATGACCGCGGCCAGCAGCACGAAGGACGCGACCAACAGCGCGAGCGCCGCGGCGCCCACGCGCCAGGGGCCGGGACGGTAGGGCCGACGCCACTGGTCGTGGTCGTCGAACGGCAGCGCGACGTCGTCGGTCGCGTCAAAAGCGCGGTCGGCCGTCAGAAAGGGCAGGGGCACGACTGATCCTCACTCACAAGCACGCTCGAAGGGGCTGTGCCCGGTGAGGCTACCCAGGTGGTCTCGACCGGGCCACTCCAGGGGGGCCGAACTGCTCAGCGGCCGTCGGAGGCCTCGGACTGCTGCCGGTGCCCGTCGGCCCCACCGGACTGCATGGACGGCATCCCGAAGAGCAACGAGCCGACGAGACCGGCCACGACGGTCAGCCCGACCAGCGTACGGCCCACGAGCTCGGAGACACCGAGGCGCTCCCTCGGCGGCGGAGTGACGTTACTGCGGAAGCGGTCGGCCTCTGCGACGAACGCGAACGGGACAGCCTCTCGCCGGCCAAACATGGGGCCACTCTCCTTGGCTTGTGGTGTGCGGTGTCACAGTGAGAGACGAGCAAAGTCACCATTCGGTGCCCGATTTCCCCGAATTGGCCAAAGAAAGTGGTCCGGGTGGGTGTGGGAGCAGGTGAGGGGCTCCGCTGTCAGTGGCTCCCCGTAGAGTGGGCGCCGCCCGAGCGACGCACTTTGGAAGGACCCCGCCGGTGAGCGACACCCCCGCAGCAGACCTCAAGCCCAGCTTCCGCAGCGACGTGACCGTCGAGCTGGTGAAGCACACCGCCGCCGACTCGGACGTGCTGTGGGCGGCCCGCGTCTCCACCGCGGGGGAGCAGTCGCTCGACGAGCTGCAGAAGGACCCGGAGCGGTCCACGGGGCTCATCAACTACCTGATGCGGGACCGCCACGGCAGCCCCTTCGAGCACAACTCGATGACCTTCTTCATCAGCGCCCCGATCTTCGTCTTCCGCGAGTTCATGCGCCACCGCGTCGGATGGTCGTACAACGAGGAATCGGGTCGCTACAGGGAGCTGGAGCCGGTCTTCTACGTCCCCGACGCCTCCCGCAAGCTCGTCCAGGAGGGCCGCCCCGGCAAGTACGTCTTCGTCGAGGGCACCGAGGCCCAGCAGGAGCTGACCGGTCGCGTGATGGAGGATTCGTACGTTCAGGCGTACGCGGCGTACCAGGAAATGCTCGCGGCCGGCGTCGCCCGCGAGGTCGCCCGCGCGGTCCTGCCCGTCGGTCTCTTCTCCTCGATGTACGCCACGTGCAACGCGCGCTCGCTGATGCACTTCCTGGGCTTGCGCACCCAGCACGAGCTGGCCAAGGTGCCGTCGTTCCCGCAGCGGGAGATCGAGATGGTCGGCGAGAAGATGGAGCGGCACTGGGCCGAGCTCATGCCGCTGACCCATGCCGCGTTCAACAAGAACGGCCGTGTGGCCCCATAAAGCACAGATGTACGACCACGTCACGCGAAGTGTCCGTATTGCGACGTTTCACGAAGTTCATCTAGGCTGATCAAACGGACCCGGCACTGCTTGAACCCCCGAGCAGGCAGTGCCGGGCTCCTTTCACACGTCCCCCGAGGGGACACCGGGCGATGAGCAGCGAGTAGCGTGTTACCCATGGCTCCGATCTCCACTCCGCAGACCCCCTTCGGGCGGGTCCTCACCGCCATGGTCACGCCCCTGACGGCTGACGGCGCACTCGACCTCGACGGTGCCCAGCGACTCGCCTCCCATCTGGTGGACGCCGGCAACGACGGCCTCGTCATCAACGGCACCACCGGCGAGTCCCCGACCACCAGCGACGCGGAGAAATCGGAGCTGGTACGGGCGGTACTGGAGGCGGTCGGCGACCGCGCCCACGTCGTCGCCGGCATCGGCACCAACGACACCCACCACTCCATCGAGCTCGCCCGCACGGCCGAACGTGACGGCGCGCACGGCCTGCTCGCCGTCACGCCGTACTACAACAAGCCCCCGCAGGAGGGCCTGTACCGCCACTTCTCGGCCATCGCCGACGCCACCGAGCTCCCGGTGATGCTCTACGACATCCCCGGCCGCAGCGGCGTCCCGATCGACACCGAGACGATCGTCCGGCTGGCCGAGCACCCCCGGATCGTCGCCAACAAGGACGCCAAGGGCGACCTCGGCCGCGCCAGCTGGGCCATCGCCCGTTCGGGCCTCGCCTGGTACTCCGGCGACGACATGCTCAACCTGCCGCTGCTCTCCGTGGGCGCCTGCGGCTTCGTCTCCGTCGTAGGCCACGTCGTGACCCCGGAGCTCCGGGCCCTCCTGGACGCTCACCTGAACGGCGAGGTCCAGAAGGCCACCGAGATCCACCAGCGGCTCCTGCCGATCTACACCGGCATGTTCCGCACCCAGGGCGTCATGACCACCAAGGCCGCCCTCGCCCTCCAGGGTCTCCCGGCCGGCCCCCTGCGCCTGCCCCTGGTCGAGCTCTCCCCGGAGGAGACCGCCCAGCTCAAGATCGATCTCGCCGCCGGCGGGGTAGAGCTGTAAATACAGACTTCACAACTGAATATCCGATCGACAAACGATCGACCGACAACAGCAAGTGCACGAATGTCATGCGCGCCACGTGCCCAAGCGGTACGTGGCGTGTGTGGTGAGGAGAGTCTTTTGAGTCATCCGCATCCTGAACTCGGCGCCCCGCCGAAGCTGCCCAAGGGTGGCCTGCGCGTCATTCCGCTCGGCGGGCTCGGTGAGATCGGCCGCAATATGACGGTCTTCGAGTTCGACGGCCGTCTGCTCATCGTCGACTGCGGCGTCCTCTTCCCCGAGGAGGAGCAGCCCGGCGTCGACCTGATCCTGCCCGATTTCACCATCATCAAGGACCGGCTCGACCAGGTCGAGGGCATCGTGCTCACGCACGGCCACGAGGACCACATCGGCGCCGTCCCGTACCTGCTCCGGCTGAAGCCGGACATCCCGCTCATCGGCTCCAAGCTGACCCTCGCCCTCATCGAGGCGAAGCTCCAGGAGCACCGGATCCGCCCCTACACCCTTGAGGTGAAGGAAGGCGACCGGGAGGCGCTGGGCCCCTTCGACTGCGAGTTCATCGCGGTCAACCACTCCATCCCGGACGCTCTCGCGGTCGCCATCCGCACCCCTGCGGGCATGGCCGTCGCGACCGGCGACTTCAAGATGGACCAGCTGCCGCTCGACGGTCGGCTCACCGACCTGCACGCCTTCGCGCGGCTCAGTGAGGAGGGCATCGACCTTCTCCTGTCCGACTCGACGAACGCCGAGGTCCCGGGCTTCGTCCCGCCGGAGAAGGACATCTCGAACGTCCTGCGGAACGTCTTCGCGAACGCCCAGAAGCGCATCATCGTGGCCAGCTTCGCCAGCCACGTGCACCGCATCCAGCAGATCCTCGACGCGGCCCACGAGTACGGCCGCCGCGTGGCCTTCGTCGGCCGCTCGATGGTCCGCAACATGGGCATCGCCCGTGATCTGGGCTACCTCCGCGTCCCGGCCGGCCTGGTCGTCGACGTGAAGACCCTCGACGACCTCCCGGACGACGAGGTCGTGCTGGTCTGTACGGGCTCCCAGGGCGAGCCGATGGCCGCCCTGTCCCGGATGGCCAACCGCGACCACCAGATCCGGATCGTCCAGGGCGACACCGTGATCCTGGCGTCGTCCCTCATCCCGGGCAACGAGAACGCGGTCTACCGCGTGATCAACGGCCTGACCCGCTGGGGCGCCGACGTCGTCCACAAGGGCAACGCCAAGGTCCACGTCTCGGGCCACGCCTCGGCCGGCGAGCTGCTGTACTTCTACAACATCTGCCGCCCGAAGAACCTGATGCCGGTCCACGGCGAATGGCGCCACCTGCGCGCCAACGCCGAGCTCGGCGCGATGACGGGTATCCCCAAGGACCACATCGTCATCGCCGAGGACGGCGTCGTCGTCGACCTGATCGACGGCAAGGCCCGCATCACCGGCAAGGTCCAGGCGGGATACGTGTACGTGGACGGCCTCTCGGTCGGCGACGTCACCGAGTCCCACCTCAAGGACCGCCGGATCCTCGGCGAGGAGGGCATCATCTCGGTCTTCGTGGTCGTGGACTCCTCGACCGGCAAGATCGTGGGCGGCCCGAACATCCACGCCCGCGGCTCGGGCATCGAGGACTCGGCGTTCGACGCGGTGGTCCCGAAGGTGGAGCAGGCCCTGAACAAGTCGTTCCAGGACGGCGTGGTCGAGCCGCACCAGCTCCAGCAGCTGATCCGCCGCTCGATCGGCAAGTGGGTCTCCGACACCTACCGCCGGCGCCCGATGATCCTCCCGGTGGTCGTGGAGGTCTGAGCACCGGCAGGCCCAAGGGCCTGACCAGCGCCAACTGAGAGCGGGGGGGGGGGGGGTGGTGTGGGGGGGGGCCCCCGCCGCGCGCAGCGTTAAACACCGCCCCCCCAGCGCGCCCCCCCCACGCGGGGGGGGGGGTGGCCCC
>NZ_JBHXPI010000056.1:0-41171 GCF_042718575.1 Streptomyces sp. NPDC058579
GCCCGGTTACATTCCGAACCCGGAAGCTAAGCCTTTCAGCGCCGATGGTACTGCAGGGGGGACCCTGTGGGAGAGTAGGACGCCGCCGAACAATCTTTCAGGACCCTTGGTCCCAGCGTTCATGCTGGGACCAGGGGTCCTTTTGTTTTTCCTTGATTTTTCCGAAGCGCGTCGGGGTGCCGACTGCGCGAGAATGACTGCAGTACCCGAAGACAGGAGTCACGTCGATGTCCACCAACTCTCCCGACGACCGTCCGGAGCGCGAGCCGCGTCGCAGGGACGGTGGCGAGCGGGGCGGCTTCCGTGGCCCGCGCCGTGACGACAACCGGGGTGGCGGCGCCGGCTTCCGTCGCGATGACCGGCGTGATGACAACCGTGGTGGTGGTTTCCGCCGCGATGACCGTCCGCGTGACGACCGTCGCGATGACCGCCCGCCGTTCCGTCGGGACGACCGCCGTGACGAGCGTCCCCGCGACGAGCGTCCCCGTGATGACCGCCCCCGTGATGACCGTCGCAGTGACAGCCGTGGTGATAGCCGTGGCGACAACCGTGGTGGTGGCTTCCGCCGGGACGACCGGCGTGATGACAACCGCGGTGGCGGGTTCCGTCGCGATGACCGTCCGCGTGACGACCGTCGCGATGACCGTCCTTCCTTCCGCCGTGACGACCGTCCGCGCGACGACCGCCGTGATGACAACCGCGGTGGCGGGTTCCGTCGCGATGAGCGTCCGCCCTTCCGGCGTGACGACCGTCCCCGTGACGACCGGCGTGACGACAACCGTGGCGGTGGCTTCCGCCGTGATGACCGGCGTGATGACAGCCGTGGTGGTGGGTTCCGGCGTGACGACCGTCCGCGTGACGACCGTCGTGATGACCGTCCCTCCTTCCGGCGTGACGACCGTCCCCGTGACGACCGTCGTGATGACAACCGCGGTGGCGGGTTCCGTCGCGACGACCGGCCGCGTGACGACCGCCGTGACGAGCGTCCGGCGTTCCGTCGGGACGACCGGCGTGACGACAACCGTGGCGGTGGCTTCCGTCGCGACGATCGGCGTGATGACAACCGCGGTGGTGGGTTCCGTCGTGATGACCGGCCGCGTGACGACCGGCGTGACGAGCGTCCTTCCTTCCGCCGTGACGACCGTCCCCGTGACGACCGGCGCGATGAGCGTCCGTCGTTCCGTCGGGACGACCGCCGTGATGAGCGGCCCCGTGATGACCGGCGCGACGACAGCCGTGGTGGCGGTTTCCGTGGGCGGGACGAGCGGCCTCGTGGGCCCCGTCGGGATGACAACCGTGGTGGTGGGTTCCGCCGTGACGACCGGCCGCGCGACGACAGCCGTGGCGGCGGGTACCGCGGGCGTGACGACAGCCGTGGTGGCGGGTTCCGTGGGCGTGACGACCGTGAGCGGACCGACCGGGCGCCGATCAAGCGGCTGCCGATCCCGCCGGAGGTCACCGGCGAGGAGATCGACGACGATGTGCGCCAGGAGCTCATGAGCCTGCCCAAGGGGCTCGCCGAGGACGTCGCTCGTAACCTCGTCATGGTCGCCGACCTGATCGACGAGGACCCGGAGCAGGCGTACGCGTACTCGCGCATCGCCCTGCGGCTCGCCTCGCGCGTCGCCGCCGTCCGTGAGGCCGCCGGTTTCGCCGCGTACGCCACGCAGAAGTACTCCGAGGCGCTGGCCGAGTTCCGGGCCGCGCGGCGGATGACCGGTGGTGTCGAGCTGTGGCCCGTGATGGCCGACTGCGAGCGCGGCATGGGCCGGCCCGAGCGGGCGCTCGCCATGGCCGGTGAGCCCGAGGTGCAGAAGCTGGACAAGGCCGGGCAGGTCGAGATGCGGCTCGTCGCCGCCGGCGCCCGTCGCGACATGGGGCAGCTGGAGGCCGCCATCGTGACGCTGCAGAGCCCCGAGCTCGCGTCCAGCGCCGTTCAGCCGTGGACCGCGCGCCTGCGGTACGCCTACGCCGACGCGCTGCTCGCGGCCGATCGTGAGCCCGAGGCGCGGGAGTGGTTCGCCAAGGCGCTGGAGGCGGACAAGGACGGGGCCACGGACGCCTCCGACCGGCTCGCCGAGCTGGACGGTGTCGAGTTCGTGGACGCCATCGACGAGGACGAGATCGACGACGCGGACGGGGACCAGGACGGGGAGCCGTCCGGGAGCGTCGATGTCGCCGACGAGGTCGACGAGGCGGATGAAGCGGATGAGGACCAGCCCGACGACCGGGGCTGATGCGTGACGAAAGGGCGGTACCCCTCCGGGGGTACCGCCCTTTCGTATGTCCTCAGTCGAGCGCCAGGCTTCTCAGGACCAGGCCCGTGGCCGGCTTCGGGCCGAAGGAGGTCGACTTGCGGGGCATGGTGACGCCCTGCCGTGCCAGGTCCCGTACGACGTCCTCCCGTACCGGGTGCATCAGTACCGCCGTACCGCCCCGGCGCTCCGCCTGTTCCACGGCCGCTTCGGTGTCGTGGATGTAGCTGATGTCCTCCGGGGCGTCCGGGATGTGCCAGAGGTGGTCGAGGAGCGTGGCGTGCAGGACGGTGGCGTCCAGGGTGCGCCAGGCCTGCGGGCGGTCCTCGGGGACGGTGCGGGCGAGGAGGTCAGGGGCGGGGCGGTCCACGAGGTGGAACGTGCCGTCGCCTGCCAGGAGGAAGGCGTTGCCGTCCGACGCGGCGGTCGCGAGGGACGCCATGGCGTCCGGGAGCGTGGCGTCGAGGCGGCGGATCCGGAAGTCGTCGCCGAGGGCTGCGAGGGCGTCCGCCACGGGGAGGCGGTTGAGCAGGCGGTGGATCGCGCGGACGCGCAGGGGGTAGCGGGCCGTGTCGATGAGGAGGACGAGGCCGTAGTTCCAGGGGCCGGGCTGGGGGTGTTCCTCGCGGAGGCGGAGGTACGTCGCCCAGCGGTGGTGGCCGTCGGCGATCAGCGCCTGGTGCTCGGCCAGGCCGGCGGAGACCGCCGCGAGTTCGGTCGGGTCCGTGATCGCCCAGAGGCGGTGGCTGAAGCCGTCCTCCGTGGTCGTGGCGAGGAGGGGGGCGCGCCGGACGGTGCGTTCGATGACGTCGGCCGGTCCGTCGCCGTTGCCCCGGTAGGTGAGGAGCAGCGGTTCCAGGTTGGCGGCCGTGGTCCGCATCAGATCGGCGCGGTCCTCGACGACGTGGGGCATGACGTCCTCGTGGGGCAGGACGATGCCCTCGGCCGGGGTGGTGAGCTCCAGGGCGCCGATGATGCCGCGCTGGAGGATGTCGCCGCTGCTCTGCTCGTACACGTAGAGCGCGGGCTCGGGGTCCGGCGCGAGGACGCCCTCGGCGAGCCAGCGGTCGAGGGTGACGGCGGCCTTGCGGTGGCGGGTGCCGGGGCTGATGGCCTGCGGAAGGATCAGCCGGACGATGTTGTGGGGGTCGGCGGACTCCAGGTGGTGGAGACCGTCGGGCCGGACGACGACGTCGTACGGGGGCGAGGTCACGGCGGCCAGGCTGCCGACCCGTTCGGGGACGTAGCGCAGACCCCGGAACGGGACCAGGTGCAGACCGTCGTCGGCCGCAGGACCACTGGTGTTCATTGAGCAATCGTAAGTGCGCGGTGGCAATGAGCGATGATCGGGGGAGCGGGGACGGCTGACAGGCGAGGAGTGTGTGGTGGGTATGGGTGACGGTGGCCAGGGCGGACGGCCCAGGACGGTGCTCGACGGCAGTGCGGTCGCGCTGAGCGAGGCGTACGACACGGCGCTGCTCGACCTGGACGGAGTCGTGTACGCGGGCGGTGAGGCGATCGCGCACGCCGTCGACGCGCTGGCGGTCGCCCGGGCCGGCGGGATGCACCTCGCGTACGTCACCAACAACGCGCTGCGGACGCCGGACGCGGTGGCCGCGCACCTCACCGAGCTGGGGGTGCCGGCGGAGGCCGGGGACGTCATCACCTCGGCGCAGGCGGTGGCGCGGCTCATCGCCGACGACGTGCCCGCCGGTTCGCCGGTGCTTGTCGTCGGCGGGGAGGGGCTTCGCGTGGCGCTGCGCGAGCGGGGCCTTGAGCCGGTGGAGTCGGCGGACGTGCCGGGCCTCGCGGCGGTGGTCCAGGGGTACGGCGGGCCGGACCTGCCGTGGGCGCGGTTCGCGGAGGCCGGGTACGCCGTGGCGCGAGGCGTGCCCTGGTACGCGTCCAACACCGATCTGACGATTCCCGGCGCGCGGGGGATCGGTCCCGGGAACGGGGCGGCGGTGGAGGTCGTACGGATCGCCACGGGCGGTGTCGTGGAGCCGAAGGTGGCGGGGAAGCCGCTGCCGCCGATGCACCGGGAGACGGTGCTGCGGACGGGGGCGCGGCGGCCGTTGGTGGTCGGGGACCGGTTGGACACGGACATCGAGGGCGCGTTCAACGGGGGCGTGGACTCGCTGCTCGTGTTCACCGGGGTGACGGACGTGGCGCAGCTGCTCGCGGCGGTGCCGGAGCACCGGCCGACATACGTGTCGGCGGACCTGCGGGGGCTCCTGGTGGGGCAGCCGGAGGTCGTGGAGACGGGTGGGGCGTTCGTGTGCGGGGGGTGGCGGGCGTCCGTGAGCGGGGGCGCGTTGCTGCTGGAGGGTGTGGGGGGCGAGGAGGCCGGCTCGCTCGACGTCATGGACGGGGTGCGGGCGCTGTGCGGGGCGGCGTGGTCGGAGGCGGGGGCCGGGGCCTGTGGGCTGGACGGGGGGAAGGCGTTGGAGCGGTTGGGGATGTGACGGTCGGTGGGTGGTCGAGGCCGTTGGGACTGACCGGTGAGGCCGTCGAGCCTCGTGGTCGGTGGGACCGTTGGGGCCCTTGGGGCCGTTGGGGTTGGGGAAAGGTAGGGTAGGTTAGCCTAACCTCGTGTTGGTCGAGAGTTCCTCCCGAGCGAGCGCGGAGGCTACGAAATCCCCCCAGGCGACGGGCCGCAGGCATTCCGTGCGGGCGCTCGGGCTTGTCGTGGGTGTCGTGGTGCTGCTGCTGGTCTGTGTCCTGAGCATCATGATCGGTGCCAAACCCGTGCCGCTCAGCGATGTGTGGCACGGGCTGTTCCACCACACCGGTACCGACAACGACGTCATCATCCGTGACGTCCGCGTCCCCCGGACCGTCCTCGGGCTGCTCGTCGGCGTCGCCCTCGGGCTCTCCGGGGCCGTCATGCAGGGCCTCACCCGTAACCCGCTCGCGGAGCCCGGGCTGCTCGGCGTGAACGCCGGGGCCGCCGCGGCCGTCGTCTCCGCGATCGCGTTCCTCGGGATCACCGACGTCGACGCCTACGTCTGGTTCGCGTTCCTCGGGGCCGCCGTCGTCTCCGTCGTCGTGTACGTCCTCGGCGGCAGCCGCAGCGCCACGCCCGTGCGCCTGGCGCTCGCCGGAACCGCCGCCACCGCCGCGCTCTACGGGTACGTCAACGCCGTCCAGCTCCTGAACTCCGCCGCCCTCGACCGGCTCCGCTTCTGGACCGTCGGCTCGCTGGCCTCCGCCGACATGGACACCGTGCGTCGCGTCGCGCCCTTCATCCTCGTCGGGGTCGTCCTCGCCCTGCTGATCTCCCGGCCGCTCAACGCCATGGAGATGGGCGACGACACCGCCCGCGCGCTGGGCGCGAACCTGAACCGCACCCGGGTCCTCGCGATGGTCGCCGTCACGCTGATGTGCGGCGCCGCGACCGCAGCCTGCGGGCCCATCGTGTTCCTCGGGCTGATGGTCCCGTACCTCGTCCGCGCCGTCACCGGGCCGGACATGCGCTGGATCATCCTGTACGCGGCCGTCCTCGCGCCGGCCCTGCTCCTCGGCTCCGACGTGATCGGCCGGCTCGTGGCCCGCCCCGCCGAGCTCCAGGTCGGCATCGTCACCGCGCTCGTCGGCGGGCCCGTCTTCATCCACCTCGTCCGCCGCAAGAGGATGGCCCAGCTGTGAAGTCGATACGGACCGGGGGCGGGTTCTCCGTACGGTACGAGCCCCGCGCCGCGCTCTCCGTGGTCCTGCTGCTCGTGGCCACCCTCGCGGCCGGGGTCGTCCTCATCGGCAGCGGGGACTTCCCCATCGCCCCGGGCGACGTCCTCGCCACGCTGCTCGGCGACGGCACCCCCGTCCAGGAGTTCGCCGTGATGGACCTGCGGCTGCCGCGCGTCCTCGTCGCCGTCTTCGTCGGCGCGGCGCTCGGCATCGGCGGCGCCGTCTTCCAGTCGATCTCCCGCAACCCGCTCGGCAGCCCCGACGTCATCGGCTTCGGCCAGGGCGCCACCGTCGGCGCCCTCGGCGTCATCGTGCTCTTCCAGGGCAGCGCGATGGCCGCCGCGGGGGGAGCCGTCGTCGGCGGCCTGATCACCGGCGCCGTGATCTACCTCCTCGCCTGGAAGCGCGGGATCCACGGCTACCGGCTCGTCCTCGTCGGCATCGGCGCGGCCGCGATGCTCAGCGCCGTCATCCACTACCTCATCACCAAGGCCAACCTGGTCGACGCCACCCGGGCCACGGTCTGGATGACCGGCTCGCTGGAAGGGCGGGACTGGGCGCAGTTCTGGCCGCTGTTCGCCGTCTGCTGCGTTTTCGTCCCGCTGGTCCTCGGGCACGGGCGGGCGCTGCGGATGCTGGAGATGGGCGACGACTCCGCGTACGCGCTCGGGGTGCGGGTCGAGCGGACCCGGATCGTGCTGATGGCCTCCGCCGTCGTGCTCGTCGCCGTGGCCACCGCGGCCGCCGGGCCCATCGTCTTCGTCTCCCTGAGCGCCCCGCAGCTGGCCCGCCGGCTGACCCGCGCGCCCGGCCCCAACCTCGCCGCCTCCGCCCTCATGGCCTCCGCGCTGCTGCTCGTCGCCGACTGGACCGCGACCAACGCCTTCGGCGACCGGCAGCTGCCGGTGGGCGTCGTCACCGGAGTGCTCGGCGGCTGCTATCTGCTGTGGCTGCTCGTCACGGAGCGGAAGGCGGGGCGTATATGACGCCCTTGGCGCGCATGACCGATGCGCATGACTCGTACGACAAGAACCTCAGGAGCACCTCCATGGACCGTCAGGCCCAGCGGCTCAGCGCCGAGTCGGTCACGCTCGCCTACGACCAGCGGGTCATCGCCCGCGAGCTGTCCGTGGCGATCCCCGACAACTCGTTCACGGTCATCGTCGGGCCCAACGCGTGCGGCAAGTCGACCCTCCTGCGCGCCCTCTCCCGGATGCTCAGACCCACCCAGGGCCGGGTGCTCCTCGACGGGCAGAGCATCCACGCCATGCCGGCCAAGAAGGTCGCCAGGACTCTCGGTCTGCTGCCGCAGTCCTCGATCGCCCCCGACGGCATCACGGTCGCCGACCTGGTGGCCCGCGGCCGCTACCCGCACCAGGGTCTGCTGCGCCAGTGGTCACCGGAGGACGAGCGGATCGTCCAGGAGTCGATGGAGTCGACGGGCGTCGCGGAGCTCGCCGAGCGGTACGTCGACGAGCTCTCCGGCGGTCAGCGCCAGCGGGTGTGGATCGCGATGGCGCTCGCCCAGCAGACCCCGCTGCTGCTCCTCGACGAGCCCACGACCTTCCTCGACATCCAGCACCAGATCGACGTCCTCGACCTGTGCGCCGAGCTGCACGAGACCCAGGGCCGGACGCTCGTCGCCGTCCTCCACGACCTCAACCACGCGGCCCGGTACGCCACCCACCTGATCGCCTGCCGGGACGGCGAGGTCGTCGCGGAGGGCCCGCCCGCCGAGGTCGTCACGGCCGAGCTCGTCGAGCGGGTCTTCGGAGTGCGCTGCCAGGTCATCGAGGACCCGGAGACGGGAACGCCGCTGGTCGTGCCCGCGGGGCGCAAGGCGCGGGCGAACGGGGGGCGGGAGGGCCGGCCCGCCGGTCGTTCGCTACAGAAGTGAGCGCAGCTTCAGCAGATCGCGGAAGCCCGCCTCCAGCCTGACCCGGCCGGAGGCCCAGGCTTTCGCGAAGTTCAGCTCGCCGTCCACCATCGCCACCAGGTCGTCGCCCGTCATCGCCAGGCGGATCTGCGCCTTGGCGGGCGGCGGGCCCGGCACCGTGTCCTGGACCTGGATCCGGCCGTCCGCGAGGCGGCCGGTGAACGTGCTGTCCAGGTCCGTGATGTGGCAGCTCAGGCTGCGGTCGAGCGCGGCGGCGCTGCGGACCTCGCCGTCGGCGCGCGTGAGATTGTCCGAAAGTTTGTCGAGTGCGCTGCGGCACTCCTCGATCGTGGCCATCGCCGTCGACCGTACCCCAGGGCTTCGCGATAGCGTCGGGCGCATGAGTGACGTGACGGACGCAGCGCCGGAGGCGGCGGAAGCGGCGGAGGAGGCGAGGTTCGAGCCCGTCGGGCCCGCGCCCCTCGGCGTCGAGCGTGTTCCCACCGGCCGGCCCGTCGTGGACGCCCTCCTGGAGCGGCTTGCCGATGCCGACGGCCTTCCGGCGGACGGACACCTGGAGGTGTACGAGGATGTACACCGTGGACTGCGCGACGAGCTGACCTCGCTCGACGCCGTCCGCCCCGGACCGACACCCGGTCCCGGACCGACACCCGGTCCCGGACCGACACCCGGTCCCGGACCGACACCGCCGTACGACCTCAGGAGCTGAACCGAACGTGGCAGGAGTGGCACGCCGCCGTCTGGACGCCGAGCTGGTACGCCGTGAGCTCGCCCGCTCGCGCGAGCACGCCAGCCAGCTGATCGCGGCGGGGCGGGTGACCGTCGGCAAGACGGTCGCGACCAAGCCCGCCACCCAGGTCGAGACGGCCGCGGCCATCGTCGTCGCCGCGGACGACGACGACCCGTCCTACGTCTCGCGCGGCGGCCACAAGCTGGCCGGTGCCTTCGCCGCCTTCGTACCCCAGGGGCTGACGGTCGAGGGCCGGCGAGCCCTTGACGCGGGCGCGTCGACCGGCGGGTTCACGGACGTCCTGCTGCGGGCGGGCGCCGCGCACGTCGTGGCCGTCGACGTCGGCTACGGCCAGCTCGCCTGGTCCCTGCAGAGCGACGACCGGGTCACCGTCAAGGACCGCACGAACGTACGCGAGCTGACCCTCGACGCCATCGATGGAACCCCCGTCGACCTCGTCGTCGGCGACCTCTCCTTCATCCCGCTCGGCCTCGTCCTCCCCGCCCTGGTGAGCTGCACCGCGCCCGACGCGGACCTCGTGCTCATGGTCAAGCCGCAGTTCGAGGTCGGCAAGGAACGCCTCGGTACGGGCGGTGTGGTGCGCAGCACGCAGCTGCGCGGCGACGCGGTGAAGAACGTGGCGCGCCGGGCGGGCGAGCTCGGGCTCGGGGTCCTGGGCGTGACCGCCAGCCCGCTGCCCGGCCCCTCCGGCAATGTCGAGTACTTTCTGTGGCTGCGGGCAGGGGCGCCCGCGCTGGATCCGGCGGATGTCGACCGCGCCGTGGCGGAGGGACCTCGTTGAGCTCAACGACCGCACCACTTGGTACTGGTACCGGTAGCCGTACCGTCTTCCTGCTCGCGCACACCGGCCGCCCGGCCGCCGTGCGCAGCGCCGAACTCGTCGTCCTCGGGCTGCTGCGCAGCGGGATCGGCGTCCGTGTCCTGGAGGCGGAGGCGGCCGACCTGCCGCTGCCGCCGTCCGTGGAGACGGTGCCGGAGGCCTGCGCCGAGGCGCTGGAGGGCTGCGAGCTGCTCGTCGTCCTCGGCGGTGACGGGACGCTGCTGCGCGGCTCGGAGTTCTCGCGCGCGTCCGGCGTGCCGATGCTCGGCGTCAACCTGGGCCGGGTCGGCTTCCTCGCGGAGGCCGAGCGCGACGACCTCGACAAGGTCGTCGACCGGGTCGTGACGCGGGCGTACGAGGTCGAGGAGCGCATGACCCTCGATGTCGTCGTGTACGAGAACGGCGACGTGCTGCACCGGGACTGGGCGCTGAACGAGGCGGCCGTGCAGAAGGTCTCCCCGGAACGGATGCTGGAGGTCGTGCTCGCGATCGACGGCCGCCCGGTCACCGGCTTCGGCTGCGACGGGGTGATCTGCGCGACCCCGACCGGCTCGACGGCGTACGCCTTCTCGGCCGGCGGGCCGGTGATCTGGCCCGAGGTCGAGGCGCTGCTCATGGTGCCGATCGGGGCGCACGCGCTGTTCGCCAAGCCGCTCGTGACGACGCCGGAGTCGGTGCTCGCGGTGGAGGTCGAGCCGCACACGCCGAACGGCGTGCTGTGGTGCGACGGCCGCCGGACGGTCGAACTCCCGGCGGGCGCGCGGGTCGAGGTCAGGCGCGGCGAGGTGCCGGTACGGCTCGCCCGGCTGCACCATGCCTCGTTCACGGACCGGCTGGTGGCGAAGTTCGCGCTGCCGGTGTCGGGGTGGCGGGGCGCGCCGCACTGAGGACCCGTGGCGGTTCCTCGGCGTGGTGCCCACCCCCACGGGTGACAACCACGCCCCCGACCTGCGGGTTCACCCCGTTCCGGCAGGGGCCGTCGCACAGGTGGGGCCGGACCTCGTAAGGTCTTCTCCGTGTTGGAGGAGATGCGGATACGGTCGCTCGGGGTCATCGACGACGCGGTGGTCGAGCTGTCGCCCGGTTTCACCGCGGTGACGGGCGAGACCGGTGCGGGCAAGACGATGGTCGTGACCAGCCTTGGGCTGCTGCTCGGCGGGCGCGCCGACCCCGCCCTGGTGCGGATCGGCGCCGGCTCGGCCGTCGTCGAGGGGCGGATCACGCTGCCCGAGGGCGCGGCCGTCGCCGTGCGCGCGGCGGAGGCGGGTGCCGAGCTGGACGACGGCGCGCTGCTCATCAGCCGGACGATCTCCGCCGAGGGCCGCTCGCGGGCCCATCTCGGCGGGCGTTCGGTGCCGGTCGGGCTGCTCGCCGAACTCGCCGACGAACTCGTCGCCGTGCACGGCCAGACCGACCAGCAGGGGCTACTCAAGCCCGCCCGGCAGCGCGGCGCGCTCGACCGGTACGCGGGCGAGGCCGTCGCCGTACCGCTGGCCGCGTACTCGGAGGCGTACCGGCGGCTGCGGGCCGTCGTCGCCGAGCTGGACGAGATCACCACCCGGGCGCGGGAGCGGGCCCAGGAGGCCGACCTGCTGCGCTTCGGGCTCGGTGAGATCGAGGCGGTCGAGCCGCTGGCCGGTGAGGACGTCGAGCTGGCGGCCGAAGCGGAGCGGCTCGGGCACGCCGAGGCCCTCGCCTCCGCCGCCGCGCTCGCGCACGCCGCCCTCGCGGGCCAGCCCGAGGACCCGGAGGCCGTCGACGCGACGACCCTGGTCGCGGGGGCCGGGCGAGCCCTGGAGGCCGTACGGTCGCACGACCCCGCGCTCGCCTCGCTCGCGGACCGGATGGGCGAGATCTCGATCCTGCTCTCCGACGTGGCCGGGGAACTGGCCGGGTACGCCGACAACCTGGACGCCGACCCGCGGCGGCTCGCCGTCGTGGAGGAGCGGCGGGCGGCGCTGACGCAGCTCACCCGGAAGTACGGCGCGGACATCGCGGCCGTGCTTGCGTGGGCGCAGGAGAGCGCGGCCCGGCTCAACGAGCTGGAGGGCGACGACGACCGGGTCGGCGAGCTGACGGCCGAGCGGGACGCGCTGCGGGCCGAGCTGTCCGTCCTGGCGCAGGCGCTCACCGACGCCCGTACGGAGGCGGCGGACCGGTTCGCCGAGGCCGTGACCGCCGAACTGGCCTCGCTCGCCATGCCCCACGCGCGCGTGTCGTTCGCGATCAGCCAGACCGAGGACCCGGACGGGGTCGAGGTCGGCGGCCGCCCGGTCGCGTACGCGCCGTCCGGCGCCGACGAGGTCGAACTGCTGCTCGCGCCGCACCCGGGCGCGCCGCCGCGGCCGATCGCGAAGGGCGCGTCCGGTGGTGAGCTGTCCCGGGTGATGCTCGCGGTCGAGGTCGTCTTCGCGGGTACGGACCCGGTGCCGACGTACCTCTTCGACGAGGTCGACGCGGGTGTCGGCGGCAAGGCGGCCGTGGAGATCGGCCGGCGCCTCGCGAAGCTCGCCAAGTCGGCGCAGGTCGTCGTGGTCACCCACCTTCCGCAGGTGGCTGCGTTCGCCGACCGGCAGCTGCTGGTCGAGAAGACCAACGACGGCTCCGTGACCCGGTCCGGCGTCACCGTCCTGGAGGGCGAGGACCGCGTGCGCGAGCTGTCGCGGATGCTGGCGGGCCAGGAGGACTCGGAGACGGCACGGGCGCACGCGGAGGAACTGCTGGCCACGGCGCGGGCGGACGGCTGAGGGGGCCTTGCCCGGAGGCCTCGTGGGGGCGCCTACGCTGACCGCGACCACCGCCGGGGCTTCCGGGCGCACCTGGGGGCCCTGCGCGACGGCGAGGTCACCAGTGGGGCCGTGAAGCTGTTCGGGATCGGCGCGGCCGGGCTGCTGCGTGGGACGCTCGCGGCCGCGCCGATGGGCGCCGCGGCCGCCGTCCTCGTGGACGACCTCGGTGAGCGGACCATGCTCGGTGACACGGGCGCGCACGCGCTCGGAGCCGCCGTCGGCAGTGCGATCGCGGCCGGGAACGGCCGGTTCGGACTCGCCGTCCACGCGGTGGGGCTCGTCGCGGCGGCGGTGTACGGAGACAAGGTCGGCGACCTCGCGCGTTCACCCGTGTGAGTGAAAGCCCGCGGCGAGTTGAAGCCTTGGCAACGGCCACGACAAGGACACGGCAAGGCCACGACACGGCCATGACGGGGCTTCGGTGCCGGAACGTGCGTACGGGCTGGCATCCTTGGGGCCGTGACACAGCTCCGTACGGTCCAAGTGCTGGGCGGCGGCAGCGCGGGCAGTAGCGCTCACGTCCGATCACTTGCCTCGGGGCTGGTGGCGAGGGGTGTGCGGGTGACCGTGTGCGCCCCGGCCGAACTCGACCGCGCCTACGACTTCATCGGTGCCGGCGCGCACTTCGTGCCCGTCCCGCGCCGCAACGACCCCGCGACGGTCGCGCAGCTCCGCAACGCCTGCATCGGCGCGGACGTGGTGCACGCGCACGGGCTCCACGCCTCGGTGCGGGCGACGCTCGCGCTGTCGGGATCGGGAGGGGTGCGGGGGCCCGCGCTCGTGACGACCTGGCACACCCGCAACCATGTGGACGGGGCGCGGGGCGGGCTGTTGCGGCTGCTCGAACGAAGGACGGCGCGGGCGGCAGCCGTCGTCCTCGGCACCTCGTCGGAGCTGGTCGACCGGGCTCGGCGGCGCGGGGCGCGGGACGCGCGGCTCGCTCCGGTGACGGTGCCCGCGTCCCGGGCGCCGGTCTGCCTGCACGACGGGAAGGCGCGGGCGGAACTGGGGGCGGTGGACCGGCCGTTGCTGATGGCGGTCGGGGCGCTGGTGCCGGAGCGGGGGTACGGGTTGCTGCTCGACGCGGCGAGGGAGTGGCGGGATCTGGACCCGCAGCCGTTGCTGGTGATCGCGGGGGAGGGGCGCGAGCGGGCGGCGTTGCAGCGGCGGGTCGAGGCCGAGGGGCTCGCGGTCCGGCTGATCGGGCGCCGGGACGATGTGGCGGAGCTGTTGGCGGCGGCGGACGTGGCGGTGCTCCCGTCGCGTTGGGAGGCCCGCTCCCTGCTGGCGCAGGAGGCCCTGCGACTCGGCGTGCCGCTGGTCGCGACGGCGGTGGGCGGGGTTCCGGAACTGGTCGGGGACGCGGCGGAGTTGGTGCCGTGGGGTGACGCGGCGGCGCTGGCGGGGGCGGTGCGGGGCCTTCTGGAGGACACGGACCGTCGGATGGACCTGGCGGCGGCGGGGCGGGTACAGGCGCGGACGTGGCCGACGGAGGACGAGACGATCGCGCATGTGTTGAGCGTGTACGACGAGTTGTCGGGGCGGCGCTGAGGGGGTGACGGGGGGATTCCCCCACCCCACCCCTTCCCGAAACCCTGACGAGACCGGGGGCTCCGCCCCCGTACCCCTGAGCGCGGCGGCTTCGCGCCGCGGGGTGGGGTCGGCGTGGGGCCCGTGCCCCGGTGGGGCGGGTTTTGGGGGATGAGGGCTTTGCCCCCGTGCCCCCGGGGTGGTGGCTTCTCGCTGCGGGGTGGGCGCGGGGGCCTCTGCCCTGGGCGCGTCGGCTTCGCGCCGCGGGCTGGTTGGGGGCCGGGCCTTGTGCCCCGGTGGGGCGGTTCTGGGGATGGGGCTTCGCCTCCCCCCCGGGCGGCGGCTTCGTGCTGGGGTGGGCCTGGGCGTGGGGCGCCGGGTCCCGAGGGCGGCAGCTTCGCGCCGCGGGTGGGTCCGGGGCGGAGCCGCAGTACTCCGGGTGAGGCGGCTTCGTGCCGCAGGTGAGGTCGGGGTGTGAGCCCGTGCCCCCGGGGCGGTGGCTTCGCGTCGCGGGGTGCCGTTCGGGGTGGGGCGCTGGTTCCGGGTGCGGCCGCTTCGCGCCGCAGGCCCCCGAACCGCGCCGGTTTCAGGGTGGCCGTGGCGCGCTTGCCTGGTTACGGGGTGTGGCGTCTGGCTCGGAGGGCTAGGGAGAGGGCCAGGACTGTTTGGGGGTCGTCCAGGTCGGTGCCCAGGAGTTCGGAGATTCGGGCCAGGCGGTTGTAGAGGGTCTGGCGGTTGAGGTGGAGTTCGCGGGCCGTTTCCGCCTTGCGGCCCGCGTGGGCCAGGTAGGTCTCGAGGGTGGGGAGCAGTGGGGGGCGGGACGTGCGGTCGTGGTCTCTCAGGGGGCCGATCGCGCGGTCCACGAAGGCCGCTAGGTCCGGGTGTTCCCGCAGGCGCCAGAGGAGGAGGTCGATGTCCAGGCGGCGTGCGTCGTACCAGGGGCGGTCCGAGAGGCCCTGCGCCGCCGTCGCCGTCTCGCCCGCGTGCCGCAGGGACGCCGACGCCGCCGCCCAGCCGCCCGCGATGCCCACCACGACCACCGGCGGTTGGCCGCCCCCGCGTTCCAGGCCGGCCCGCTCCACGCCCGCGCGCAGCGCCGCCGCGACCCGGTCCGCCACCGCCGTACGCTCCGACTCCGAGCGCAGGCCGAGCAGGAGCGGCACCCGGCCCTCCACCGGGCGTACGCCCAGCAGGACCGGGACACCCACCGAGGACAGCTCCTCCAGGACCGCCCTTGCCAGCAGTGACCAGTTGCCCGAGGGGGACAGGTCCGAAGCGAGGCGCATCACCACGGGGAGCAGGGGGCCGTCGCCCGGGCGGAAGCCCAGGACCCTCGCCTGGGCCGGGGCGTCCTCCGGCGTGATCCGGCCCTCCGCCAGGTCCGTCAGGAAGTCGCCGCGGCCCCGCGCCGCCAGCTCCTCCTCCTGCCTGGCCTGCATCAGGACGACCGCCAGGATGCCCGCCGCCCGTTCCGCCGCCATGCGGTGCAGCTGGGACAGTGGGCCATCGACCGCCAGGAGGACAAGGCGGGCGCGGACGGATCCTGTGCCCGGTCCGCCGCCGGGTACGTCCACGAGTACCGCGCCCGTCGGCGGGCCCGACTCGCGCGCCGCGCGCTGGCCGCGCAGCCCGTCCCAGACCTGGAGCGGGTCGGCCGGGCCCGACTCCGTACCCGCCGCGTAGAGCAGCTGGCCGTCCGCCGTCTCCAGGAAGACCGGGTTCGCCGTGAAGTCGGCCAGGATCCGCAGCACCTGGGGCACCCCGCCCCCGCCGAGCAGCGCCTCCGTGCACTGGCGGTGGACCTCCTCCGCCTGCCGAAGCAGCGCGTAGTGGCCGTTCACGATCTCGGTGTGGATCTCCTCGGTCACCGCCACGAAAGGGACTTCGCGGTGCAGCTGCACCAGGGGGAGGCCCGCCGCGCGTGCCGTGTCCACGATCGTGGCCGGTAGGCGGGAGAAGCGGGGGCCCAGCTCGACCACCAGGGCCGCGATGCCTCGGTCCGCGAGTCGGCGGACGAATGCGCGCTGCTCCGCCGGGCGCGTACCGAGGCCGAGGCCCGTCGTGAGCAGCAGCTCGCCGCCCTTGAGCAGCGACGCGATGTTCGGGACCTCGCCCGCGTGCACCCAGCGCACGGTCCGGTTCAGCCGGTCCGCGCCCGCGACCACCTCCGGGAGGCCGCTGCGGAGCCCGGGCAGCTCCAGCGCCCGCTGCACGGTGATCCCGCCCTGACTGTCCATGACCGGACGCTACCTGCGTATCTCCGCCGGCAACATCACCCGATGGTCACGGGACTCGACAGTCCGTCCGGCCGGTCGACAACTCGTCGCCCCGCGCGGCCGATTACGCGACTGTCCGTCTCGTGTGGTGTGCGTCACGCCGCCGCCGGGGTGATGTTGTGGTTGAAGCGGAAGGTGTTGTCGGGGTCGTACGTGGCCTTCACGGCGGCGAGCCTGCGGTAGTTCTCGGCGCCGAAGCCCGAGACGACCCGCTCGTCGCCCTCGGAGCCGATGAAGTTGAGGTACACGGCTCCGGTGGACCACGGCCGGGCGTCGGCCCGCACGTCCCTTACCCACTGCCTCGCCCGTTCGTCGTCGGCCGGGTCCTCCCAGGTCGCGAAGGGGTGGACGGCCCAGGGCGCCGAGCGCCACGGGATGGGGTAGTCGGCCGGACCGGAGGCCAGCGCGCCGCCCATCATGAAGAGCACGTGCTGGGTGGCGGTCGGGAGGGGGATCAGGGCGCCCCGGGCGCAGAAGGCGTCCACCGCCTCGTCCGGGAAGGCGTTGAGGTACTCCGCCGACCAGTAGTTCCGCAGGCCCGGTGGGTCGTCGAGCATGCACTGGAGGTCGCTGTACGGGATGTCCGTGACCATCTCGATCGCGGGCTTCAGCGCGATCAGCGGCGCCGCGAGCTCGCGGACCTTGGCGACCGGACCGGCGTAGGTGAGCAGCGTGCCGCAGACCAGCTTGCCGACGAGGTGTTCGGGGACGAACGGCTCCGGGGGTGCGGGCAGGTAGATGACGCCGCCGCCCACCGCGTTCGGGGCGTCGGCCGCGAGGTCCCGGAAGGTGCGTACCACCTCGGGCGCGGACTCCGGGAGGAAGAAGAGCAGCGCGAAGCTCATCTGGGGCAGCTCGTGGAGCCGCAGGGTGAGGGAGGTCGCCACCCCGAAGTTCCCGCCGCCGCCGTGCAGCGCCCAGAACAGCTCCGGGTGCGTCTCGGCGTCGGTGTGGACGTGCTTGCCCTCGGCGGTGATCAGCTCGGCGGCGAGGAGGTTGTCGCAGGCGAGCCCGAACTTCCGCTCCAGCCAGCCCGAACCGCCGCCGAGCGTGAAGCCGCCGACGCCGGTGGTGGAGACCCGGCCGCCGGTGGTGGCCAGCTGGAAGGGCTGGGTGGCGTGGTCGAGGTGGCTCATGGTCGCGCCGCCCTCGACGCGGGCCGTCAGGTGCTCGGGGTCGGCGACGACCGCGTGCATCCGGCGCAGGTCGACGACGAGACCGTCGTCGACGACGGACGAGCCCGCGACGCTGTGCCCGCCGCCGCGCACGGCGATGGGCAGCTCGGTCTCCCGGCCGAAGAGGACCGCGTTGGCCACGTCCTCGGAGGTCGCGCACTGGGCGATGACGGCGGGACGCCGGTCGATCATGCCGTTGTGGATCTTCCGGGCCTCGTCGTAACCGGGATCGCCGGGCACGAACACCTCGCCGGCCAGATCCTCACGGAGCCCGGCCAGCGCCGTCGCCGGAACGTCGATCTGGGGAGCCATGGGTGAGCCCCCCTTCCTGAGGGGGGACAGGACCCTTTCAGCGTATTCCGGGCCACCGCGATACGCGCCCCGTGCGGGCGGTGGGAGTCTGGCGTACCCCGCCCCTCAGCCCCCGTAGCCCCTCAGCCCCCGTACGCCCCGCTCGCCGTCAGCCGCAGGGCCGTGTCGATCAGGGGGACGTGGCTGAAGGCCTGGGGGAAGTTGCCCACCTGGCGTTGGAGGCGGGGGTCCCATTCCTCTGCCAGGAGGCCCAGGTCGTTGCGGAGGGCCAGGAGGCGTTCGAAGAGTTGGCGGGCCTCGTCCACGCGGCCGATCATCGCCAGGTCGTCGGCGAGCCAGAAGGAGCAGGCGAGGAACGCGCCCTCGTCGCCCTCCAGGCCGTCCACGCCGGCCTGCTCGCCCGCCGTGGGGTAGCGCAGGACGAAGCCGTCCTCGGTGGAGAGCTCGCGCTGGATCGCCTCGATCGTGCCGATGACCCGCTTGTCGTCCGGCGGCAGGAAGCCCATCTGCGGGATCAGCAGCAGCGAGGCGTCCAGCTCCTTGGAGCCGTACGACTGCGTGAAGGTGTTCCGCTCCTTGTCGTAGCCCTTTTCGCAGACGTCCCGGTGGATGTCGTCGCGCAGCGTGCGCCAGCGCTCCAGAGGGCCGTCGGCGTCCCCGGACTCGATCAGCTTGATCGTGCGGTCGACCGCCACCCAGGCCATGACCTTCGAGTGCACGAAGTGGCGGCGCGGGCCGCGCACCTCCCAGATGCCCTCGTCGGGCTGGTCCCAGTGCGTCTCCAGGTAGCGGATCAGCTTGAGCTGGAGGAGGGAGGCGTAGTCGTTGCGGGACAGGCCCGTCATGTGCGCCAGGTGCAGCGCCTCGGTGACCTCGCCGTAGACGTCGAGCTGGAGCTGGTTGGCAGCGCCGTTGCCGACCCGGACCGGGCCGGAGTTCTCGTACCCGGGCAGCCAGTCCAGCTCCGCCTCGCCGAGCTCGCGCTCGCCGGCGATCCCGTACATGATCTGCAGGTTCTCCGGGTCGCCCGCGACCGCGCGGAGCAGCCAGTCCCGCCAGGCGCGGGCCTCCTCGCGGTAGCCGGTGCGGAGCATCGAGGAGAGGGTGATCGCCGCGTCGCGCAGCCAGGTGTAGCGGTAGTCCCAGTTCCGTACGCCGCCGATCTCCTCGGGGAGGGACGTGGTCGGCGCGGCGACGATGCCGCCCGTCGGCGCGTAGGTCAGGGCCTTCAGGGTGATCAGGGAGCGGACCACCGCCTCGCGGTACGGGCCGTGGTACGTGCAGTGCTCCACCCACTCCCGCCAGAAGTCCTCGGTCGCCTCCAGCGAACCCTCCGGGTCCGGCAGGGCGGGCGCCTCCTTGTGCGAGGGCTGCCAGCTGATGGTGAAGGTGACCCGGTCGCCCGGGGTGACGGTGAAGTCCGAGTACGTCGTGAGGTCCTTGCCGTGCGTCTCGGCGTCCATGTCCAGCCACACCGAGTCGGGGCCCGCGACGGCGACCGTGCGGTCGCCGACCTTGTGGACCCACGGCACCACACGTCCGTAGCTGAACCGCATCCGCAGCGCGGAGTGCATCGGCACGCGGCCCGAGACGCCCTCCACGATCCGGATCAGCTGCGGCGCGCCGTCGCGCGGGGGCATGAAGTCGATCACCCGGACCGTGCCGCGCGGGGTGTCCCACTCGGACTCCAGGATGAGCGAGTCGCCCCGGTAGCGGCGGCGGTCGGCGGGCGGCGGGGGAGTGCCGTTGGGGACGGCGGGACCGACCCGCCAGAAGCCGTGTTCCTCGGTCCCGAGGAGTCCCGCGAAGACGGCGTGCGAATCGAAGCGGGGCAGGCAGAGCCAGTCGACACTGCCGTCCCGGCAGACCAGGGCGGCGGTCTGCATGTCTCCGATGAGTGCGTAATCCTCGATGCGCCCGGCCACGTGCTCTCTCCAGATCGAACGGCCACGTCCGCCCGAAGGGCGGTTACTACAGATCAGCGGTCAACGGATGTTGACGATCGGCGGCAAGTGTCCGAGCAGGATACGACGCGTTTCGGCACGCCCTCGTAACGCCGTTGCGCCGATCGGGTGAGCATTCCTGACGCACCTCTTGACGCCGCTGCCACCCGGCGCAGCCCGCGCACCCGGAGGGCGCGTAGCCGTCCGTGCGCGCCTGACTGCCCCGTGTGGCCGGAAGCGGTCTCCCGATGTCGCTGATACCCTGGTACCCCGTGGACCGGTGGGAAACGGCGACAGCCGAGCCCCCGCAACCGCAGCGACGGCACCCCCCGATTCTTCCGGAGGGCACGCCGGAACGCACCTCCAGAACGCGACCACGGGAGCCCCCTCTTGGCGATGCCGCCCAAAACCACGACGACCAAGCACATCTTCGTCACCGGGGGTGTCGCGTCCTCCCTCGGGAAGGGCCTGACCGCCTCCAGCCTGGGTGCGCTCCTCAAGGCGCGGGGCCTTCGGGTCACGATGCAGAAGCTCGACCCGTACCTGAACGTCGACCCCGGCACGATGAACCCGTTCCAGCACGGCGAGGTGTTCGTCACCAACGACGGCGCCGAGACCGACCTGGACATCGGCCACTACGAGCGCTTCCTCGACGTCGACCTCGACGGCTCGGCCAACGTCACCACCGGCCAGGTCTACTCGCAGGTCATCGCCAAGGAGCGGCGCGGCGAGTACCTCGGCGACACCGTCCAGGTCATCCCGCACATCACCAACGAGATCAAGTCGCGGATCCGCCGCATGGCCACCGACGACGTCGACGTGGTCATCACCGAGGTCGGCGGCACCGTCGGCGACATCGAGTCGCTGCCGTTCCTGGAGACCGTCCGCCAGGTCCGCCACGAGGTCGGCCGCGACAACGTCTTCGTCGTGCACATCTCGCTGCTGCCCTACATCGGCCCGTCCGGCGAGCTGAAGACCAAGCCGACCCAGCACTCCGTCGCCGCGCTGCGCAACATCGGTATCCAGCCGGACGCCATCGTGCTGCGCGCCGACCGTGACGTCCCCACCGCCATCAAGCGCAAGATCTCGCTGATGTGCGACGTGGACGAGGCCGCCGTCGTAGCCGCCATCGACGCCAAGTCGATCTACGACATCCCCAAGGTGCTGCACACCGAGGGTCTGGACGCCTACGTCGTCCGCAAGCTCGACCTGCCGTTCCGCGACGTGGACTGGACGACCTGGGACGACCTGCTCGACCGCGTCCACAACCCGGACCACGAGGTCACCGTCGCGCTCGTCGGCAAGTACATCGACCTGCCCGACGCGTACCTCTCGATCACCGAGGCCATGCGGGCCGGCGGCTTCGCCAACAAGGCGCGGGTCAAGGTCAAGTGGGTCACCTCCGACGACTGCAAGACCGCGGCCGGCGCGAAGAAGCAGCTCGGTGACGTCGACGCGATCCTGATCCCCGGCGGCTTCGGCGACCGCGGTGTCAACGGCAAGATCGGCGCGATCCAGTACGCCCGCGAGAACAAGGTGCCGCTGCTCGGCATCTGCCTGGGCCTGCAGTGCATCGTCATCGAGGCCGCCCGCAACCTGGCCGACATCCCGGACGCCAACTCCACCGAGTTCGACGCGGGCACCGCCCACCCGGTCATCTCGACCATGGAGGAGCAGCTCGCGTACGTCGAGGGCGCCGGTGACCTCGGCGGAACGATGCGCCTGGGCCTGTACCCGGCGAAGCTCGCCGAGGGCTCCATCGTGCGCGAGGTCTACGACGACCAGCCGTACGTGGACGAGCGCCACCGCCACCGCTACGAGGTGAACAACGCCTACCGCGCCGAGCTGGAGAAGAAGGCCGGTCTGGTCTTCTCCGGTACCTCTCCGGACAACAAGCTCGTCGAGTACGTCGAGTACCCGCGCGAGGTGCACCCCTACCTGGTCGCGACCCAGGCCCACCCCGAGCTGCGCTCGCGTCCGACGCGTCCGCACCCGCTCTTCGCCGGCCTGGTCAAGGCGGCCGTCGAGCGGAAGACGGGCAAGTAGGACCAGGAGTTAACGTTGCCGGGGTACGCAGGCCTTACGAGGGCCGGTGCCCCGGTTTTCGTGTGTGGTGAGGGTGGAAGGACGCAGATGGAGTTGCAGGACACCCCGGAGGAGTGGCGGGTCGCCGGCACGACGACCCCGTTCCAGGGAAAGAAGACGAGCGTCCGCACGGACGAGGTGGTCATGCCCGACGGGTCCGTCGCGCACCGCGACTACCAGGTCCACCCCGGCTCGGTGGCGGTCGTCGCCCTCGACGACCAGGACCGGGTGCTGCTCCTGAAGCAGTACCGGCACCCCGTGCGGCAGAAGCTCTGGGAGATCCCGGCCGGCCTCCTCGACGTACCCGGGGAGAACCCGCTGCACGCCGCGCAGCGCGAGCTGTACGAGGAGGCGCACGTCAAGGCGGAGGACTGGCGGGTCCTGACCGACGTGTACACGACGCCCGGCGGCAGCGACGAGGCGGTACGGATCTTCCTGGCGCGGGACCTGTCCGAGGCACAGGGCGAACGCTACGAGGTCTCCGACGAGGAGGCCGACATGGAGCTGGCCCGGGTCCCGCTCGCGGAGGTCGTGCGCGGCGCGCTCGCGGGCGAGCTGCACAACAACTGTCTGGTCCTGGGCGTCCTTTCGCTGTTCGCCGCGCGCGCGGGCGACGGCATCGACGCGCTGCGCCCGGCCGACGCGGAGTGGCCGGCCCGGCCGTTCGAGTCGTGACCGCCCCGCCTGGGCCAACCGGAGTGGTGGTCTGACGATCTGCTGATCCGATCGGGGGATTGTTCCGCCCTGCTCCGCCGGGTCGGGCGCACGCCCTGAACTACGCTCGGGATCACCCGTGCGGAGACCCCCGCGGGATCGGCTCGTGCGCAGGTGGACGGGAGCGTGGCCCGTGACGGATCAGGCGGTGGCGGCGGCGGGCGGGGTGCGGAACTTCTACGGCCGGCAGCGTGAGTTGAAGGCCCTGCGCGCCGACATCGAACGGACCGGACTCGACACCCTCGCCGGCCACAAGGCACCCCGCGCGCGCGTCCTCCTGATCGCCGGACGCCCCGGCTCCGGGCGGACCGCGCTCGCCGAGGAGCTCGTCGCCGGACTCGCCACCGCCTACCCCGACGGGGTGTTCCGCGCCCGGCTCACCGAACCCGGCGGCGACCCGGTCCCCACCGCGCGGGCAGCCCAGGCCCTGCTGAAGGACCTCGGCGTCGACGAGCCGCCCGGCGCGGGGGAGGACGAGCTGACCGAACTCGTCCGCGACGCCCTCGTCGAGCGCCGGGCGGTCCTCGTCCTCGACGACTCCGTCGACGCCGAACAGGTCGACCCGCTGATCCCGGACAACCCCGACGCCCTCGTCGTCGCCGTCGCCAAGGGGCCGCTCACCGGCATCCCCGACGTCCGGCCCTGCACCCTCGGCGGCCTCGACCCCAAGTCGGCGATCGAGATGCTCACCGGCTACACCGGCTCCGTGCGCGTCACGGTCGACCCGCAGGCCGCCGAGAGCCTCGCGGAGGAGTGCGGCGGGCAGCCCGCCGCCGTCGTCCTCGCGGGCGGCTGGCTCGCCGCCCGCCCCAAGTCCTCCGTCGCCGACCTCGCCAAGCGGCTGCGGGTCCTCTCCGGCGACCCGCTCTCCCGCGCGTTCCAGCTGGTCCACGAGTCCCTGGCGCAGCCGGCCGCCCGGATACTGCGCTACCTCACCCTCGCCCCGCTCGGCCGGGCCGACGCCCACACCGCCTCCGCCCTGGCCGGCTGCTCCGTCTCGGCGGCGGCGACCACCCTGGCCGACTTCGTCGCCCTCGGTCTCGTCACCGAGGGCGAGGACGGCCAGTACGAGCTGCCCGGCCATCTCGTCCCGGCGCTCCGCGAGCGGATGGAGGAGCGCGACCGGCCCGCCGAGGTACAGCTCGCCCGCGCCCGGATGCTGGAGCGGACCGTACGGCTCCTCCAGTCCTGCCGGGCGGTCACCGAGCCCGAGGGGTCCCCGGCCCACAAGAAGCTCGCCGGACTGCCCCGCGCCCTGCGCTTCCCGGGCGTGCCCGCCGCCGCCGACTGGCTGGAGAGCCGCCGGCCCGTGCTGCTCGCCTCCGCCCGCCTGGCCGTCGCCGACGGCGAGCTCGACACCCTGGCCCGCCGGCTGGTCGCCGCCCTGGTCAGGGCCGAGACCGCACACCGGGGCGCCGAGGCCGCGGCGCCCGAGCTCTACGGCCTGCACCGGCTGGTCCTGGACGTCGCCGAGCGGCGCGGACTGCACCGGGAACGGGCCGCCGCGCTGCTCAATCTCGCCGATCTCGACGCCAGGACCGGCCGCACCCAGGACGCCCTGGCCCGCTACCGGGCCGCTCTGGACGCCGGACGGGCCGCGAACGACCCGTACGCGATCGGCCGCGCGATGGAATCCGTAGGCGGTTCCCACCAGGAGCTGGGGGACTGGCAGCGGGCCGCCGACTGGTACGGGCGGGCCCTCGCCCAGCGCCTCGCCCGGGACGAGCGCGCCGACCAGGCCCGGCTGTACGCCCGGCTCGGCGCGGTGCAGACCTACGCCGGCCGCTACGGCGAGGCCCTGCGGAACTGGCGCGCCGCCGCCGCGGGCTACCGGCGCCTGGCCGATCTCCCCGGCCACGCGCGGGCGTTGAGCGAGGCGGCCCGGGTCCAGGAGTACGCCGGACGGCCCGAGGAGTCGCTGCGGACCTGCGAGGAGGCGGTGGAGTGGGCCCGGCGTGCCCAGGACGTGCGGCTTCAGGCCGCGCTCCAGCTCCGGCTCGCGGACACCCTCGACCGGCTCGGAGACCCCGCTGCGGCCCGTTTGCACCGGTCCGCGGCCGAAAGGCTCCTCGGAGGCGAGACTTCCGCCTACGAAATCCGTAGTGCTTCCGTCGAAGAATAATGCTTTGCAAGGCTAGACACGGGGAACTCCTTCATTAGACTGGGTGAGCCGCGATCGACCGCGGTCTGCCCCGGTGCGTCTCCTTGCATCCGGGTATGTATCGCATTGCACCCCCGTTTCCCCTGATTCAAGGACCGTGATCGACGATGAAGGTCGGCATCCCCCGCGAGGTCAAGAACAACGAGTTCCGCGTGGCCATCACCCCCGCCGGTGTCCACGAGCTCGTCCGCAACGGCCACCAGGTCTTCATCGAGCAGAACGCCGGTGTGGGTTCCTCGATCACGGACGAGGAGTACGTCTCCGCCGGTGCGCAGATCCTGCCCACCGCCGACGAGGTCTGGGACACGGCCGACCTGCTGCTCAAGGTCAAGGAGCCCATCGCGGAGGAGTACCACCGCCTCCGCAAGGACCAGACCCTCTTCACGTACCTGCACCTCGCCGCCTCCCGCGAGTGCACGGACGCTCTCCTCGAGTCCGGCACCACCGCCATCGCCTACGAGACCGTCGAGACCGCGAACCGCGCCCTGCCGCTGCTCGCCCCGATGTCCGAGGTCGCGGGCCGTCTGGCCCCGCAGGTCGGCGCCTACCACCTGATGCGCTCGGTCGGCGGCCGCGGCGTGCTCCCCGGCGGCGTCCCCGGCACCCACGCCGGCGAGTGCGTCGTCATCGGCGGCGGCGTCTCCGGCTGGAACGCCACCCAGATCGCCGTCGGCATGGGCTTCCACGTGACCCTGCTCGACCGCGACATCAACAAGCTCCGCGAGGCCGACAAGATCTTCGGCACCAAGGTGAAGACGATCGTCTCCAACGCCTACGAGCTGGAGAAGGCCGTCATCGAGGCCGACCTCGTCATCGGCGCCGTCCTCATCCCGGGCGCCAAGGCCCCGAAGCTGGTCACCAACGAGCTCGTCGCCAAGATGAAGCCCGGAAGTGTCCTTGTCGACATCGCGATCGACCAGGGCGGCTGCTTCGAGGACTCGCACCCGACCACCCACGCCGAGCCGACCTTCCAGGTCCACAACTCGGTCTTCTACTGCGTCGCCAACATGCCGGGCGCGGTGCCGAACACCTCCACGTACGCCCTCACCAACGCCACGCTGCCCTACATCGTGTCGCTGGCGAACAACGGCTGGGTCGAGGCGCTGCGCCGCGACGCCGCGCTGGGCCTGGGCCTCAACACCCATGACGGCAAGGTGGTTTACAAGGAGGTCGCCGAGGCGCACGGCCTCGAGCACGTCGAGCTGACCACCCTCCTGGGGTGACCTTCCCCGGCGTCGCGTCAAGGCGCGCCGTCAACCTCACGCATCCGGCCACGTCCGGGGCGCCGCGCAACTCGCCTCGAACGTAACCCTTTAACCGTTTCGCACACCCCCGAAACGTGCGGATGCGTGGCCGCGCACCCTTGACAGAGAGGTGTTCGGTTGCCGACACAACGGGCCGGGTCCGGCGGATTGTGTTGCTGCGGAGCGGTGACACGCCATAGAGTCGCCAACCGTCGGCATGGTGCCACGCTGACCTATCGATAAATGTTCCTGGTGACATCCAAGGAGGTAAGACGACTTGTGAATGAGTCGACATTTACTCCCGGGGGCGGACAGCCAGGAATCCCTGTCGGCTCCGTCGCCGTCCGGACGTTCGCGACAGCCGCGAACCACGCGACCCACGCGACGCATCAGCCCGTGACGACAGCCCACACGATGAAGATGATGGACGGCCTACACGTGAACGCCACGGCCGGCAACGAGAGTGGCCGAGAGTCCACCCACTTCGCCGCCTACGACGAGGTGCCCGAGGGGCACTTCTACGACCCTGACGCCGAGTACGAGCCCGACCCGGAGTACGCGGCCACCCTCGCACCCGACGCTGCCCGTCAGCGCCGCGAGCGGATCGGCCCCACCGGACGGCCGCTGCCGTACTTCCCGATCCCGGGTCCGCTGACCGACCACGGCCCCGCGAAGATCATCGCGATGTGCAACCAGAAGGGTGGTGTCGGCAAGACCACGTCGACCATCAACCTGGGTGCCGCGCTCGCGGAGTACGGACGGCGGGTGCTGCTCGTCGACTTCGACCCGCAGGGAGCCCTGTCGGTCGGTCTCGGTGTGAACCCGATGGAGCTCGACCTCACCGTCTACAACCTGCTCATGGAGCGGGGCATGTCGGCGGACGAGGTGCTCCTCAAGACCGCCGTGCCCAACATGGACCTGCTGCCGAGCAACATCGACCTCTCGGCGGCCGAGGTGCAGTTGGTCAGCGAGGTCGCGCGCGAGTCGACGCTGCAGCGCGCCCTGAAGCCGCTGATGAACGACTACGACTACATCGTGATCGACTGTCAGCCCTCGCTCGGCCTGCTGACCGTGAACGCCCTGACGGCGGCTCACAAGGTCATCGTGCCGCTGGAATGCGAGTTCTTCGCGCTGCGCGGTGTGGCGCTGCTGACCGAGACGATCGAGAAGGTCCAGGAGCGGCTCAACCCGGAGCTGGAGCTCGACGGCATCCTCGCCACGATGTACGACTCCCGTACGGTGCACAGCCGTGAGGTGCTCGCACGCGTGGTCGAGGCCTTTGACGACCACGTCTACCACACCGTCATCGGCCGTACCGTGCGCTTCCCGGAGACCACGGTCGCCGGTGAACCGATCACGACGTACGCGTCGAACTCGGTGGGTGCCGCCGCCTATCGTCAGCTCGCCAGGGAGGTGCTCGCCCGGTGTCACGCCGAGTGAGTCTGCCCGGCGCCGACGAACTGTTCCGTACGACCGGGGGGATGGCGCTGCAGTCCTCCTCGCCCCGTGGCCGGGTACCGGCTCCGGCGGGCGAGAGCGACACGGAGGCGGCGGAGGGCGGCTCTGCTTCCGGGCCCGGATCGGGTTCGGGCAGCGGTCCTGGCTCAGGTTCCGGCTCGGGCCGGGGCTCCGGTTCCGGTTCCGCCGAGCACTCGGCGGCGCAGCCCGCGGAGCAGTCGGAGCCGCGGTCGCGTGGGGCGGAGTCCCAGGCTTCCGCGCCGGTCCCGGCGCCCGCCGCCCAGGGGCGCAGGCGCGGCCGGTCGCCGAACCGGCGGCCGAGCGGGCGCGAGCGGCACGACGAGAAGATCACGGTCTACGTCTCCGCCGAGGAGCTGATGGACCTGGAGCACGCCCGCCTGGTGCTCCGGGGCGAGCACGGCCTGGCCGTGGACCGGGGCCGGATCGTCCGTGAGGCGGTCGCGGTGGTCCTGGCCGACCTGGAGTCCCGGGGCGACGCGAGCATCCTCGTGCGCCGCCTTCGCGGTCGCTGAGGGTAGCCTGCGGGCTGCGAAGCCCCCTGCTCCTCCCAGGACCCCGATGCCTCCACCCCCTGCCGAAACGTCCCGCCCACCGCGCCGCCGCGCCCTGGGCCAGGGCCCTGGCACGGGCCCGCCCCCGCCCGGGGGGCCGGAGACCCCCGGCCAGCCTCCGGAGGAGCCGACGGAGGCCCTGGAGGCTGTTGCGGAGGCCGTGGAGCCTGCGGAGGCCCCGGAGGCCGTGAAGTCCGCGGAGTCCCTGGAGCCTGCGGAGGCCGTCGAGGTTCTGGAGCCCCTGGAGCCTGCGGAGTCCCCGGAGGCCGCCCCGGCTGTCCCGCCGGGCGAGCCCGCGACGCCACCGGCTCCCGAGCGCCTGCCCGCGGAAGGCGAGGCGCCTGCGGGCGCCCGCCCGGGCGCGCACGGGGAAGCCCCCGCGCCCGGCGACGACGGGCGGTTCACCGTTCGGCTGGCGAACTTCGAGGGGCCGTTCGACCTGCTCCTCCAGCTCATCTCCAAGCACAAGCTCGACGTCACCGAGGTCGCCCTCTCCAAGGTCACCGACGAGTTCATGGTGCACATCCGCGCCATGGGCCCCGACTGGGACCTCGACCAGACCACCGAGTTCCTCGTCGTCGCCGCGACCCTGCTCGACCTCAAGGCCGCCCGGCTGCTGCCCGCCGCCGAGGTGGAGGACGAGGCCGACCTCGCGCTCCTGGAGGCGCGGGACCTGCTCTTCGCGCGGCTGCTGCAGTACCGCGCGTACAAGCAGATCGCCTCGATCTTCGAGGACCGCTGGGACACCGAGGGGCGGCGCCACCCCCGTACCGTCGGCCTGGAGGCCCACCACGCCGAGCTGCTGCCCGAGGTCGTCATCTCCATCGGCGCCGAGGGCTTCGCCAAGCTCGCGGTGAAGGCGATGCAGCCGAAGGCCAAGCCGCAGGTGTACGTCGACCACATCCACGCCCCCCTCGTCAGCGTCCGCGAGCAGGCCGGGCTCGTCGTGGCCCTCCTGCGCGAGCGCGGGAGCGTCAGCTTCCGGGAGCTCGCCGAGGGCGCCGCCGACACCCTCACCGTCGTCGCCCGCTTCCTCGCCCTCCTGGAGCTCTACCGCGAGAAGGCGGTCTCCCTCGACCAGGAGGACGCCCTCGGTGAGCTGACCGTCACCTGGGTCGGCGGGGAGCAGGAGACGCGGGTCACCGACGAGTTCGATCAAGTAGTGGAGGAGAAGGCATGAGCGAACTCGGGCACGACCTCAAGCCCGCCCTCGAAGCCGTTCTCATGGTCGTCGACGAGCCGGCCACCGAGGTCCACCTCGCCAAGGTCCTGGAGCGGACCCCGCGCGAGGTCGGCGACGCGCTGCGCGAGCTCGCCGACGAGTACACCGTGCAGCGCCGCGGCTTCGAGCTGCGCCTCGTCGCCGGCGGCTGGCGCTTCTACTCCCGCCCGGAGCACGCCGCCGCCGTCGAGGCCTTCGTCCTCGACGGCCAGCAGGCGCGCCTCACCCAGGCGGCCCTGGAGACCCTCGCCGTCGTCGCGTACCGCCAGCCGGTCAGCCGTTCCAGGGTCTCCGCCGTGCGCGGAGTGAACTGCGACGGGGTCATGCGCACCCTCCTCCAACGCGGTCTTGTGGAGGAGGCGGGCGCGGAACCCGAAACAGGTGCGATCCTGTACAGGACGACGAACTACTTCCTGGAGCGGATGGGCCTGCGCGGCCTGGAGGAGCTCCCGGAGCTCGCGCCCTTCCTCCCCGAGGCGGACGCGATCGAGGCGGACACGCTGGAAGGAGTCCCGTCGTTCGATCCGGATCTCCCGGATCGTGAAGACGCAGACGACAAGACGACGGACATTTGATGCGAAGCAGCAGCGGCAGGAACAGCGGAAACAACGGCGGGAGCCGTGGTGGCAACAGCGGTGGCCGCGGCGGCAGCGGCGGCGGCGGCCGCTCGGGCGGCAGCGGCGGCGGTGGCGGTGGCCGCCCGAGCGGCGGCGGTGGCGGTTACCGGGGTGCCGGTGGCGGCGGCCGCGCGGGCGGTAGCGGTAGCGGCAGTGGTGGCGGTTACCGGGGTGCCGGTGGCGGCGGTGGCCGCGACGACAGGCAGGGCGGCGACCGGCCGCGCAACCCGCGCCCCGAGGAGCGCCGCTACGACGTGGGCAGCGCGTCCGAGGCCCCGAAGAAGGGCCGCGGTCCCGCGGCCCGCGGTGGCGCCAAGGGCGGCCCGAAGTCGCCCCAGGGCGGTACCCCGCCTCGTCGTGGCCCGCACGGGCAGCGGCAGTCCCCGGCCCGCTCGCGTGAGCTCGACGCCAAGATCGAGCAGCGCAACCGCGAGCGGTACGAGAACCGGCCCGAGATCAAGACCCCGAAGACCTTCCCGGGCGCCGAGCAGGAGGGCGAGCGGCTGCAGAAGGTGCTCGCCCGCGCCGGCATGGGCTCGCGCCGCGCCTGCGAGGAGCTGATCGAGCAGGCCCGCGTCGAGGTCAACGGCGAGATCGTCCTGGAGCAGGGCAAGCGCGTCGACCCGGAGAAGGACGAGATCAAGGTCGACGGTCTGACCGTCGCGACCCAGTCGTACATCTTCTTCGCGCTGAACAAGCCGGCCGGTGTCGTCTCCACGATGGAGGACCCCGACGGCCGCCAGTGCCTCGGCGACTACGTCACCAACCGCGAGACCCGGCTCTTCCACGTCGGCCGGCTCGACACCGAGACCGAGGGCATCATCCTCCTCACCAACCACGGTGAGCTGGCCCACCGCCTCACGCACCCCAAGTACGGGGTGAAGAAGACCTACCTGGCCGCCATCACCGGTCCGCTGCCCCGCGAGGTCGGCAGGCTGCTCAAGGACGGCATCCAGCTGGAGGACGGCTTCGCCCGCGCCGACCACTTCCGCGTCGTGGAGCAGGTCGGCAAGAACTACCTGGTCGAGGTCACGCTGCACGAGGGCCGCAAGCACATCGTGCGCCGGATGCTCGCCGAGGCGGGCTTCCCGGTCGAGAAGCTGGTCCGCACCTCCTTCGGCCCGATCGGTCTCGGCGACCAGAAGTCCGGCTGGCTGCGCCGCCTGACCAACACCGAGGTCGGCATGCTGATGAAGGAAGTCGGCATGTAGTCCCGTACACAGGACCTGAAGAAGCCCGTGACCGCTCGCCGGTCGCGGGCTTTTTCGTACTTGTGGGCGAAGCCCGGGGCCCTTTATAGTCAACATGACTCTTAAGGAGGTGGGTGTGAGCCTCGCGGACGTACTCGAACCCTTGCAGCAGCCGCTCTTCACCCTGCTCGACACCCCGGTCAGCTGGACCGAGGTCCTCGGCTTCGGCACCGGGGCGCTCTGCGTCTGGCTGGTCGCCCGCCAGCACCTCGCCAACTGGCCCATCGGCATCGCGAACAACATCTTCTTCGTCCTGCTCTTCACGCAGGCGGGGCTCTACGCCGACGCCGGCCTCCAGATCGTCTTCATCACCCTCGCCATGTACGGCTGGTGGACCTGGACCCACGGGGGTGGACCAGGCTCCGACACCCTCCCGGTGCGCCGCACCATGCGCACGGAGTGGACCTGGCTGCTCACGGCGGGGGTGGTGGGGACCCTCGGCCTCACGCTGCTGCTCGACCGCGCGACCGACTCGACCGTCCCGTTCTGGGACGCGCTGACGACCGCGCTCTCCCTCATGGCGACGTACGGCCAGTGCAGGAAGCGGCTCGAGTCCTGGTGGCTCTGGATCGCCGCCGACATCGTGTACGTGCCCCTGTACGCGTACAAGGAGCTGTACCTGACCGCCCTGCTGTACGTCGGCTTCATGACGCTCTGCGTCCTCGGCCTGCGCGGCTGGAGCCGCGACCTCGACGCGCGGAGCCGTACGGTCGAGAGGGAGGCGGTCGCGTGAAGCGCTACGGACACGGTCTGGTCCTCGGCAAGTTCTATCCGCCGCACGCCGGCCACCACCATCTCGTCCGCACCGCCCGCGAGCGCTGCGAGCGCCTCACCGTGCTCGTCTGCGCCTCCTCCGTGGAGACCCTGACCCTGGACGCGCGGGTCGCCTGGATGCGGGAGGTCCACCCCGACGCGCTGGTCGTGGGGGCCGTCGACGACATCCCCGTCGACCTCCATGACCCCGATGTGTGGTCCGCCCACATGGCCGTCTTCCGGGGCGCGGTGCGCGAGCCGGTCGACGCCGTCTTCACCTCGGAGCCGTACGGGGAGGAGCTGGGCCGCCGCTTCGGCGCCGAGGCCGTGTGCGTCGACCCGGACCGTACGCTCTTCCCCGTCTCCGGCACCGCCGTCCGCAAGGACCCCGTCGGCTCCTGGGACTTCCTCGAAGCCCCGGTGCGCGCCGCGCTCACCCGCCGCGTGGTCGTGCTCGGCGCGGAGTCCACGGGTACGACCACGATGGCCCGGGCCCTCGCCGAGCACTACCGGGCGCGGGGCGGGGTCTGGGCCCGTACGCGCTGGGTGCCGGAGTTCGGGCGGGAGTTCAGCGAACTCAAGCTCGCCGAGCTGCGCGCCCTGCGTCCCGAGGCCACCTGGGAGGACGTGGCCTTCCACTCCGAGGACTTCCCGCTCATCGCGCTGCGCCAGGCGGAGGCGGAGGAGGAGGCGGCGCGGACCGGTTCGCCCGTGCTCTTCTGCGACACCGACGCCTTCGCCACCACCATCTGGCACGAGCGGTACATGGGCACCACGAGCCCGGCGACCGGCGAGATCGCCGCGCGCGGCCGGCAGCACCTGTGGCTGCTGACCGACCACCGGGGTGTCGCCTTCGAGGACGACGGGCTGCGCGACGGGGAGCACCTGCGGCCCTGGATGACGGCCCGCTTCCACACCCAGCTGGCCCACACCGGGCGCCGTGCGGCCATGCTCACCGGACCGCACGAGGAGCGCCTCGCGGCGGCGGTCGCCGCCGTGGACGCGCTGCTCGCGGAGGGCTGGGACCTCGCCGACCCCCTGCCGGAGCGCCGATGACCCCGCCACCGCCTCCGCTTCCGTCCTCGGCCGTTGACGGCTACGACGCCAGCTCCTTCGAGCCCTTCGCCGTCACCGTGGACCTCGCCGTCTTCACGATCCGCGCCGACCGGCTGAACGTCCTGCTCGTCGAGCGGGGGCAGCAGCCGTACGAAGGGACCTGGGCGCTCCCCGGCGGCTTCGTCATGCCCCGCGAGTCCGCCGAGGTTGCCGCCCGACGTGAACTGGCCGAGGAGACCGGTCTGTCCGACGACACCGTCTCCGGACTCCACCTCGAACAGCTGCGGACGTACAGCGAGCCGGACCGGGACCCCAGGATGCGGGTCGTCTCCGTCGCCTTCGCCGCGCTCGTCCCGGACGCCCCGGAGCCGCGCGGCGGCGGCGACGCGGCGCGGGCCCGGTGGATGCCGTACGGCAAGCACGGCGGGCTCGCCTTCGACCACGACCGGATCCTCGCCGACGCGCACGACCGGGTCGGCGCCAAGCTCGAGTACACGTGTCTCGCCACCGCCTTCTGCCCGCCCGAGTTCACCATCGGCGAGCTGCGGCAGGTGTACGAGACGGTCTGGGGCGTCGAACTCGACCGCCCCAACTTCAGGCGCAAGGTCCTCACCACGCCCGGCTTCGTCCAGGCCGTGGAGGGGCCGCCGCGCCTGACCGGCGGACGGGGGAAACCGGCCGCTCTCTACCGGGCGGGGGAGGCCACGGCCCTCCACCCGCCGTTGCTGCGACCGGAAGGACGATCCACATGACTCATCCCATGACGCGCCACGCGACGAAGCAGGGCGCCACGGGCGCGTTGCTCGGCCTCGCGCTCGGGGACGCGCTCGGCTTCCCGACCGAGTTCCACGACGTGCCGTCGATCCTGGCGAAGTTCGGCCCCTGGCGGGCCATGGAGCTGCCGGTGCAGCGGGGCACGGCGTACATCACGGACGACACGCAGATGACCCTCGCCGTGGCGCGCGGCATCCGGACCGCCATGGACCGGAGCGTGCTCGCCCCGCGGTCGATGGAGCCGCCGGTCCGCGAGGAGTTCGTGGCCTGGTACCACTCCCCGGAGAACAACAGGGCGCCCGGCAACACCTGTCTGAGCGCCTGCGACCTCCTCGACAGCGACCGAGTGTGGCAGGACGCCAGCCAGATCCACTCCAAGGGGTGCGGCGCCAATATGCGTGTGGCGCCGCTCGGGCTCGTGCCCGGTCTGAGCGAGGAGCAGCGGGCCGGCGCGGCCCAGCTCCAGGCGGCCCTCACCCACGGCCACCCCACCGCGCTCGCCGCCTCCGACCTGACCGCGCGCGCCGTGTACCTGCTCGCCCAGGGCGTCGACCCGACGGGCCTGGTCGGTCACCTGCGCTCGTACGCGTACGAGAACCGCTCCGTCTACCGCGAGGCCTGGCTCGGCGACCTGTGGACCCGCTCGCAGGACCCGTCGGCCCGGCACTTCGTGGAGCGCGGTTGGGACGAGTGCCTGGCGGTCCTGGAGCGCCTGGACGCCGTGCAGCGCACGGCGGACCCGGAGCTCGACCCCTGCACGTACGCGGGCGACGGCTGGATCGCCGAGGAGGCCTTCGCGACCGGCCTCCTCTGCTTCCTGCTCTTCCCCGAAGAGCCCCTCACCGCCCTCCGCCGCGCCGCCTGCACCCGAGGCGACTCGGACTCGATCGCCTGCCTCGCAGGCGCCTTCGCAGGCGCCCACCTGGGCGCGGCGGCCTGGCCCGACGCATGGACGAACCCCCTCGAACACCGCACCGAACTCCTCACCCTGGGCGCCCTCTGGGACGCGTGAGCGCGGGCGCCTTCGGCTAGACGGAGTTCGGGGCGTTCAGCGCCTGCAGGGCTGACGTGCGGCGGGCGCGGATCAGGAAGTCTTGTACGCGGGCGTGGTCCGGGGACGTGGGGAGGGGGGACTTGGTCGCTGCCGTGTCGGCCTCTTCCGTCAGGCGGGTCATCCAGGACTCGACCTCCGGCCAGGGGACCTCGCCGCGCTTCACCGCCAGGAGGCGGTCGCGGTCGGTGCCTACGTGGATGGTCAGTTCGCCGGTGCGGAGCAGGTCGCGGCAGCTCATCAGGAGGCGCAGCAGGTGCATCGCGTGCTTCCAGCGCGGCTCGCCGTACTGGCGGACGTCCGCGTCGAGCTTCCTGCGCTGCCCGCCCGCGTAGCGCACGAAGGTCTGGTGGGCCTGGCGGGAGAGGAACGCCTCGCGGAGCGCGATCAGTTCGCGGCCGGTGTCGTCGATGTGCTCGACGACGGGGGAGTGCAGGCACTCCAGGACGTTCGGGTTCGCCCGCAACGCCAGTTCGCAGAACCGTTCCAGCTCCCAGCTGAACTGCTCCTCCGCGGGCCCCTCCACATGCGCCGGCGGCTTGTCGAAGCGCCAGAACAGCGGCGTCGGGGCGAGGAAGACACCCCGGCGGTCGGTGTCGCTGTCCTCGGTCTCCAGACCGAAGGCACGCGACCCCATGACACAGGAGTAGATCGTGTGGTCGCGCACCAGGTCTGCCGAATTCATGCGGGTCAGGCTACGCGAGGGTGATGGAGTCCCCCGACACGGTGATCTCCTCCGCCGGGAGCGGGCGCGTGGCCGGTCCGGTGACCACCGAGCCGTCCGTGATACGGAACTTGGAGCCGTGGCACGGGCAGTCGATCGTGCCGTTCTCGACCTTCCCGACGATGCAGCCCTGGTGGGTGCAGATCGCCGAGAACGCCTTGAAGTCACCGGCGGTGGGCTGGGTGACGACGACCTTCTCCTCCTTGAAGATCGTGCCGCCGCCGACCGGGACGTCGCCCGTCGTCGTCAAGGCGTCCCCGGCCGGCGCCGAGGTCGGGGCCGCCGTCGGCGAGGAGGTTCCCGGCGCCGACGTGGTCGGCTCGGCCGTGGTCGCCGGGCCCGTGGGCGTCGGGCTGTCGGTCGTACCGCCGTTGTCGCCGTCGGAGCCGCAGCCGGTGGCAAGGACGGCGACGGAACCCGCACCGGCCAGCAGCACGGTACGGCGGTTCGTGGCTTCAGGATTCATGCCGTACAGCTTCGCCGCGCGCCCCGCCCGCCGTGGGCAACACGCCTAGACCCAGGGCGTCAGCTCCCTCGCACGGCCGTCGGAGTCCCGGCGCACCTCCAGGACGCCCGTGACGGCCGACCGCTCGATCGGCCCGTAGACGTGCGGGAAGAGCGCGTCCTCCGAACCCTCCCAGCGCACCTCCGCGGCGAGGCTCGACTCGTCGACGACCAGGACGAGGAGCGGACCGGGCACGTCCCGGTAGTGCGCGTCCGCGACCGTCAGCGCCGCGCTCTCGTCCGGCGAGCAGTGCACGAAGCCCTCCGAGGCCAGCGAGGGCGGGGCGTAGGGGCGTTCGGGATCGGCGGACCATTCGTCCAGCGGTACGACGTGCAGCAGCATGCCGACAGTTGTACCGCGCGCCCCGCGACCCCCTCCGGACACCCCGAGTACCCCGAGTGGCGGAATGATCCGGTCTGGGTGACATTGGCCGTGTTCCGTACCGGAGTGAAAGGCAGGACCATGGCTGGAAACGATCTCGGCAGTCTGCTCGGCGGCCTCCTGGGCGGCAGCGGGCAGCAGGGCGCCGCCGGCGGGGGCAACATCCTCGGCTCCCTGCTCGGCGCGCTGATGGCCGGCGGCGGCAAGGGCGCGGCCGACGGCTCCAACCCGCTGGGCGGACTGATGGACATGCTGACCAAGTCGGGCCTCACCGACCAGGCACAGTCCTGGGTCGGCAACGGCGAGAACAAGCCGGTGACCGGCGAACAGGTCGCCCAGGCGCTCCCCGACGAGACGCTCCAGAAGGTCGCCCAGGACGCCGGAGTCAGCCCCCAGCAGGCCGCCGACGAGATCGCCCAGGTCCTGCCCCAGGCCGTCGACAAGCTGACCCCCCAGGGCCAGGTGCCGTCGGGCTCGCTGGAGGACCTCATCAAGCAGCAGAAGCTCTGACCCGAGCCCCGACCCACCCGGCGGCGGCCCCCTCGTCTCGGAGGGCGGTCGCCGCGACGGCGTGTCCGCGGGGCTGACTAGGCTGATCGGAGCATTCTCGACAGAGGTCCAGGTCAGGTAAGGAGCACGACGTGGCGGTACGAGCGGTCCGAGGCGCCGTCCAGCTGGAACGGGACGAGGCCGGACACATGAGCGAGCAGGTCGAGGAGCTGCTCACCGCCGTCCTGGAACGCAACGGCCTCAACCCCGACGACCTGATCAGCATCTGGTTCACCGCCACCCCGGATCTGCACAGCGACTTCCCGGCCGCCGCCGCGCGCCGGATCGGCATCGTCGACGTGCCGCTGATCTGCGCGCAGGAGCTGGACATCGAGGGCGCCATGCCGAGGGTCGTACGACTCCTCGCGCACATCGAGTCGGAACTGCCCAAGTCCGCGATCGCGCACGTCTACCTCGGTGCCGCGGCCGCCCTGCGCAAGGACATCGCCCAGTGAGAACCGCGCTCGTCATCGGAACCGGCTTGATCGGCACCTCGGCGGCGCTCGCGCTCGCCGGACGCGGCATCGCCGTCCACCTCCGCGACCACGACCCCGCCCGCGCACGCACGGCGGCGGCGCTCGGCGCCGGCACCGACGAGGCGCCCGAGGGGCCCGTCGACCTCGCGATCGTCGCCGTACCCCCGGCGCACGTTGCCGGCACGCTGGCCACCGCCATGCGCGAGGGCGTCGCGCGCGGCTACCTGGACGTCGCGAGCGTCAAGGGCGGCCCCAAGCGCGAGCTGGAGGCGCTGGGCCTCGACCTCACCGCGTACATCGGCACGCACCCGATGTCCGGCAAGGAGCGCTCAGGCCCGCTCGCCGGCACCGCCGACCTCTTCGAGGGCCGCCCCTGGGTCCTCACGCCGACCCGCGACACCGACACCGAGGTCCTGAACCTGGCCCTGGAGCTGGTCGCGCTCTGCCGCGCCGTCCCGGTGGTCATGGACGCCGACGCCCACGACCGCGCGGTCGCGCTCGTCTCGCACACCCCGCAGCTGGTCTCCTCGATGGTCGCCGCCCGCCTGGAGGAGGCGGACGAGACGGCGGTACGGCTCTGTGGGCAGGGCATCCGCGACGTCACCCGGATCGCCGCCTCCGACCCGCGCATGTGGGTCGAGATCCTGTCGGCGAACCCCGGTCCCGTCGCCGACGTCCTCTCCGGCGTCGCCGCCGACCTGGACGAGACGGTCCGGGCGCTCCGCTCGCTCCAGTCCTCCGACGAGGACAAGCGCCGCGAGGGCACCGACGGCGTCGAGGACGTCCTACGCCGGGGCAACGCGGGGCGCGCCCGGGTCCCGGGCAAGCACGGCGCGGCACCGACGCAGTACGAGACCGTCGCCGTCCTCATCAGCGACCAGCCGGGCGAGCTGGCCCGCATCTTCGCGGACGCGGGCCGCGCGGGCGTCAACGTCGAGGACGTCCGCATCGAGCACGCGACCGGGCAGCAGGCCGGTCTGGTCCAGCTCATGGTCGAGCCGTCGGCCGCGCCCACGCTCGGCGCGGCGCTGCGGGAACGGGGCTGGGCCCTGCGGACCGGGTGATCGAAGGGGGCCGCGGAGGGTGCTCGGCCAGACGGGTGGCCGGGACTCGGTAACCTTGGGGTGGCCCCCCGCGTTCCGGGCGGCCTCTCCGCTCACCCCAGGAAGGTGTTCCCCACCGTGGAAACCGTGATCGTCGCCATCGACGGGCCCTCCGGCACGGGCAAGTCGAGCACCTCGAAGGCGGTTGCCGCCAAGCTGGGGCTGAGCTACCTCGACACCGGCGCGCAGTACCGGGCGATCACCTGGTGGATGATCAGCAACGGCGTCGACGTCCACGACGCCGAGGCCGTCGCCAACGCCTCCTCGAAGCCCGTGATCGTCTCCGGCACGGACCCGTCCCGCCCGACGATCACCGTCGACGGCGCCGACGCCGCCGGGCCCATCCGTACCGAAGAGGTCACCTCCAAGGTCAGCGCCGTCAGCGCCGTCCCCGAGGTGCGGGCCCTGATCACCGAGCTGCAGCGGACCATCGCCCGGAGCGCCGAGGGCGGCATCGTCGTCGAGGGCCGGGACATCGGCACCACCGTCCTGCCGGACGCCGACCTCAAGATCTTCCTCACCGCGTCCCCCGAGGCCCGTGCCGCCCGCCGCTCCGGCGAGCTCAAGGGCGCCGACGTGGCCGCCACCCAGCAGGCCCTGATCAAGCGGGACGCGGCGGACTCCAGCCGCAAGACCTCCCCGCTCGCCAAGGCCGACGACGCCGTCGAGGTCGACACCACCGACCTCACCCTTGACCAGGTCATCGAGTGCGTCGTGACCCTCGTCGAGGAGAAGAGGGCGGCATCGAAGTGACCCAGCCCTCCAAGCGGGGCGCCGCCGTCGGGCACGGCATCGGCATCGGGCTGATGCACGGCCTGTGGAAGCCGCGCGCCCTCGGCGCCTGGCGGGTGCCGGCCGCCGGCCCCGTCATCCTCGCCATCAACCACGCGCACAACATCGACGGCCCCATGGTCCAGGGCACGGCCCCCCGGCCGGTGCACTTCCTGGTCAAGAAGGAAGCCTTCGTGGGGCCCCTCGGGCCCTTCCTGGAGCGCATCGGGCAGGTCAAGGTCGACCGGCACGGCACCGACCGGAACGCGATAGGCAACGCTCTCGCGGTCCTGGAGCACGGCGGAGTCCTCGGGATCTTCCCCGAGGGCACCCGCGGCGAGGGCGACTTCGCCGCCCTGCGTGCCGGCCTCGCGTACTTCGCGGTCCGCAGCGGGGCGCCGATCGTCCCGGTGGCCGTACTGGGAAGCACCGATGGCCGCGGACGGTTGGTCAAGGCACTGCCTCCGCTGCGCAGCCGCGTCGACGTCGTCTTCGGCGAGGCCTTCGAGGCCGGTGACGGCACCGGCCGTCGCACCCGCAAGGCCCTGGACGAGGCCACCGTACGTATTCAGGAGCGGCTGACCGCCCACCTGAAAAACGCCAGGCGCCTCACCGGGCGCTGAGCGACACTCTCAGTAGTGGGCCCCGGGGCTCAGGCCCGTCGAGGACCCACCGACCACGAATGATCAAGGAACGGACTTCATGAACGACCAGCACGACCACGGGGCACTTGGCGACGCCGAGTACGCGGAGTTCATGGAGCTCGCCGCGGTAGAGGGCTTCGACGTCGAGGAGGTCGAAGGCGCGATCGAGGAGGCCGGGCACGGCCCGCTCCCCGTCCTCGCCGTCGTCGGCCGCCCCAATGTCGGCAAGTCGACCCTGGTGAACCGGATCATCGGCCGCCGCGAGGCCGTCGTCGAGGACAAGCCCGGCGTCACCCGCGACCGCGTCACCTACGAGGCCGAATGGGCCGGCCGCCGCTTCAAGGTCGTCGACACCGGCGGCTGGGAGCAGGACGTCCTCGGCATCGACGCCTCCGTCGCCGCCCAGGCGGAGTACGCCATCGAGGCCGCCGACGCCTGTGTCTTCGTCGTGGACGCCACCGTCGGCGCCACCGACACCGACGAGGCCGTCGTCAAGCTGCTGCGCCGCGCGGGCAAGCCCGTCGTCCTCTGCGCCAACAAGGTCGACGGCCCCTCCGGCGAGGCCGACGCCACCGCCCTGTGGTCGCTGGGCCTCGGTGAGCCGTACCCGGTCTCCTCGCTGCACGGCCGCGGTACGGGCGACATGCTGGACGCCGTCCTGGAGGCCCTGCCCGAGGCCCCCGCGACGACCTTCGGCAACGCGATCGGCGGCCCCCGCCGCATCGCGCTCATCGGCCGCCCGAACGTCGGCAAGTCCTCGCTCCTGAACAAGGTCGCCAACGAGGACCGAGTCGTCGTCAACGAGATCGCCGGCACCACCCGCGACCCGGTCGACGAGCTGATCGAGCTCGGCGGCAAGGTCTGGAAGTTCGTCGACACCGCCGGCATCCGCAAGAAGGTCCACCTCCAGGAGGGCGCGGACTACTACGCCTCCCTGCGCACCGCCGCCGCGGTCGAGAAGGCCGAGGTCGCCGTCGTCCTGATCGACACCACCGACAACATCTCGGTCCAGGACCAGCGCATCATCACGATGGCCGTGGAGTCGGGCCGCGCGCTCGTCATCGCGTACAACAAGTGGGACGAGCTGGACGAGGAGCGGCGCTACTACCTGGAGCGCGAGATCGAGACCGAGATGCAGCAGGTCGCGTGGGCGCCCCGGGTCAACGTCTCCGCCAAGACCGGCCGTCACATGGAGAAGCTCGTCCCGGCGATCGAGACCGCGCTCGCCGGCTGGGAGACCCGCGTCCCCACCGGCCGCCTCAACGCCTTCCTCGGCGAGCTGGTCGCCGCCCACCCGCACCCGGTCCGCGGCGGCAAGCAGCCCCGCATCCTCTTCGGTACGCAGGCGGGCACCAAGCCGCCCCGGTTCGTCCTCTTCGCCTCCGGCTTCCTGGAGGCCGGCTACCGCCGCTTCGTCGAGCGCCGGCTGCGCGAGGAGTTCGGCTTCGAGGGCACGCCGATCCACATCTCGGTGCGGGTCCGCGAGAAGCGCAGCCGTAAGAAGTAGGAAACGGATACGGCGGAGGGCCGGGGCAGATCGCCCCGGCCCCCCCCCCGAAACCGCGACCGCCCAAACCCCCCCCGCAAAACCAGGGAGGTAGTAAAAACAAAAAAAAAGAGCGACCA
>NZ_JBHXPI010000057.1:0-40689 GCF_042718575.1 Streptomyces sp. NPDC058579
CGTCGGCTGCTACTTTTTTTTAAATTACAACGACACATTGGCGGGGCGGGGCTGTCTCAACAGCCCGGCCCGACCTATGTCCGTACGACCGTCAGGACGTCCGCGCGAGCGTGTCCTGCCGGATCCCGGTCCCCGCGAGCGGCTCCGGAGACGTCGGCGACGTCGGGGACGGGCGGCGGTGGCCCCGCCGGCCCAGCCACAGCAGCCAGCCCCACAGCAGGACGAACGCGACCGCGCCCGCGCCGAGCCCGGCCCGCAGGCCCGGGGTGCGGAAGTCGCAGCTCACCGTGGTGCGCGAGCCGTCCGCCCGTACCGCCAGCAGGCCGCCGTACGTCTCCGCCGGGCGGCCCTCGCAGGTCCAGCCGGCGATCCTCGGGGCGGCGATCACGACCGTGCCCTTCGTGCCCGGCCGCAACCGCGCGCGGATGCCGCTGTCGGTGACCTCGACCGATTCGGGGGCGGAGGCCTTCAGGCCCGCGACCGCCGCCGTCAGGCGGGCTCGGTCCAGGCAGCCGACCTCGTACTTCTTCCCGCGCTGGCCCTTCAGGGACACGAGCGCGCCCGCCGTCTTCTGGACGCCCAGGGAGCTCAGCGCGGCCCGCCGCTTCGGCATCTCGCCGGTCATCTTCACGGTCCTGCCGTCCGCGCCCAGCTTGGCCTTGCCCCGGAAGTCGGGCGCCCAGAGGAAGACCTCGCTGCCGACCGGGCAGGCCGCCCCCTTCGCCGGGAGCGCGTACACCGACGCGCCGAGCAGCTGCTCCTGGTTGCGGAACGGAGAGGCCCCGTACCGGGGCGCCGGCGCGCCCTCCGGACGTACCGTCACCAGCGGCAGCAGCGCGTCCGCGTCCGTCCGCACCACCCGGTCGCCCCGCCAGCGCGCGCCGACGCCGAACAGCGCGTCCGTCACCGGGTTGTCCAGGCTCTGCAGGTTCCGCCCGCGCGAGGTCCAGCCGCCACCGAGCGAGGCGAGCGTCGTCGTGAGCACCGACGGCGTGTGGCTGCTGTAGTACGCGGCGCCCTGGCCGCCGAAGAGCATCGGCTCGTTGCCGGTGATCTGCTCGCGGCCGGAGTCGGTGCGGTACGCGGGCCAGCCGTCGGCCTTGCCGAGCGCGGCCGTGCGCCGGTCCTGCTCCGCGCCCCACGCCGGGTAGTCGTCGAGCCTGCCGAGCCGCTCCCGGTCCGCGTACGCCGTCGTCGCGGCCGCCTGGCCGACGAGCACGCCCGCGAGCAGCGCGGCCGCCACCACCGGGAGCTTCTCGCGCCGGGCCAGCCACAGGCCGCCGCAGGCGCCCGCGACACCGAGCGCGAACAGCGGGTACGACCAGCCGGTGATCAGGTCGCTGGTGACCGCGCCCGCGCCGGCCACCGCCACCACGCCGACGCCGCCGAGCAGCGCGCGCCGCCCGGGCCAGCCGTGGGAGAGGACGGTCCACGCGGCGATGACCATGACGCCGGAGAGGACGAACGTCTGCCGGTACGGGCTGCCGTTGGGCGTGGCGAAGACGTGCCACACCAGGTGCGTGGGCCCCCACTGCATCGACACCGCGACCGCCACCGCGAACCCGGCCCACAGCAGGCGCTCCCGCCGCGGCACCTTCCGGTGGAAGAGCAGACCGCCGGCGAGCAGCAGCGTTCCCGTGCCGACGAACGCGGCGGGGGTGGTGAAGCTGTACGTCGCGGGCAGCAGCCGGGCGAAGAAGTCCGTCCAGCCGGCCGGCTGGAACTGGTTCGTCCAGCCCGGGTACGCGCGCGTGGAGCCGAGGAACACCGGTACGAGGATCGGGGCGGCGAGCCCGATGCCGAGCAGCACGGTCGCGACCGCCCGCAGGACCACCCGGATCCGCAGCTCGTGGACGACCGCGAGCCGGACCAGGAGCACGAGGGCGGCGCCGATCGTCGCCATGTACGCGGTGTAGAAGTTGCCGACCCAGCACAGCGCGACGACGAGCGGGCCGAGCAGCGGCCTGCGGCCCTGCCGCACCCACTCGCCGACCAGGCACAGCAGCGGGAAGGCGATCAGACCGTCGAGCCACATCGGGTTGTACGTGGCCTCGATGACCGACCAGCCGCACAGCGCGTACGACGCGCCGAGCACCCCCGCCGCCCACCACACGCCGGTCCGCATCCGCAGCAGCGCCAGGGTCATGGCGGCCGCGGCGGCTGCCATCTTCAGGAGCGTGACGGCGTAGACCGCGTACTCGATGTCGTCGCGCGGGAAGAGCGCGACGAGCAGCGCGAAGGGGCTGCCCAGGTACGTGCCGAGGTCGGGCAGGAAGCTGCTGCCCCAGCCGGACTGCCAGTTGAGCAGCAGCCCGCCGTCCGCGCGCCCGTGCAGCAGGTCCCAGAGGTGGGCGTGGTACGGGACGAACTGGTTGGCCAGGTCGTTGACGCCCCGGCGTTCCGGCCCGAAGGGGAAGGTGCGGGCGACCGCGTCCCCGACGCAGACCGCGAGCGCGGTGAGGAGGGCGGCGAGCGAGGCGGCGAGGCCGGTGCCGCGGCCGGTGGCGAGGCCGGTGGCGAGGCCGGTCGTGCGGCTTATGGCGGCCGGTGTCGTCTGATCAGGCATGATGGTGCGAATATGCCAGTACGGAACACGAAAAAGTGATCCAGCAGGGCCAGTTCACTCAATGGTCGCCTGTCCGTCATGTTTCGAATCGGCCAGGGTCATCCACGTGGGTTGTCGTGTCCTTCGTGCTGCTCTCGATCGTGGTCCCGTGTTTCAACGAAGAGGAGATCATCGGTCGTTTTCACGACCATGTGACCTCGGAACTGTCCCGCTTCGACGGGGAATTCGAGCTGGTCTACGTCGACGACGGAAGTCGCGACAGGACCCTCCCCCTCCTGGAGGAGATCGCCGAATCCGACCCGCGCGCCCGTTACGTCTCCTTCAGCCGCAACTTCGGCAAGGAGGCCGCCATGCTGGCCGGCCTCCAGCACGCCGAGGGCGACGCCGTCGTCATCATGGACGCCGACCTCCAGCACCCGCCGGAGCTCGTGCACCGCATGCTGGCCCTGCACGCCGAGGGATACGACCAGGTCATCGCCAAGCGCACCCGCAAGGGCGACCGGGTGACCCGTACGGTGACCGCCCGCGCCTACTACTGGGCGATCAACCGCCTTGTCGACGTCGAGCTTGTGGACGGTGTCGGCGATTTCCGGCTGCTCTCGCGCCGTACCGTCGACGCGATCCTCGAACTCACCGAGTACAACCGATTCTCCAAGGGCATTTTCGCCTGGGTCGGATTCCGCACCACCACATTCGAGTACGAGAATGCGGTGCGCGAGGAGGGACGCTCGAAATGGTCCTTCGGAAAGCTGCTCAACTACGGGCTCGACGGTCTCCTCTCCTTCAACAACAAGCCGCTGCGGGCCGCCGTCTATCTGGGCATGATCCTGGTCTCGGTGGCGCTCGCGTACGCGGCCTGGATCGTCGGTGACGCGCTGGTCAACGGCGTCGACACGCCCGGCTACGTCACGCTCCTCGTGATCGTCACCGCGCTCGCCGGCGTCCAGATGGTGATGCTGGGGCTCGTCGGCGAGTACGTCGGCCGCATCTACTACGAGGTGAAGCGGAGGCCGCACTTCCTGGTGAAGGCGACCAACGCGGACGTGCCGCGCCCGAGGACGGCGGGGAGCGCCGAGGGCTCCGGAGGGCTCGCCACCACCCGAACGCGTGAGTCGTTGAGTCGTTGATCGAGACAGTCACGTCGAAGTAGTGGCCCCGGCCACGGCGACTGCCTACCATCGATCACCGCAAGGTCGTTCAAGTGACGCACGACCCACGCCGGGAGGCTCCTTTGCACCGCCGCACCGCGCTCTCCGTCTCCGCCGCGCTCCTCGCCGCGGCCCCGCTGCTCGCCGCCTGCGGCGGTCAGCCCCACCCAGGGGCGGCGGCCGTCGTCGGTGGTGAGCGGATCGAGGTGTCCAGCCTCCAGGCGCAGGTGCGGGACGTACGGACCGCGCAGGAGGCGTCCCCGCAGGCCGCGCAGCTGATCCAGGCCACCGGCGACCTCAGCCGCGAGAAGCTCAACGTGATGATCTTCGACCGGGTGGTGGACAAGGTCGCCGAGGACAACGGGATCACGGCGACCCGCGGCGAGATCCAGCAGACCCGGAGCGACTTCGCGAAGCAGAGCGGCGGAGAGGAGCAGCTCGCCGCGACGCTGCTCCAGCAGCAGGGCGTGGCCCCCGACCAGATCGACTCGGTCGTGCGCCGCACGGTCCTGATGAACAAGATCGCGGAGAAGCTGGGCATCGCGAACACCCCGGAGGGCCAGAAGAAGCTCCTCGGGATCTTCACGGCCGCCTCCAAGGAGCTCGACATCGACGTGAACCCGCGCTTCGGGGCGTGGGACGACACGAAGATCCAGCTGGGTACGTTCACGGCGCCGTGGCTGCGGCAGATCAGCCAGGACCCGGCGGCCGTGGAGACGGGCGCGTAGCGCGACGTAGGGTCGGAAGGGTGAACGCCGAATCGCCCTCGTCACCCGCGCCGTCCGAGTCGTCCGCCCCGGCCGAGCCCGGCCGCGTCATCCTCCTCACCGCCAGCCACCGCGTCGCCCCCGGACTGCTGTCCTGGCCCGCCTGGCAGGCGCTGCACGGCGCCGACCGGGTGCTCTGTGCCGACGAGCACCACCCGCAGCTGCCGTACCTCCGCGAGGCCGGGGTCGCCGTCGAGCACGCCCGCCCGGAGGCGCGGGAGTTGGTCGACGCGTGCGCCGGGGGGCGGACCGTGGTGGTCCTGCCCGGCGGCGAGGGCGACCAGGCGCTGACGGACGGCCTCGCCCGGCTCGCCGGCTCGGGCCGCGTCACGATGCCCGACCTGGAGCTGCTGCCCGGCTCGTACGACCTTCCCGGCGCCCGCCTCCTGGACCTGGTGCAGGTCATGGACCGGATCAGGCGCGAGTGCCCGTGGTCCTCGCGCCAGTCGCACAAGGGGCTCGCGAAGTACGGCATCGAGGAGGCGTACGAACTCGTCGAGGCGATCGAGGACGGCGACCGGGACGAGCTGCGCGAGGAGCTCGGCGACGTGCTGCTCCAGGTCGTCTTCCACGCGCGGATCGCGGAGGAGGACGAGGAGGCGCCGTTCTCCGTGGACGACGTCGCGGGCGGGATCGTGGAGAAGCTGATCCACCGGCACCCGCACGTCTTCGGCGACGCGAAGGCCGAGACGCCGGAGGACGTCAAGGAGCACTGGCTGCGGACGAAAGCGGTTGAGAAGCAACGCGACTCGGTCACCGACGGCATCCCCCTCGGCCAGCCCGGCCTGGCCCTCGCCGCGAAGCTCGCGGGCCGCGTCCGCACGGCCGGCCTGAACGTCCCCCTCCCGAAGGGCGAGGGCCTCGGCTACGAACTCCTGGCCCTGGCAGCGGAAGCGGAAGCCACCGGCACCGACCCGGAGGCCGCCCTCCGCGCAGCGGCCCGCACGTACAGGGACACGATCCTGGCGGCGGAGGGCCAGTAGGCCCGGGGCTCCGTTGTGGGCACCCGTCCCGCCGGGTGGCGCCCACTCACCCCCGCCCACCCCGGGGCCCTCGCACCGTGCAACGGCCTCGGGGTGCGGGCCCAGGCTCGTGTGCGGAACGCGCCCGCATGGGCGCCGTCCCGTGTGCCCACCCTCCCCCAAGCTCTCGGCTTCGCTCGAGCAGGGGGGACCCCCACGCCCAGCGGGACGATTGCCCACACGGGGGCGGGGTGGACCCGAGGGTCACGGTGCCTGAGGCGACCTGGCTGCTGGGTTGTGCCAGTGGGGTTCCGGGCGGGAGAGGAACCATTCCGCTGTGCCCAGGGGGCGGGATTCGCCCGGTACAGGGAGGCGGTCGTGGTGGATGCGGGAGGCGCCCAGGTCGTTCAGGGCGGGGAGGGTCTCCTCCAGTAACTCGGGCGGCCCCGCCACGTACACGTCGTGCGCCGCCCAGTTGCCGCACGCGTACAGCGCCCGCAGCAGCCGCTCCGTCGCCTGCTCCCGCGGCCGCTCCGGCGCCGAGGCGATGTACGTGACCTTCAGGCCGGGTATCCGCTCCCGCAGCCGCTCCGCGTCCCCCTTCCCGTACAGGTACCCCTTCGCCCGCGCCACCAGGAAGAGCCGGCCCTCGACCCCCTCCGGGCCCGCCGCCACCTCCTCCAGGAGCGCCTTGACCGGCGCCCAGCCCGTCCCGGCCGCGATGTACGCGCGCGGGACGCCCGGCGCGGTCCGGGCGGTCAGCGCGCCGCCCGGCGCGCTCAGCCGGAGCGGCTCCCCCTCCCGTACCGCCTCCACGAGCGCCGTGCTCATCGCCCCGCCCGGTATCCGGCTCACGTGCAGATCCACCGTCCCGTCCGCACGGACCGCGTTCGCCAGGGAGTACGTCCGCCACACCCGGGGCACCCGCAGCGAGCTGACCCCGACGTACTGCCCCGGCCGGTACGCGAACGGCCTGCGCGGCTTCAGGGTCAGCACCGCCAGGTCCTCGTCGAGCCGCTCGTGCCGGACGACCACGGCGTCCCACCAGGCCGGCTCGCCCTCCGCCTCGGCCTGCTCGGCGCCCCGCATCATGAGCTCGGCCACGTTCCCGTACGCCTCGCTCCACGCCTTCTCCGCCTCGATGCTCCAGGCCGCCCCCGCGGCGTGCGCGAACGCGGCGGTCAGGCTGGTGCCGACGGCGGCGTAGAGCGCGGGGGAGGCCAGGAACTTGCGGTGGTCGCGGCCCAGCTGGGCGAGGTACTCCGCAAGCCCGGGATCCTCCAGGCGGGTCACGACATGGGTGAGCGCGGCGAAGAGCCGGTCGCGCTGGGCCCGCAGGTCCTCGGGGAAGAGCTCACGGACGCCCGGGTTGTGCCAGAACAGATGGGAGTAGAAGAAAGCGACGGCGTGCTCGGCCCGTCTCTCGACGACGGCGAACGTGCTTCTGAGCAACTGGGCATCCACGCGGGAGAATCTAGGCCACCTCCCTTCACAGGACGATCACATCTCCGGGACCGGGCGGCCGGAGGGCTGGCGCGAGCCCGACCTTGTACCGTCGCAGGGTGAGTACGCCCCCCGCCGAGAACCCCGCCCAGAACCCCGCCCCCGAGCTCTTCACCTGGGAGTTCGCGACCGACCCGTACCCCGCCTACGCCTGGCTGCGCGAGCACGCGCCCGTGCACCGGGCCAAGCTGCCCAGCGGGGTCGAGGCCTGGCTGGTGACGCGGTACGTGGATGCCCGGCAAGCGCTTGCCGACCAGCGGCTCTCGAAGAACCCCGCGCACCACGACGAGCCCGCGCACGCGAAGGGGAAGACGGGGATCCCGGGGGAGCGCAAGGCCGAGCTGATGACGCATCTGCTCAACATCGACCCGCCCGACCACACCCGGCTGCGCCGGCTCGTCTCCAAGGCGTTCACCCCGCGCCGGGTCGCCGAGTTCGCGCCCCGGGTGCAGGAGTTGACGGACCGGCTGATCGACTCCTTCGCGGCGAAGGGCTCGGCCGACCTCATCCACGAGTTCGCCTTCCCGCTGCCCATCTACGCGATCTGCGACCTGCTCGGGGTGCCGGAGGAGGACCAGGACGACTTCCGTGACTGGGCCGGGATGATGATCCGGCACGGCGGAGGGCCGCGCGGCGGGGTGGCGCGGTCGGTCAAGAAGATGCGCGGCTATCTCGCGGAGCTCATCCACCGCAAGCGGCTCGACCCCGGCGACGACCTGATCTCGGGGCTCATCAAGGCCTCCGACCACGGCGAGCACCTCACCGAGAACGAGGCCGCCGCCATGGCCTTCATCCTTCTCTTCGCCGGCTTCGAGACGACCGTGAATCTGGTCGGGAACGGGGTTTACGCCCTGCTTCGTCATCCCGGCCAGCGCGAGCGCCTCCAGGCCTCGCTCGCCGCGGGGGAGCGGGAGTTGCTGGAAAGCGGTGTCGAGGAGCTGCTGCGCTACGACGGGCCGGTGGAGATGGCGACCTGGCGGTACGCCATGGAACCGCTGACGATCGGCGGCCAGGAGATCCCGGCGGGCGACCCGGTCCTCGTCGTGCTCGCCGCCGCCGACCGCGACCCGGCGCGCTTCGACACGCCCGACACGCTCGATCTGTCCCGGCGCGACAACCAGCATCTCGGCTACGGGCACGGCATCCACTACTGCATCGGCGCGCCGCTCGCCCGGCTCGAAGGGCAGATCGCCCTCGAGACGCTGCTGACCCGCCTCCCGGACCTGCGACTTGGCGCCGATCCGGACGAATTGCGGTGGCGCGGCGGGCTCATCATGCGCGGCTTGCGCACCCTTCCGGTGGAGTTTGCCCCGGTTGAGAACTGACAGTCCGTCAAGACTGTGACTTTTACGTGATCTCCGCTGCATCGACTTGTGACTGACGTTCGAATGCGGCTACGTTCACCGTCACCTCAGCAGTCACGCGAAAGGCAGCTCCGCATGCGCTCCGGGAACGGACGACACCGCAGACCCCGCCAGGCCCCCGCCATCGTCGTCGCCGCAGGCGTGACGGGATCGGCCCTCGCGTTGCCCCTCCTGGCGGCGGGCTCCGCGTCCGCCGCCGACGCCGCCACCTGGGACCGGGTCGCGGAGTGCTCCTCGGGGGGCCAGTGGAGCGCACACTTCGGCAACGGGCTCTACGGCGGACTGCAGTTCACGCAGGAGAGCTGGGAGCGTCACGGCGGTCTGTCGTACGCGACGAGCGCGGACCTCGCCAGCCGCGCCCAGCAGATCGCGGTGGCCGAAAGGGCCCTTGCCGCGGGTGACACCCAGTGGGCCACCTGCGCGCCGATCGCCGGCCTCACCAACGACGGCGCCGCGCCCGACGTCGACCCGGGCCCGGTCGTCGAGCCGTCCGAGCCCACCGGACCGCGCCCCGAGTCCAACCGCACCGCCGGCCTCCCGGACGGCTCCTCGAAGGGTCAGGGGCCCTCCACCCCCTCCGCCCCTTCCAACGAGGTCTCCACGCCGTCCACGGCCACCCCCGAGACCTCCACCACGCCCGAGACGTCCACCACGCCGACGACGCCCGAGACGTCCACCACGCCGACCACCCCGTCCGCGCCGGGTACCGGCAAGCACCGGGGCGACGCGGCACCGGACGAGACGGGCAATACGGACAAGGATCGCGAAACGGGCCGTCACGCCTCGCCGTCTGACGCGCCGACGGCGGATGGTTCGACCGAGGAGCGTGCGAACCGGGGCAGTAAGGGCAGCGAGGGCGACACGGACAAAACGCCCTCTCAGGGCATCGCTGACACTATCGGTGAATACACCGTCAAGCCCGGCGACAACCTCACCGAGATCGCCCAGCGGAACGAACTCCCCGGCGGCTGGGGCGCCCTCTACGACGCCAACCGCTCGACCGTGGGTGGCGACCCGGACCTCATCCTCCCTGGCCAGAGCCTCGATCTGACGCTCGGGACGCCTGCGGACAAGACCGGCGAAGCGGACGCGAAGTAGGGGCGGTTCGGGGCTGAATGTCCGGTTCTGCGCAAGTGAGACATGGGTCTCTTCGCCTCAACTGGCGTGTCTCGTCCGTGAACTCCCCTTCCGTCACCTCTCACCTGCGTAAACACCCTTCGTCCCGAGGCAAGTAGGGGCGTTTTGTCCCCCATGGACGTCTTTGAACTTCCCCCGGGTCTGTGTCTACGGTCATGACCGCTCGCCACCGCGGGCCCCGTCGACCGAAACGCCGAATCCTGCCGTCGGCCGATGGGAACAGTCGTCGCGTAAGCGCCGTAGGCAGGAGCGGGGGACCCAAGGTAAGTGCCGTCCCCGGCCGTTGAGACAGACGGCCGAAGGAACGGCTTGGGGTGAAGCCGCGCGCTAGGTCGCGCGGCCGGGCAACTCACATGGCCCGAACCCGACAGCTCACCTCGTAGGCGTCGGTGAGGAGAAGTCCCATGCTGTTTTCTGCCAAGGGCAAACACCGTCGTCCCTCCAAGGCCACCCGCGCCGTCGCCCTCGCCGGTGTCGCCGGTGTCGCCGTCGCCGCCCCCCTGATGGGCGCCGGCGCCGCCTCGGCCGCCACCGTCTCCGAGTGGGACAAGGTCGCCCAGTGCGAGTCCGGTGGCAACTGGTCCATCAACACCGGCAACGGCTACTACGGTGGCCTGCAGTTCTCGAACTCCACGTGGGCCGCCTTCGGTGGCACCGCGTACGCCGCCAGCGCCGACCAGGCCTCCAAGTCGCAGCAGATTGCGATCGCCGAGAAGGTCCTGGCCGGTCAGGGCAAGGGCGCCTGGCCGAGCTGTGGCGTCGGCCTCTCGTCCGCCTCCCCCGGCACCGTCGCGGAGAGCGCGCCGAAGCAGGAGCGTCAGGCCGAGCAGCCGACGACCCGCAGCGAGCAGCGGACCGCCCCGAAGGCGGCGCCCAAGGCCGAGGCCAAGAAGACCGTCACCACCCCGACCGGCAAGAAGGTCAAGAAGGGCGACGGCGAGTACAAGGTCGTCTCCGGCGACACCCTGAGCACGATCGCCGCCGCCCACGACGTCAAGGGCGGCTGGGCGAAGCTCTTCGAGCTCAACAAGGACGTCGTCGAGGACGCCGACCTGATCTACCCGGGCCAGCAGCTTCACCTGAAGTGAGCCCGACGGCTCGCGTGAGTCCGGCGGCTCACGCGAGTCCTACGACCCTCCCGCGGTGACCACCCCGGTCCGGAGCGTTTCTTCCCCCGTGCGCTCCGGGCCGGGGTTCCGCGCTGTCCGGGGCCGGTCGCGCGACCTGTCCGGGGCCTGTTCGTACGAGCCCATCGCTCGACCCGCGCGGTTACCGCCGAGTAGTTCTGAGGCCCTTTGGCCCGAGATGCATGCCCTTGGGTCCTTTTTCGTCCCAGGGGGCGGGCGCCCGGCTGGCTGGAGCCCGCGAGCCGGATAGGCTCTTGTCGCAAGGCCAAAGCGACCCTGCACCGCATGCGTCACATCTAGCGTCACATCCCAGAAGGAGATGCTCGTGCCGTCCATCGACGTCGTCGTAGCCCGGGAAATCCTGGACTCCCGAGGCAACCCCACGGTCGAGGTCGAGGTAGGCCTCGACGACGGCAGCACCGGCCGTGCTGCCGTTCCGTCCGGTGCCTCCACCGGTGCGTTCGAGGCCATTGAGCTCCGTGACGGAGACAAGAACCGCTACCAGGGCAAGGGCGTCGAGAAGGCCGTCCTCGCCGTGATCGAGCAGATCGGCCCGGAGCTCGTCGGCTACGACGCCACCGAGCAGCGCCTCATCGACCAGGCCATGTTCGACCTGGACGCCACGGACAACAAGGCCTCCCTCGGCGCCAACGCCATCCTCGGCGTCTCCCTCGCCGTCGCGCACGCCGCGTCCGAGGCCTCCGACCTCCCGCTCTTCCGCTACCTCGGCGGCCCGAACGCGCACCTGCTGCCCGTTCCGATGATGAACATCCTGAACGGCGGCTCGCACGCCGACTCCAACGTGGACATCCAGGAGTTCATGATCGCGCCGATCGGCGCGGAGTCCTTCTCCGAGGCCCTGCGCTGGGGCACGGAGGTCTACCACACCCTCAAGTCCGTCCTGAAGACCAAGGGCCTGTCCACCGGCCTCGGCGACGAGGGCGGCTTCGCCCCGAACCTGGACTCCAACCGTGAGGCGCTCGACCTCATCCTGGAGGCCATCAAGCAGGCCGGCTACGTCCCGGGCAAGGACATCGCGCTCGCGCTCGACGTCGCCGCGTCCGAGTTCTACAAGGACGGCTCGTACGCGTTCGAGGGCAAGACCCGCTCGGCCGCCGAGATGACCGAGTACTACGAGGAGCTCGTCGCCGCGTACCCGCTGGTCTCCATCGAGGACCCGCTGTTCGAGGACGACTGGGCCGGCTGGAAGGTCCTCACCGACAAGCTGGGCGCCAAGGTCCAGATCGTCGGCGACGACCTGTTCGTCACCAACCCGGAGCGCCTGGCCCGCGGCATCGAGGACGGCGCCGCCAACGCGCTGCTCGTCAAGGTCAACCAGATCGGTTCGCTGACCGAGACCCTGGACGCCGTCGAGCTGGCCCAGCGCAGCGGCTTCAAGTGCATGATGTCGCACCGCTCCGGCGAGACCGAGGACGTCACCATCGCCGACCTCGCCGTCGCCACCAACTGCGGCCAGATCAAGACCGGCGCCCCGGCCCGCTCCGAGCGCGTCGCCAAGTACAACCAGCTCCTGCGCATCGAGGAGATCCTCGACGACGCGGCCGTCTACGCCGGCCGCAGCGCGTTCCCGCGCTTCAAGGGCTGACAAGAGGCTGACACGGGGCCCTCGCCAGGGCCCCGCATCACCCTCGGTTACGGACGTCCCCGCACCCGGTCCCGTACCGTGTGCGGGGACGTCCGTTCGTAAAGGGGAGGCGCGCACATGGCCCGGGACCGGTTCTCGACCGCGACCAGGATCAAGCTGCTCGGTGAGCAGACCGCCGCCCGCGTGTACCGCTCCCAGACCCGCCGCCAGGCCCGCCGCTCCCGGCTCACCGGCCGCGCGGCCTTCCTCGCCCTGGTCGTCTGCTCGCTGGTCGTCGCCCTCGCGTACCCGATGCGGCAGTACGTCTCCCAGCGCGGCGAGATCGCCGAGCAGGAGCGCCAGGCCGCCGATGCCGCCGCGCGCGTGGAGGAGCTGCGGGACGAGAAGGCCCGGCTCCAGGACCCCGCGTACGTGCGCCGGCTCGCCCGCGAGCACCTGCACTACGTGATGCCCGGCGAGACCGGCTTCACCGTGAACGACCCCGAGGCCGAACGCGCCCGCCGCACCGAGCAGGGCGAGGCCGAGCGCCCCTGGTACTCCGACCTCTGGGACGGCGTCGACCGCGCCGACGCGGGCCGCTGACCCGGCGCGCGAGACCCGGCGGCGCGAGAACAGGCGACGCGATCTCCGGCGACGCGAGATGATGGACCACCGACCGCACCCGACCGCCCCCGACGACGAGAAGACAAGACGCAGCATGGAAACGCCCCCTCCGCAGACCGCCCGCACCGAGCCGACCGAGGCGGACGTCACCGCGTTCGAGGCCCAGCTCGGTCGCCCGCCCCGGGGGCTGCGCGCCATCGCGCACCGCTGCCCCTGCGGCAACCCGGACGTCGTCGAGACCGCGCCGCGGCTCCCGGACGGCACCCCGTTCCCCACCACGTACTACCTGACCTGCCCCCGGGCCGCCTCCGCGATCGGCACCCTGGAGGCCAACGGGGTCATGAAGGAGATGCAGGCCCGGCTCGGCACCGACCCGGAGCTCGCCGCCGCCTACCGGGCCGCGCACGAGGACTACATCGCCCGCCGTGACGCCATCGAGGTCCTGGAGGGCTTCCCGAGCGCCGGTGGCATGCCGGACCGGGTCAAGTGCCTGCACGTCCTCGTCGGCCACTCGCTGGTCGCGGGTCCCGGCGTGAACCCGTTCGGCGACGAGGCGCTCGCGATGCTGCCCGAGTGGTGGGCCAAGGGCCCGTGCGTCACCCCGTGCGCCGATGAGAAGGAGTCCGCGGAATGACCCGGGTCGCGGGCATCGACTGCGGTACGAACTCCATCCGCCTGCTCGTCGCCGACCTCGACCCCGAGACCGGTGAGCTGATCGAGCTGGACCGGCGGATGACGATCGTCCGCCTCGGCCAGGGCGTCGACCGGACCGGCCGGCTCGCCCCCGAGGCCCTTGAGCGGACCTTCGCGGCCTGCCGCGACTACGCGGCCGTCATCAAGGAGTTGGATGCGGAGAAGGTCCGTTTCGTGGCCACCTCCGCCTCCCGCGACGCGGAGAACCGTGCCGACTTCGTCGCCGGCGTCCTGGACATCCTGGGCGTCGAGCCCGAGGTGATCACCGGCGACCAGGAGGCCGAGTTCTCCTTCACCGGCGCCACCGGCGAGCTGCACGGCACGGAGAAGTACCTCGTCGTGGACATCGGCGGCGGCTCCACCGAGTTCGTCGTCGGCAACAGCCACGTCGAGGCCGCCCGCTCCGTCGACATCGGCTGCGTCCGGCTCACCGAGCGCCACGTCCGCAGCGACCCGCCGGCCGCCGACGAGGTCGCCGCGATCCGCGCCGACATCCGGGCCGCCCTGGACCTCGCCGAGGAGACCGTGCCGATCCGCGAGGCCGGCACCCTGGTCGGGCTCGCGGGCTCGGTCACCACGGTCGCCGCGATCGCGCTCGGACTCCAGGAGTACGACTCCGAGAAGATCCACCACTCCCGCATCCCGTACGAGAAGGTCGCCGAGATCGTCGACACGCTGCTCGCGTCCACCCACGACGAGCGCGCCGCGATCCCCGTGATGCATCCCGGACGGGTCGACGTCATCGTCGCCGGGGCGCTCGTCCTGCGGGAGATCATGGAGCGGACCGGGGCCCGCGAGGTCGTCGTCAGCGAGCACGACATCCTCGACGGAATCGCACTCTCGGTGGCATAACGGGCACGCCCCGACGCCGTCCGCGACACGGCGTCGGGAAAGTTCGTGAAGTTCTTCACAAGGAAAAGGGCCCTGGTGGGGGTCGAGGAGGGCCAACTGGGCCTCCAACACCCCTGCCGGGGCTCTTTCGTAGGCCGACAGCCCTGTTCGCTCGATGTTTCCATCGTGTGAACGCACCCTGTGGTTCGGGGTTACCGGACCCTCTCCAGGCCAGTTCAGTAGGGGTGAACAACGTCCACCCCCCTGCCGTGGTTCCTTTGCACGACCATGACCTGGGTCACGTGGGCGGCGGAGTGTAGCAGAGGTGGTCCACAACCTTGTGAAGGGGCGCACGAGCGACCCCCCTGGGAGGGGTGGATACTCGGATGCATGAGCACCACGGAGCGTCCCAGGATCCTCGTAGTAGGCGGTGGGTACGTAGGCCTGTACGCAGCACGACGCATTCTCAAGAAGATGCGTTATGCGGAAGCGACCGTCACGGTCGTCGACCCGCGCTCGTACATGACGTACCAGCCCTTCCTCCCCGAAGCCGCCGCAGGCAGCATCTCCCCGCGCCACGTCGTCGTCCCGCTGCGACGCGTCGTGCGCGGAGCCGAGGTGCTCACCGGTCGCGTCACCACCATCGACCAGGACCGCAAGGTCGCCACGATCGCGCCGCTCGTCGGCGAGGCGTACGACCTGCCGTTCGACTACCTGGTCGTCGCGATGGGCGCGGTCTCCCGCACCTTCCCGATCCCCGGCCTCGCCGAGCAGGGCATCGGCATGAAGGGCGTGGAAGAGGCCATCGGCCTCCGCAACCACGTCCTGGAGCAGCTGGACAAGGCGGACTCGACGACCAACGAGGAGGTCCGCCGCAAGGCGCTGACCTTCGTCTTCGTGGGCGGCGGCTTCGCCGGCGCGGAGACCATCGGCGAGGTCGAGGACATGGCGCGCGACGCGGCGAAGTACTACACCAACGTGAAGCGCGAGGACATGCGCTTCATCCTGGTCGACGCCGCCGACAAGATCCTTCCCGAGGTCGGCCCGGAGCTGGGCCGCTGGGGCAAGGAGCACCTCGAGGGCCGCGGCATCGAGATCTACCTCTCGACGTCCATGGACTCCTGCGTCGACGGTCACGTCGTGCTGAAGAACGGCCTCGAGGTCGACTCCAACACGATCGTGTGGACCGCGGGCGTCAAGCCCAACCCGGCGCTCGCCCGCTTCGGCCTCCCGCTCGGCCCGCGCGGCCACGTGGACGCCCAGCCGACCCTCCAGGTCACCGGCACCGACTACATCTGGACCGCCGGCGACAACGCCCAGGTTCCGGACCTCGCCGCCCGCAAGGCCGGCGTGGAGAACGCCTGGTGCCCGCCGAACGCCCAGCACGCGCTGCGTCAGGCGAAGGTCCTCGGCGACAACGTGGTCTCCGGCATGCGGGGCTTCCCGCAGAAGGAGTACTCGCACTCCAACAAGGGTGCTGTGGCGGGTCTCGGCCTCCACAAGGGCGTCGCGATGATCGTCATGGGCAAGATGAAGATCAAGCTCAAGGGCCGGCTCGCCTGGTACATGCACCGTGGCTACCACGGCATGGCCGTCCCGACCTGGAACCGCAAGATCCGCGTCTTCGCCGACTGGACCCTCGCGATGTTCCTCAAGCGTGAGGTCGTCTCCCTCGGTGCGATGGAGACCCCGCGCGAGGAGTTCTACGAGGCGGCCAAGCCCGCCCCGGCTCCGGCCGCCGCCGCGAGCCAGGAGAAGGCCAAGGCCTCCTAGCTCCACCGGTTCCACCCCGCTGTTCCCGTAAGGGCCGTCCGCCATCCGTGGTGCGGGCGGCCCTTTCGGCATGTCCGGAGCGTCGCCGAGTGTCGCCCGAGCGCCGCCCTAGCCCCGCCCGAGCGCCGTCCGAGTGTTCCGCCCGGGTGTTTTGCCGAGTCGTTGCGCGCCTACGGGACGAAAAACGCCTACGGAGGGTGTTTACGTGGTGACGAGCAATTCTGGGGCACGACATCACGGAGGTGTGCACCATGGCCGACGCCGCTTTGCGGCTGACCACTCTCGCGGAGGACCTGCTGGGGGCCCCGCTCCCGGTGCGGCTGCGAGCCTGGGACGGTACCGAAGCCGGGCCCGCGGACGGCCCCGTCCTGATCGTCCGGCACCGCCGGGCCCTGCGCCGGCTGCTCTGGAAGCCCGGCGAACTCGGCCTGGCCCGGGCGTGGGTGGCCGGTGAGATCGACGTCGAGGGCGACCTCTACACCGTCCTCGACCGGCTCGCCGGCGTCTTCTGGGACCGCGGCGAGGAGACCAGGAGCGCCCTGGAGTCCGTACGCGACCCGAAGCTGCGCGCCGCGGCCGCCGCGCTGGTCAAGCTGGCCGGGCCCTACCCGCCGCCCGCGCCGCCCGCCGAGGAGGTGCGCCGGCGCACCGGCTCCCGGCACAGCAAGCACCGCGACAAACAGGCGATCAGCCACCACTACGACGTGGGCAACGACTTCTACGAGCTCGTCCTCGGGCCGTCGATGGTCTACTCGTGCGCGTACTGGACGGACGACGGGAACCTGGAGGACGCCCAGCGCGACAAGCTGGACCTGATCGCCCGCAAGCTGGGCCTGAAGGAGGGCGACCGGCTCCTGGACGTGGGGTGCGGCTGGGGCTCCATGGCCATCCACGCGGCCCGCGAGTACGGCGCCCAGGTCGTCGGCGTCACCCTCTCCCGCGAGCAGGCCGCCTTCGCCCGCAAGCGGATCGCCGAGGAGGGCCTGACGGACCGGATCGAGATCCGGGTCCAGGACTACCGGGACGTCAAGGACGGCCCGTACGACGCGATTTCCTCCATCGGCATGGCCGAGCACGTGGGCGAGGTCCGCTACCGCGAGTACGCGGACATACTGCACTCCCTGCTCAAGCCCGGCGGCCGGCTGCTCAACCACCAGATCTCCCGCCGCCCCGAGCCGGACGAGGCCGCCTACGAGGTGGACGCGTTCATCGACGCGTACGTCTTCCCCGACGGCGAACTCGCCCCGATGGGCCGCACGCTGGCGACCCTCGAGGACGCCGGCTTCGAGGTGCGCGACGTGGAGGCGATCCGCGAGCACTACGCCCTGACGCTGCGCCGCTGGGTGGCCAACCTGGAGTCCGACTGGGCCCGTGCCGTACGGCTCACCTCGCCGGGCCGGGCGCGGATCTGGCGGCTCTACATGGCCGCCTCGGCGGTCTCCTTCGAGCGCAACAGGATCGGCGTCAACCAGTTCCTCGCGGTGAGGACGCCGGAGGTGGGGACCTCGGGGGTGGCGCTGAGGCCGAGAGTCTGGACGGAGAAGGCGTAGGCCGGGTAGATACGGCGAGGGCCGGGCTCCCGCGGGGGAGCCCGGCCCTTCACTGTCGTACGTACCGGAGTTACTCGGTCTTGATCGCGGTCAGCATGTTCAGCCTGGCCGCGCTGCGGGCCGGCCACAGGGAGGCGAGGACGCCGACAAGGCCGGCCAGGACCAGGAAGATCCCGATCCGGTCCCAGGGCAGGACCAGGGCGTAGCCCGGCAGGCTGCTGGCGAACGACTCGCCGATCGCCCAGCCGAGGAACGAGCCGAGAGCGATACCGACCACCGCGCCGAAGAGCGAGATGACCACGGCCTCCAGACGGACCATCCGCTTCACGCGGCGTCGGTCGAGACCGATCGCCCGCAGCATGCCGATCTCCTGCTGACGCTCGAAGACGGACATGGCCAGGGTGTTGACGACGCCCAGGATCGCGATGATCAGGGCCATCGCCAGCAGGCCGTACATGATGTTCAGGAGCAGGTTGATCTGGCCGCCGAACTCGTCACGGATGTCCTTCTGGTCCATGACCTTGATGGCCGGGTTGTCGCCCATGGCCTTCGCGAGTGCCTTGTCGTTGGCCGCGGAGGCGCCGCCGTCCATCGAGACGTAGATCTGCGGGATGTACGTCTCCTGCTCGTGGGCGGTGATGGCCTTCGCGTCGATCAGGACCGGCGAGACGAACTCGCTGTCCTCGAAGATCGCGCCGACCGTCAGCTTGCCCTTCTGCTTGTCGCCGTACTCGACCGGCAGCGTGTCGCCGACCTTCCAGCCCTGCTTGGTCGCCGTCTTGTCGGCGATCGCGATCTTGCCCTCGCCGAGCGAGCCGAGGGAGCCCTGCACGGTGTTGAGCTTGACCAGCTTCTCGATGTCGCCCGGGGTGACACCCGAGGCCGAGACGTCCTTGCCCTTCAGCGTGAACCAGCCGGACATCTGCGGCGAGACGGCGGTGGCGCCCGGGGCCTTCTCGATCGCGGCGAGGGCCGCCGCGTCCATGCCGCCACCCGCGCCCTCGGCCATGGTGACCATGTAGTCGGCGCGGATCTGGTCCGTCGTCATCTTGTCGAGGGCCGTGCCGACCGACGTGCCGAGCACGGTGAGGCCGGTGACCAGGGTCAGACCGATGGCGAGGGCGGAGCCGGTGGCGCCGGTACGGCGCGGGTTGCGGACCGCATTGAGGCCGGCGAGCTTGCCGGAGACCCCGAAGAGACCCACGAAGAGCGGCCGGATCAGGGCGATGACCGGGCGGGCGAGGAGCGGGATCAGCACGATCACACCGATGAGGGTGGTGAAGGCGCCGCCCGCGATGAGCATCCGGCCGTCCTCACCGCCCTTGTCGGCGCCGAGCACGATCAGGACCGCGCCGAGTGCGGTGATGGCGGCGCCGATGGAGTTGCGGACCACCAGGGACTTGGTCGTCGCGGCGGCGTGGACGCTGCTCATGGCGGCGACAGGCGGGATCTTCGCGGCGCGGCGGCCGGGCAGCCAGGCGGCGAACATGGTGATCAGGATGCCGACGGCAAGCGCGGAGATCACCGGGGTCGAGGTGAGGACCAGCGGGCCGCCCGGAACCTTCAGGTCGAAGGCGTTCATGCCGGCGCGGAGCCCGACGGCGAGCCCGATGCCCAGGCCGTAACCGACCACGGAGGCGACCAGACCGACGAGACCGGCCTCGGCGAGGACGGAGCGGGTGATCTGCTTGCGCGAGGCACCGACGGCGCGCATCAGCGCGAGTTCCCTGGTGCGCTGGGCGACGAGCATGGTGAAGGTGTTGGCGATCAGGAAGACGCCGACGAAGAGGGCGATGCCGGCGAAGCCGAGCAGCACCTGCTTCAGCGCGCCGAGCCCGGACTCGATGTCCTTGGCCTGCTGGTCGGCGAGGGCCTGGCCGGTCTGGGCCGTGGCGGCCTTCGGGACGACCTTCAGGACCTCGCCGAGGAGCTTGTCGGCGTCGGTGCCGGGCTTGGCGACGACGATGGCGTCGCGGTAGAAGCCCTGCTTCACGTACAGGTTCTGCGCGACGGAGTTGTCGAAGACGACCAGGCTGCCGCCGGCCTGGACCGCGCCGTCCTCGGTCGTGAAGACGCCGGAGAGGGTGTACTCCTTCACCGGGCCGTTGGTGGCGACGCGGACGGTGTCGCCGACCTTGTAGCCGCCCTTGTCCGCGGTGTCCTTGTCCAGGGCGATCTGGTTGTCCTGGAGCGGTCCCGCGCCCTGGGTGAAGTCGTACGCCCGGTCCTTGCCGTCGGCGCCGGGGGCGAAGTTGGTGCCCTTGTTGGACCAGCCGACGCCGATCAGCTTGCCGTTCTTGTCCGGCACGCCGGCGAACCCGTCGACGCGCCCGGTGACGGAGGAGACGCCGTCGAGCTTGCCGACCTTGTCGAGCACGGCCTGCGAGAGGCCGGGCGTCTTGGCGGCCTCTTCGGGGCGCGGGTACATGTTGACGGCGACGGCGACGTCGTCGTAGCTCTTCGCGGACTGGTTGCGGAAGGCCTGGGAGAGGGTGTCGGTGAAGACCAGGGTGCCGGAGACGAAGGCGACGCCGAGCATGACGGCGAGCACGGTCATCAGCAGCCGGGCCTTGTGCGCGAGCACGTTGCGCAAGGCGGTACGGAACATGGGGTATGTGTCCTGGAGTGGGCGCCCCCGGTGACCGGGGACGGAAAACGTCTGAGGGCAGCGGAACGGGGCCTGGTGGTGCGGCCCCGGTGCGTCAGCTGGTGCGGCCCTTGGCGTCGAAGGCCTTCATCCGGTCGAGGACGCCGTCCGCCGTCGGGTCGAGCATCTCGTCGACGATGCGGCCGTCGGCGAGGAAGATGACGCGGTCCGCGTAGGAGGCGGCGACCGGGTCGTGGGTGACCATGACGACGGTCTGGCCGAGCTCGCGCACCGAGTTGCGGAGGAAGCCGAGGACCTCGGCGCCGGAGCGCGAGTCCAGGTTTCCGGTGGGCTCGTCACCGAAGATGATCTCGGGGCGGGAGGCCAGGGCGCGGGCCACGGCGACGCGCTGCTGCTGGCCGCCGGAGAGCTGGGTGGGGCGGTGGCTCAGCCGGCCGGAGAGGCCGATCATGTCGATGACCTTCTCGACCCACTGCTTGTCGGGCTTGCGGCCCGCGATGTCCATGGGGAGCGTGATGTTCTCCATGGCGGTCAGCGTCGGCAGCAGGTTGAAGGCCTGGAAGATGAAGCCGATCTTGTCCCGGCGCAGCTGCGTGAGCTGCTTGTCCTTCAGGGTGCCGAGCTCGGTGTCGCCGAGGCGCACCGACCCGGAGCTGAAGGAGTCCAGACCGGCGACGCAGTGCATCAGCGTCGACTTGCCGGAGCCGGAGGGGCCCATGATCGCGGTGAACTCGCCCTGCCGGAAGTCCACGGTGACGCGGTCCAGGGCGACCACCTGGGTCTCGCCCTGTCCGTAGACCTTCGAGAGATCCGTGGCGCGGGCGGCCACCGCGGTGGCGCGGGACACGGTGGGGGTGGTGGTCACGAGCGGACTCCTGTCACTGCGGGATGTTCGGTGCGTGTTCGGGAACCCCTCCATCCTGTCGAGCGTTGAGGCCCGGGTCGTCCGCCCACATGCCCGTTCCCGGGGGCGACTGGAGTCGGACCGCGCCCTCCGCCCCTCCTCCTGAGGTATGACGGAACCCCTGACGCGGGGTGAGGGCGGGGGTACCCCCGGGGGGATTGCCCGCTCGGGTGGCGCGGATGCGACGAATTTCCGTCATTCCCATGTACGGGCCTTCGCGGCCGCGACCCGCGTCACAGTTCGCCGGAACAGGCCCCACCTGCACTGACGCACCCTCAGACGTCAATAAAATAAGACAACATCGGGCCATCGTTCCGCTGAACGAGCGAAGCGTCCCGATAGGCTCATGTGCCAACGCGGAGCCGCGCCCCATGCCCGGATGGTGGAATGCAGACACGGCGAGCTTAAACCTCGCTGGCCTTCGGGCCGTGCCGGTTCGAGTCCGGTTCCGGGCACCAAATTCTCCTCGACGATCTTCCTCGGAGGACGGCGGCATTCCGAGTCTCCGACCGTGTGCGCCGACCCCGCTGCGGCAGCAGCGGGCCGGGGTCACCTGCGGGCGCGGACCAGAAGTGTGCCGATCTTCCGGGGCCCCGGGGGAGCGGCGAGCACCTCTGCGGTTGCCTCACTGAATCCGTGATCGCCCAAGATCTCGATCCATCGCCCCGGCTCGAAGTCCCAGCGCTTCACGACGAGCGGGTCCTCGTCCTCCGACCGGTTGATGTACGAGGCCTGACAGCCGTAGCAGCCCTCGACGGCCGGTCGGTGGGAGAACGCGAACACGCCCCCGGGACGCATCCGTTCGCGGACGGCGGGCAGCAACTCCTCCGGGTCCGTGAACCACACCGCGCCGAACACGGAGAAGACGGCGTCGAGCTTCTCCTCGGTGCCACCGAGATGGCCGACGGCCTCGGCCTGGCGGAGCTCGACACCGGGCAGCGAACCCCAGCGTTCCCGTGCGGCGGCCAGCTGCGCCGGCGAGACATCCAGGCCGATGGCGCGGTGTCCGAGCGTGGCGAGGTGGGCGAGGTTGCCACCTTTGCCGCAGCCGAGCTCAAGGACGACCGAGGCAGGGGCCAGGGCGAGGAGTTCGACGCCGGGTCCGTGGTCGGGGTACTGGGTCCAGTTGAACCAGGTCGCCTCGCCCGCCGCATTGGTGGCGCGGCGGTCGGGCTTCTGCTGCGCGTAGGTGTTCCACGCTGCCGTGTCGCCCATGGCTCCGCTCTCGCTCATCGGGCCAGCCGTCCAGCGCGTGCCGGACGGCTGGAGTGTCGCACGGGTGGTGGTGCCGCTCCCGCTACTTCGGGCTGTCGGTGCAGCCCGAATGGCACTGGCTGCAGTCGTGGTCCTCGCCCATCCACAGATCGACGTCGATCGTGTACCCAGCGGCGGTGATGGCGGCGAGGGTCCGCTCGCGGGCTTCCACCGGGCCACCGGGTACCGGTTCGCCCTCGTCGGTCGGGATGTGGTGGATGAACCGTCCCGCGACGCGCCGGCAGAACTCCTCGTACTCGAGGGTGTGGAGGATCCACGTGTGCCAGCCGATGTCCACGAGCGGGCTGGGGACGAGGAACTGTCCGGGTGCGCGGGCACCGGCGGCGAGGAAGGCGGCGGTCTGGCCGACGATGCGCCGCGCGGTCGGCGTGTCGTTCTCGGGGTGGTCCTGCGCGATGCGGGCGGCGAGCCGCTCACGCAGCTCGGGGTCGACGAGCGCGGCCGGGTCGGTGGTGCCCACGGGACGCTCTGGCGCGATGGTCATCTGCTCTCCTGGTGGGATGCGCCCTCCGCTGCGGCAGGACGGCCGGAGCGGTCGTGCCCTGCCCGTGGTCTGTTGCCGCGGGCAGGAGTTCAGAGGGTGACGTCCACGGCGATGACGGCGAGGACGCCGAGGACGATCAGGCAGTAGAGCGCCTGCCGCTGCCACTCGGTCACCGGGTGTCCGGCGCGAGTGGGGGCAGGTCGGGGTGGCCGACGGACGCGGCGAGGGTCCGGTTCGATGCGGCGCGGTGGTCGCGGAGGGTGCGGACCATGTCCCGGGCCGCGAGCGCGAGGTGCTTGGTGTACGACCAGGTGCCCAGCGGCCCGTCCTGCGGGCCGTCCGCCCGGAGCTTCGCCCAGGTCTCCAGGACCCCGTTCCCGCGCGCACCCCGCTCCTCGGGCCGGATTCCCGCCACCTCGCCGGCGAGGCCCTCGCAGCGGGACAGCAGCCGATCGGTCAGGTTCGCGAGGGCGATGTCGCCGGGGTGGTGCCTGAGCCCAAGCGCCTCGTTGATGTCGTGCTCGATGTGCTCGCGCATGGCCGCTCCCTGGCGTCGCTGTGACCCTGTGGTCGGCACGACGGTACGAGCTGGTGCGCGTGCACTCCCAGCTATGTGCAGCGCTGTGCATGAATTCAGCCGACCTGCTGTCCCAGCATGTTTGTTCTCTTGACCCGGAGCCGGCGGGGCGTCACGTTGGTGCACATCAGCGCACATCCCTGCGAGGGAGGCGGACCATGTCCCTACGGTTCATCGGTGTGGACCCGGAATCCGGTCAGACCGGCAGCCCGACTGTCTGGGTCGACCAGGAGAGCGGCGAGATCATCGCCCAGGGCCACATCGCCGACGAGGCGACCCGCGCCGAGTGCATCGAGAAGAACGCGCCCGGACACGAGAAGAAGATCCCGGACCACGAGACGGTGATCCGGATCCCTGCCCGCATGGTGCCGATGTTGAGGGAGGCCTGCGATGCGGCAGAGCGAGCCGCTGCGCTTTGACCGGCTGCTGGCCGCCGCCCGGCATTCGGCCGTGCACCTGGAGATGCGTGACGTCTACGCGGTCGCCGACGAGGAGGACGACTACCGCCACTGGCTCGAAACCGGCGAGCGCGACACGGATCCCACCTCCCCGTACTGGGCGCCGTGGGTCGACATGGTCCGGCAAGCCACTGCGCGCGGCGTCGCCGTGCGCAGGGCCCGAGTCATCTCCGAGCCCGCCGGTGACTACATCCGGTACGAGCACGCGGGCACAGTCGTGAACGTAGCCGCGGGCGAGGAAGTGCGATGGCTGCCCCGGCCCCAGGCTGCCGACCTCCTGCTCCCCGGCGCGGACCTGTGGATCTTCGACGACGAGCAGGTTCTCTTCAACCACTTCACGGGCGTCGGCGGCTGGGCCGACCCACCCCTTGAGCTGCGTACCGATCCGCAGCTGGTGAAGGCGTGCGTGGACGCATTCTCAGCCGTGTGGGAGCGTGCCCTTCCGCACGCCCAGTACAAGATCCGCTAGCAGGAGCGCACCAGGTATGGCCGTCTCTCCGTCGTCCTCGGCGCAGGCCGCGCGCGAGAACGTCGCGCGGCAGCTGCGCGGGCTGCGCCAGGACGCGGGGCTGACGCTCGTCGACCTGGCCGCCCTGTGCGGCTGGAGCCACTCGAAGGTCTCGCGGATCGAAAACTCGAAGACGCCCCCGTCCGCACAGGACATCGTCGCCTGGTGCCGACACGCCGGAGCCGAGGATCGTACGCCCGACCTCGTTGCGCTGTCCCGCGACGTCGAGACCATGTACCAGGAATGGCGCAGGCGCACCCGTACCGGCCTGCGCCGGCTCCAGGACAGCTACCTCAGCCTGTTCCGGTCCACCGCCCTCTTCCGCGTCTACTCCTCCACCGCAGTCCCCGGCCTTCTCCAGACCGAGGGCTACGCCCACGCCCTCCTCGCCGGCAACGCGCGGATGCTCGGCATCCCGGACGACTCCGCGGAGGCAGCCCTCGCCCGCGCCGAGCGCTCGCAGATCATCCACCAGGCCGGACACCACTTCGTGTTCGTCATCGAGGAGAGCGTCCTGCGCCACCAGCTCGGCAGCAGCGACGACATGGCGGCCCAACTCGGCCACCTCCTTACGGCCGGGGCCCTGCCTGCCGTGTCCCTCGGGATCATCCCCATGGGCACCCCGGGCAGGCGGCTGTGGCCGCAAGAGGTCTTCCACGTCTACGACGACACCCTCGTCTCCGTCGAGCTGCTCTCCGCGCAGGTGAACATCACCCAGCCCACCGAGGTCGAGCTGTACGTCCGGGCCTTCGAGGAGCTGCGCAGCATGGCCGTGTACGGCGCGGCGGCGCGCGCCCTGATCGTTGAGGCCATCGCTGCGTTGCCCGACGCGCAGACAGGCGCGGTGTAGCCCGGAGCGCGCGTGCTTCACCGGATCGGTCGAACCGCGCCGCGCCGGGACCCGTCGTCGGCTCCCGGCCTCGGCTAACGATCTCGGAAAGATCCTCCCCGAGCACTAGAGAGATTCCTTTGCGTCCGCATTACTCTTGACGCAAGGCCGCGCAGTGCGGCCATGGAGGAGTGAGATGAGGAGCAGCAACCCGGTCTTCTCGCGACGGGGGTTCAGCCGCGACAACGGCTACGCCGGTTTCAACGCGCAGCAGCCGCAGGCCGGGGGCCCCGCCGTTGGAACCAACCCCTACGCGACGAACCCGTACGCGCAGGACACCCAGCTCGGCGCCCCGCAGCAGGTGCGCGGCGATGTGATGACGATCGACGACGTCGTGAGCCGTACGGCCATGACGCTCGGTACGGTCGTGGTCACCGCCGCCCTCGCGTGGTTCCTGCTGCCGGTCGACGAGGCGAACCTCGGCAAGTCCTACGGCATCGCCATCGGCGCCGCCCTGGTCGCCTTCGTCCTGGCCATGGTGCAGTCCTTCAAGCGCAAGGCCTCGCCCGCGCTGATCCTGGCCTACGCGGCGTTCGAGGGTGTCTTCCTCGGCGTCATCTCGGCCACGGTCTCGACCTACATCTCGCCCGGTGTGGTCGCGCAGGCGGTCCTCGGCACGATGGCGGTCTTCGCCGGCGTGCTGATCGCGTACAAGATGCGCTGGATCCGTGTGACCCGCCGCTTCTACGGCTTCGTGATGGCGGCCGCGATCGGCTTCATCCTGCTGATGGCGGTCAACGCCCTGTTCTCGCTCTTCGACGGCGCCGGTGACGGCCTGGGCTTCCGCAGCGGCGGCCTCGGCATCCTCTTCGGTGTCATCGGCATCATCCTCGGTGCCTGCTTCCTCGCCCTGGACTTCAAGCAGGTCGAGGACGGCGTGACCTACGGCGCCCCGCGCGAGGAGTCCTGGCTGGCGGCCTTCGGCCTCACCCTGACCCTGGTGTGGATCTACCTGGAGATGCTGCGTCTGCTGTCGATCCTGCAGGGCGACTCCGACTGACGCATCCCTGAGTGACGCGAGTGACGTGAGTTACGTGAGGGCCCGTTCGGCTTCTGCCGGGCGGGTCCTTTCGTGTCTCCTCAGGCCTTTAGGGCCGCGTCCAGCAGCGTCCGCGCCGCGTCCTTCGCCCTTGCCGCCGGTTCCGGGGTGCCTTCTATGCCCGCTACCGCCATCGCTCCGTTGGCCAGCAGCGCCAGCTGGTCGGCCAGCTCCGACGGTGCGCCGAGCGCGCTCGTCTGCTCGGCGAAGTAACCCCGCAACGCCTGCTTGTGGCCGCGCGCGATCGCGGTGATGTCCGGGGAGATGCCGCCCATCTCCCCGAACGTGTTGATGAACGCGCAGCCGCGGAAGCCGGGGTCCGCGAACCAGTCGCCCAGGTAGTCGAAGACCGCTAGCGCGCGGTCGTACGGCGTCGTCGCGTGGGCGGCCCCGTGGGCCGCGATGGCCTCCCGTACGGCGCCGTCACGGCGGTTCAGGACCGCCCAGACCAGGTGGTCCTTGGACGGGTAGAGCTGGTACAGGCGCTTGAGCGAGACGCCGGACGCGGTGCGGATGGCGTCCATGCCGACCGCCTGGACACCACGCTCGTCGAACAGTGCCTCCGCGGCCTCCAAGAGCCTCAGCTCGGCGGTCGTCTCCATCGTCATCGTCCGTTCACCCCCCGGGGGAGTGGGAGAACCATCGTTCTCCCTTCACACTACCCGGTGGGCCGGACCTCAGAGCAGTCTGCGGGCCGCCCGGCGGAGGTCGTACTCGTGGATGATCGCCTTCGCGTGGCCGTACGCGAGGTCGTGCTCGCCCCGGAGCCAGCTGACCTTCTCCTCGAAGCGGACGAGGGAGGGGCCTTCCTCGACGGTGCGGAGCCAGTCGGAGACTTCACGACCGGTACAGCGAGGGATGCGTGCGAGCAGGTTGCGGTGGGTCTCTTCGGAGAATACGTGGGACATCGGCGCCTCCGGACGCGTGTTGCCGTGTGCTCCTTCCCGTCACCGTGCCTGAGCGTCGGCGCGTTGGCAACAGTGCCGGACCGGCGCGTAGGGTCGCGGAGTGCTTGATACGAGTGAACTGACCGCCGCCGTCGAGCGGTTCGCCGACCGGTTGCGGGCGGCCCCGCAGAGCCGCCTCCAGCGCGGCGCCGCCGCCGAAGGGCTCGCGCTGGCCAGGGAGTTGGCGCTCCGGGCGCGAAGGGTCGAGGGCCTGGACGGGGAGGGCCCGGGCGGGGAGTCGGAGGGGCCGCTCATGCAGGACGCCGGCGTGTTCGTCGTCGCCGACCAACTCCTGGTCGCCGGAACCGATCTGGCCGAGGCACTACGAACGGCCCCGGCCGCTCCCCGGGAGGGGGAACTGGGCGAGGCCGTGAGGCTGGTGCGGGAGGCCGCGGTGCGGTCGGGGGTGTAGGGCCCCCTCAGGGGCCTCAGGGCCCCTCAGGTCGTGGGCCGTAGGGCCCGCGCCGTCCGTGCGACGGGCCGTGGGGCCCGCGCCCTCAGTGCGAGGCGATCACTCGGTCCGCGAGGATGTACACGTTCTCCTCGTCCGCCTCGCCGAACGAGAACGTCAGGGCGTACGCGCCCGAGACGCCCGAGCCGCCCAGCAGGACCGGCGTGCGGCCCGCGCGCAGGGCGTCGGCGAGGCGTTCCGCGGTCTCGCGGTGGCCGGGGGTCATGCAGAGCGTGGTGCCGTCGGCGAAGACGTACACGTCGAGCGTGCCCAGCGGGCCGGGGCGTACGTCGGTCAGCGCGGTGCGCGTGTCGGCCAGCTCCTCCAGGCGGGAGACCGTGCGCTCGTGGTCGGTGACCACGGGCGTCTGGACCGGCACGAAGTCGGGGTGCGAGGGGTGGCGGCGGCGGGCCGCGGCCAGCTCGGGGGAGTCCTCCGCGTACTCGGTCAGCTCCGGGAACTCCTCCAGGACGCTGTCGACGCCGGCACCGACGCCGTCGAGCGTGGCGGCCTCGGCCTCCATCGCCTCAAGGGCCATGGCCTCCAGGCCCACGAAGTCGGCCTGGCGCGGGACGTAGAACGGGCCGCCGTCGTCCGCGGGGCCGCCCAGGCCGCCGAGCAGCGAGGGCGCGTCGGCCGCGTCGCGGGCCTCCTGGGCCGCCCAGAAGGCGCGCGCCTCGGCGAGCTCGCGCTCGCGCTCCTCGGCCAGCGCCTCGGCGACCGCGGCGCGTATCTCGGCGGCGGGCGTCTGGCGGGCGTGCGGGACGGACACCCCGTGCGCGGCGGCGAGTTCGCCACGCAGGGCGACGACCTGCTTACGGAGACCGTGGGCAGCGTGCAGGGCGGCGGCGCCCACAACCGTTGCGGCGGCCGTGGTCACCAGCAGGGCAAGAGACATGGCGCTCACTGACGTACTCCCGATTCCGAGTCGATCCCCCCGACTTCCTACATCAGCCTGCCGTGGGAGTGCGCCCCCTGTCAGTGCATTACGTCACGAAATGGACAGGTATTTGGGCCAGGTGTTTAGTCCCGTTGCTGCTGTGACCTGCGGTTATGGCTCTCCCCCGGGACATAGGTCACATCCTGGGGGAGATTCGGTCACGGCTGGGACGCGACGCGGTTAGGAGCGGGTCCTCGGGAGAGCCGCTCGATCACCGTCAGGACAGGCGCTCGATCACCATCGCCATGCCCTGGCCGCCGCCGACGCACATGGTCTCCAGGCCGAACTGCTTGTCGTGGAACTGGAGGCTGTTGATGAGCGTGCCGGTGATGCGCGCGCCGGTCATGCCGAAGGGGTGGCCGACGGCGATCGCGCCGCCGTTGATGTTCACCTTGTCCAGGTCCAGGCCGAGGTCCTGGTACGAGGGGATCACCTGGGCCGCGAAGGCCTCGTTGATCTCGGCCAGGTCGATGTCGCCGATCGTCAGTCCCGCGCGCTTGAGGGCCTGCTTGGAGGCCTCGACCGGGCCGAGGCCCATGATCTCGGGGCTGAGGCCCGAGACGCCGGTGGAGACGATGCGGGCGAGCGGGGTCAGGCCCAGCTCGGCGGCCTTGGTGTCGGACATGATCACGACCGCGGCGGCGCCGTCGTTGAGCGGGCAGCAGTTGCCGGCCGTGACCAGGCCGTCGGGGCGGAAGACCGGCTTGAGGCCCTGCACGCCCTCCAGGGTGACCCCGGCGCGCGGACCGTCGTCCTTGCTGACGACGGTGCCGTCGGGGGTGGTGACCGGGGTGATCTCGCGCTCCCAGAAGCCGTTCTTGATGGCCTGCTCGGCGAGGTTCTGGGACCGTACGCCGAACTCGTCCATCTCCTGGCGGCTGACGCCCTTCCAGCGGGCCAGGTTCTCGGCGGTCTGGCCCATGGCCATGTACGCGTCGGGGACGAGGCCGTCCTCGCGCGGGTCGTGCCAGTTCGAGCCCTCGGAAGCGGCGACGGAGACGGTACGGGCCTCGGCGTCGGCGAAGAGGGGGTTGTGCGTGTCGGGCAGGGAGTCGGAGTTGCCCTTCACGAAGCTGGAGACCATCTCGACACCGGCCGAGATGAAGACGTCGCCCTCGCCCGCCTTGATGGCGTGCAGCGCCATGCGGGAGGTCTGCAGCGACGAGGAGCAGTAGCGGGTGACCGTACAGCCGGGGAGGTGGTCCATCCCCATCTGGACGGCGACGATCCGGCCCAGGTTGTTGCCCTGCTCGCCACCGGGGAGGCCGCAGCCCAGCATCAGGTCGTCGATGTCGCGCGGGTCCAGCTCGGGGACCTTGGCGAGCGCCGCCTGGATGATGGTCGCGGTGAGGTCGTCGGGCCGCAGGTCCTTCAGGGAGCCCTTGAAGGCCCGGCCGATCGGGGAGCGGGCGGTCGAGACGATGACGGCTTCGGGCATCACGGCTCCAGGAGGATGCGGAGAGGGCGGACAGAACGGGAAGTTACCTGTACGTACGCGACGGGTCACCGCCTTGACGGTGTGATGCGGGACTCTTTTCTAAGCGAGCGCTCATTCGTCCGTCTACCCGCCCTCTCTCGGGGCAATCCCTCGCCCCCCTCACGGCCGGTGCGCGTCCTCCGGCGAGGGCGTCGGGGCCTCCGCGGCCGTCAGCCGCCTCCGTCGGCGGTGCTTCAGGAGGGCCCACGGGGCCCGCGCGCCCGTCACCTCCGTGCCCGCCTCCCGCGCCGCCTCCGCCGCAGCCTTCGCGACCGGCAGCATGTCCTCGTGGCGGTCCGGCTCCAGCCGGTCCGTCTCCGGCCACACGCCGAGCACCGCGCACACCGTCGGCAGGACCGCCATCGCCGCCGTCGCGTACCCCTCGGCCGACGGGTGGTAGTTGTCCGCCCCGAACATCTCCCTAGGGTTCGCCGCGAACTCGGGGCCGAGCAGGTCCCCCAGCGACACCGTCCGCCCGCCCTGCTCCACCACCACGATCGTCTGCGCCGCCGCCAGCTGCCGCGACACCCGCCGCGCCATCCACCGCAGCGGCTGGTACACCGGCTCGATCGTCCCCAGGTCCGGGCAGGTCCCCACGACCACCTCCGACCCGGCCGTCCGCAGCCGCCGCACCGCCGCCGCGAGCAGCCGCACCGACTCCGTGGCCGGCATCCGGTGCGTCACGTCGTTCGCGCCGATCATGATCACGCAGACGTCCGGCGGCCCGGTGGGCGCCGTGAGCAGCAGCGTCACCTGGCGCTCCAGGTCGTCCGAGCGCGCCCCCGGCAGCGCCACGTTCCGCAGCACCACCGGCCGCTCCGCGACCGCCGCGAGCCCCGAGGCGAGCAGCGCCCCCGGGGTCTGCCCCGACCGGCGCACGCCTTGGCCCGCCGCCGTGGAATCACCCAGAAGGGCCAGCCGCAGCGGCCCTGGGCCCGGTTCCGAGGCCGCGAAGGAGCGTCCGTACAGCCCGTCCGCCCCCGGCGGCAGGGGAGCGACCCCGCCCCCCACGTTCCGCTTCGCCAGCTGCACCTCGGCCAGGACCACACCCACCGCCGCCACACCGAGCAGTCCGATGCTCCCGCCGCCGTAGGCCGCACCCGCCGCGATCCGCCGTGCCACCCTCGCCCTCGACATGGGGGCAGTCACCTCCTTCAAGCCGTTCAGGATCTAACTGCCCCGTAACCCGCTCCGACTACGCATACGCTGGACGCACCATTACGGAGACCCCGGAGATTACGGTGCAATTCCACGACTCGATGATCAGCCTCGTCGGCAACACCCCGCTGGTGAAGCTCAACAATGTGACGGCCGGCATCCAGGCCACCGTCCTGGCCAAGGTCGAGTACTTCAACCCCGGCGGCTCGGTGAAGGACCGCATCGCCCTGCGCATGATCGAGGCGGCCGAGGAGAGCGGCGCGCTCAAGCCCGGCGGCACGATCGTCGAGCCCACGTCGGGCAACACCGGCGTCGGCCTCGCCATCGTGGCCCAGCAGAAGGGCTACAAGTGCATTTTCGTCTGCCCGGACAAGGTGTCCACGGACAAGATCAACGTGCTGCGGGCGTACGGCGCCGAGGTCGTGGTCTGCCCCACCGCGGTCGACCCCGAGCACCCGGACTCGTACTACAACGTCTCCGACCGGCTCGTCCGTGAGACCCCGGGCGCCTGGAAGCCGGACCAGTACTCCAACCCGAACAACCCGCGCTCCCACTACGAGACCACCGGTCCCGAGCTCTGGGAGCAGACGGACGGGAAGATCACCCACTTCGTCGCGGGCGTCGGCACGGGCGGCACGATCTCCGGCACGGGCAAGTACCTGAAGGAGGTCGGCGGCGGCAAGGTCACCGTCATCGGCGCCGACCCCGAGGGCTCGGTCTACTCCGGCGGCTCCGGCCGGCCGTACCTGGTCGAGGGCGTCGGCGAGGACTTCTGGCCGACCGCGTACGACCGGAACGTGACGGACCGGATCGTCGCCGTCTCCGACAAGGACTCCTTCCAGATGACCCGCCGCCTCGCCAAGGAGGAGGGCCTCCTGGTGGGCGGCTCCTGCGGCATGGCGGTCGTCGCCGCCCTGGAGGTCGCCAAGGAGCTGCGCCCGGACGACGTCGTGGTCGTGCTCCTGCCGGACTCCGGCCGCGGCTACCTCTCGAAGATCTTCAACGACGAGTGGATGGCCGACTACGGCTTCCTGGAGGACACCAGCTCCGCCACCATCGCCGACGTCCTGCGGCACAAGGAGGGCGTGCTGCCCTCCCTCGTCCACATGCACCCCGACGAGACGGTCGGGCAGGCGATCGAGGTGCTGCGGGAGTACGGCGTCTCCCAGATGCCGATCGTCAAGCCGGGCGCCGGTCACCCGGACGTCATGGCGGCGGAGATCGTCGGCTCGGTCGTCGAGCGCGAGCTCCTTGACGCCCTCTTCACCCAGCGCGCCTCCCTGGAGGACCCGCTGGAGCGCCACATGAGCGCGCCGCTGCCGCAGGTCGGCTCGGGTGAGCCGGTGGCCGACCTGATGTCCGTGCTCGGTGAGTCGGCGGACGCGGCGATCGTGCTGGTCGAGGGCAAGCCCACGGGTGTCGTCAGCCGCCAGGACCTGCTCGCCTTCCTGGCGAACGGCGGGGTGAAGGGTTCCGCGAAGTAGCCGCGGCGGAGTGTCGCCGCGTGTTCGAGCGGGCGTTCGCGAAAACGGTACGAGCGCGACACGTACGCGCAGCACCCGCTTAACACGCGTGCGGCACATTGGTCGTTGTCGGCGTCAAGGACTACGGAGCGGCTCCCGGAACTCCTCGCGACGCCGCGGACGCGGAGACCGGCCCTGACCCGGGCCCGTGTCCCCCGCGGGGACCGCCGTCGTCCCGCCCCCCGGCCACTGGCCGGGGGTGCGGCGGTCCCCGCGCCACACTCCCTTTCCTCGCCCTAGTCCCTGTCTTCGTGGCGCGCCGACAGCGGCAGCCGGTCCCGGAAGGCGTGCACCGCGTTGACGCCCACGATGCCGAGCCAGGCCACGATCAGGCCCGGCAGGCCGGCCTGGGCGACGGCGATCGCGGAGAGCGGGATCGCCAGGACCAGCGAGATGATCCCGAAGCCGAACCGCTCGCCGAAGCCATCGGCCCCCGGCGTGCGGGGGCGGTCGCCGCGGGCGGTCGCCACCTGCTGCTCGCCGAGCCGGCGCCTGACCTGCCGGTCGATCGTCGCGTCCAGGCCCTTCTCCACCTTGCCGAGGAAGGAATCGACGAGGGCCGCCTCGTACTCCGTGCCCAGCTCCCGGCGGGCATGCAGGGTGGCGTCCAGTTCGTTCTTGAGCTCGTCCATGACGACCACGGTAGAGACGGGCGACGCCCCGCGTCGGTAGGGGTAGCCCCCGCTTTTCTTGCCCTGCTGCATATCTTCATGCAGAGTTCGAGGTGCATGAATAGGTGGGGATGAATACGTGGGCGGGGACGAGCGGAAGGGGGACGGTGTGAGCGACAGCCCGGCCGGACGGCTGCAGGCGCTCTTCGAAGGGCACCGGCTGACACCGACACAGCGGCGGATCGCGCACTGCATGGTGCGCCGCGCCGGTGACGTGGCGTTCCTGTCCAGCGTGGAGCTGGCCGACCTCGCCGGCGTCAGCCAGCCCTCGGTCACCCGCTTCGCCGTGGCCCTCGGCTTCGACGGCTACCCCGCCCTGCGCCGCCACCTCCGCGAGGTCGCCCCCGCCGGGGAGGCCACCGCGAGCGAGGGCGGCGAGCACAACGAGTACCAGCAGGCCGTGCTCGCCGAGATCGAGAACCTCCGCCACCTCGCCGAACTGCTCGCCGACCCCGCGCCCGTCGAGCGCGCCGGACGGCTGCTCGCCGCCTCGCGGCCGCTGCCCGTGCTCGGACTGCGGGCCGCCTCCTCGCAGGCGCGCGGCTTCGCGTACTTCGCCGCCAAGGTCCACCCCGACGTCCGCCTCCTCGACGAGGGCGGCTCGATGCTCACCGACCGCATCGACGCGACGGTACGGGCCGGGGCCACGGCGCTGCTCTGCTTCGCGCTGCCCCGCCACCCCCGCGAGGTCGTGGAGGCGCTGGAGTACGCCCGGGGGGCCGGGCTCACCGTGGTGACGGTCGCCGAGTCGGCGTTCGCGCCCGTCGCCGCCCACAGCGACCTGCTGATCCCGGCCGCCGTCGGCACCGGGCTCGCCTTCGACACGGCCTGCGCGCCGATGCTGCTCGGCCGGGTCCTGCTTGAGGCGATGGCCGACGAACTGCCCGACGCGCAGGCGCGGTTGGAGGAGTTCGACACCAAGGCGGCGGCTCGCGGGCTGTTCGTCGAGTAGGCGTCGTGGAGCAGTGGGCCCTCAGGCCTCCAGCTCGGCTGGCCCTCAGACCTCCAGCTCGGCCTCGATCTTCTTCAGCTGGTGGCGCGCCATCGCCAGGTTCGAGTTGTTCTTGTCGAGCGCCAGGTACAGGAACAGGCCGGCCTTCCCGCGCCCCGTCAGCAGCCGGATCAGGTGGTACTGGGTGCCGAGGGTGATCAGGATGTCCTCGATGTCCTCCTGGAGGCCGAGCATCTCCATCGTCCTGACCTTGGCCCGGACCACGTCCGTGTTGCCGGCCGCCGCCACGGTCAGGTCGAGTTCCTTGCCGCCGCCGATCGTGCCGAGGGCCATGCCGCTGGTGTAGTCGACCAGCGCGGCGCCGATGGCGCCCTGGATGGTCGTGGCTTCCTTGAGAGCGGTCTCGGTGTTCGCCATGGGTGTCGCACTTCCTTTTCGGTTTCAAGTGGTCTTACGGGGTGGGTCGGTTCAGGTCTTTGCGGTCCAGGGCCCCGTCGACCAGCTCGCCTATCCGGGCGCTGGACCTGCGGGCCTCCAGGTGGAGCCGGCCCACGTTGATCCGGGGCTCGGCGAGCAGTGTGAGCACGGCGGAGCCGCCGGCCGCGTACGTGGCGACATAGCCGCCCTCGCCCCGGACGAGCAGCTCGCGGAAGCCGCCCTGTCCGGTGGACTCGGTCATCCGCTGGGCGACTCCGAGGGACGCGGCCGTCAGCGCGGCCACCCCCTCCGCCTCGGCGTCGACCGTGTCGTGGGCGAGGACCAGGCCGTCGATGCTCGCGGCGAGCGCCCCGGTCAGCTGGGGCAGCCGGGCCCGGAGCCGTCTCAGCTCACCGAGCACCTCGGCTTCTGCCGACATCAGTAATCTCCTCTCGGCGCGCAGGCGCAGGGCACGCCTCATCACAGACTTGCCTCCAGGGCGTCGCGGAGCCGGCGCAGCAGGGCGATGTCCGGGTCGGGCGCGATCTCGCCCACCCAGGCGGGGACGACAGGCATCGCGGCCACCACGGCTTCGGCCGGGGTCTCGACCAGGCCGGCGGCGGCGAGGCGGCGCACTTCGAGCAGCGTGTGGAAGGCCGGGCGGCCGAGGACCCGCGCGATCTCCGCCGGGGTACGCACCCTGTCGGCGGCGGCGAGCAGCGCCCGCTGGCGCAGGCTCACCGTCTGGCCCGGGGCGGGCGCGCGGGGCACGACGGGGGCGGTGTCGACGGAGCCGTACGGCCAGACGCTGTCGAGCAGTTCACGGCGGCGTACGGTCTCGCGCTCGACGGCCTCCGTCGAGACCGGCCGCACCGCGCCGAACCAGTGGGCGACGCCGTACCGGAAGCGGGTCGGGCCCGCGGCGGGGGCGAGCGCGAAGAACGCGGCGTCGTAGACCGCGCCGAGGTGGCAGATCTCCAGCTCGCCGTCGCGCAGCCGGCCGCTCTCCACCAGGAATCTGCCGACCTCGCGCCGCGCGCCCGCCCGGTCGACGGCCTCGTCCCAGCGCTCGCGGGCGAGCCGGCCCCCTGCGGTCAGCAGGACGTCGAGCCCGGGTGCGGCGGGGCTCTCTGCGTGGGTGACCCGGCCGTCGACGAGGTAGAGCGTGCCGTGGTCGCGGAGCAGGGCGCCGGTGGCCCGCTCGGCGGCGAGGCGGACGAGCATGGGGGAGACGGTCATCCGAGCACCAGCTTCTCCGCGAGGTCGCGCAGCCGCATGCGGGCGAGCGCGAGGTTGCCGGTGTCCCGGTCGAGCCACAGGTGGAGGAAGACGCTGCTGTCGAAGGAGGTCTCGACGAAACGGAGGACGTGGTAGCCGCCCCGGGTCGTCACGATCAGGTCCTCGACGGGCGGCCCCTTCGGTAACGCCCGCTCGCGGAGCGCGACTTCGGTGCCGGGGCGCAGGGCTATCTCCGTGCTGGGGCCGCTGGGACGCGCCATGGGCGGTCGCGTGGGCAGGGGCGGGACCGCCCCCGGCGCCCCGCCCTGCGCGGGCACCCCCGCCGTCGGTGCGACCGTCGGCCTCGGCGGCGGGACCGTGCCGGCGAAGGAGTCGTACTCCGCCGCCGCGCGGGCCAGTTCGGCCGCCTCGGCGGCCGTCGTCTCGTGGTCTCCGACCGGCGATTCGCCCGCCGCGCCGAGGGCGAGCCCGCTGGTCCAGTCGACCAGCCAGGCTCCACGCGCGCCCGGCAGGCTCATGGCCTCCAGCAGGCACTCGTCGATTCCGGGCACGCGGATTCCCCTCCCGATGCGGCGCGCGGGTGTACGGCTGTGACCGTGACGCTACTCAACGTTTCCGCCGTGGGCAGGAGTTCTGGCATTTTCCATCGGAACATGCCTCAGGCTTGCTTGAATTCGCCCCCGCGTGATCGGTCCCCGCCGCGTGCGGTCACTCCTCGCGCCATACGTGTCAGCCGCGCCGCTCCAGCGATGCCGCCACGTCGTCCAGGTCCTTCGCGAGCGCCCGGCTCACCGCCTTGGCGCCGAGGCCGCTCATCAGTTTGGCCAGGAACCCCATGCGGCTCCCCGCGGCCGGGGTCGCCGAGAACGTCATCCGCGCCACCGTCGCCCCGGCGCCGTCCGGGCGCAGCGCGATCTCGGAGACGTAGTGCATGCCGTGCGAGTCGGCGACCGTCACATAGCGGTCCGGCGGCTCGGCCTCGGTCACGGTCATCTCCTCCGTGGCCTCCTTGCCGAACATCTTCCGGGTCTCGCGCCAGCGGGTGCCCACGCCGAAGCCGCCCTCGGTGAGGACCTCGACGCGCTCCACGCCGGCGAGCATCCGCTCCATGCCCCGCAGATCCGTCATCGCTTCCCAGACCGGTCCGGGAGGTGCCTGGATCCGGCGCTCCACGACGATGCTCTTCATGGCCATGGCTCCATCGAAGCACCGGGTCCGGTCACCCGCCTCCGTAGTGGTCCGACAGTGCGTCCGTCAGCCCAGCAGGGCGTCCGCCCGGTCGCCGCCCGCCTCGGCGACGATCTCGTCCAGGCTCTGCGCCCGCCGTACGGTCGAGAAGCTGACCGCCCCCTCGGCATCGGCGGTGAAGCCGTGCACGGCAGGCCGGGGCAGGCTGTTGTAGGCGTAGTGGTGGGCGAAGTAGTACGCGCCGGTGTCCGGTACGGCCACGATGTCGTCCGGCCGCAGCAGCGGCAGCGGGCGCGCCGTCGCGAGCAGGTCCCCGGCGAAACAGGCCGGGCCCGCCACGTCCTGGACGGTCTCCTCCCCGGTGCGGGGGCGGCCCTCGGAGTCGTACGCGAGGACGCGCAGCGGCCAGGAGGCCGGGTCGTAGACGGTACGGGTGGCCACCTGGACGCCCGCGTGGGTGACGGCGACCGGGCGGGCCCCCGAGGTCTTGGTGTACTCGACGCGGGCCAGGATCGTGCCGTGCTTGGCGAGCAGGGAGCGGCCGAACTCGGTGACCAGGCCGTACCGCCCGTCGAGGAGCCCGGGGACGGTCTCGGCGAGCAGCCCGGCGTACTCCGCGTAGGTGGGCGTCTCCTCGTCGGAGGCGAAGTTCACGGGCAGCCCGCCGCCGATGTCGAGCGTGTCGATCTGCTGCCGCCCCGCCTTGGCGTTGATCTCCTCGGCGAGTTCGTAGGCGGCGGCGACGCCCTCGGCCATGAGGGCGAGCGGGACGCCCTGGGAGCCGGTGTGGGTGTGCAGGCGGGTCAGCCAGGGCCGGTCGAGGTAGGCCCGTACGACCGCGTCCCGCGCGCCCTCGTCCCGGAGCGCCACCCCGAACTTGGAGGTCGCGGTGGCGGTCGACAGGGCCCCGATGGAACCGGCCCCGACCTGCGCGTTCACCCGGATGCCGAGGGGCGAGGCGGTCGGCGCGGAGGCGACGAGGGCGTCGAGCCTGGCCAGTTCCTGGAGGTTGTCGGCGTTGACGGCGATCCCGAGCGCGAGGGCCTGGCGCAGGTCGGCCGGCGTCTTGGCGGGCGAGTCGAGCACGGTACGGGACGCGGCGACGCCGGCGGCGCGGGCGAGGCCCAGCTCGCCGGGGCTGGCGACCTCGACACCGAGCCCGCACGCGTCGAGCAGGCGCAGGACGGGGACGAGCGGGCAGGCCTTCACGGCGAAGGCGTGCAGGACGGGGGCGTCGGTGACGGCGGCGAAGGCGGCGACGAGGGCGGCGGCGGAGGCCCGGATACCGGCGGTGTCCAGGAGGGCGACGATCTGGCGGTCGGGGTCGGCGGGGGAGACGAGACCCTGCTCGACGGCGGCTCGGACGGCCCGATCGCGACGGGCCCCGGCGGGGTGGGAAGCCATGGATCCATGGGACCACCGCGACGGGTCCCGCCGCAGCTGATCCGGGGGACCACCGCGACAGGTCCCCCCGCAGCTGTTGACTACAAGTATTCAGCAGGCCAGGATGTGAATATCTGGTTCACATCGTCAGGAGGCTGCCCCATGTCAGGACCCCGACCCGTACGGGCCCCGCGCGGTACGGAACTGAGCGCCCTGGGATGGCAGCAGGAGGCCGCCCTCCGGATGCTGCAGAACAACCTCGACCCCGAGGTCGCCGAGCACCCCGACAAGCTCGTCGTCTACGGCGGCACCGGCAAGGCCGCGCGCGACTGGCGCTCCTTCGACGCGATGGTGCGCACGCTGCGGACCCTGAAGCAGGACGAGACGATGCTCGTCCAGTCCGGCCGCCCGGTGGGCGTCATGCAGACCCACGAGTGGGCGCCGCGCGTCCTCATCGCCAACTCCAACCTGGTCGGCGACTGGGCGAACTGGGAGGAGTTCCGGCGCCTGGAGGCCCTCGGCCTGACCATGTACGGCCAGATGACGGCCGGTTCGTGGATCTACATCGGCACCCAGGGCATCCTGCAGGGCACGTACGAGACGTTCTCCGCCGTCGCCGCCAAGAAGTTCAACGGCACGCTGGCCGGGACGATCACCCTCACCGCCGGCCTCGGCGGCATGGGCGGCGCCCAGCCGCTCGCCGTGACGATGAACGACGGCGTCGCGATCTGCATCGACGTCGACCCGCGCGCCATCGAGCGCCGCATCGAGCACCGCTACCTGGACGTGAAGGCCGACAACCTCGCCCACGCGCTCCAGCTGGCCGTCGAGGCCCGCGACGCCCGCCGTCCGCTCTCCATCGGCCTGCTCGGCAACGCGGCGGAGCTGCTGCCGCAGATGCTGGCCGAGGGCGCGCCGATCGACATCGTGACCGACCAGACCTCGGCCCACGACCCGCTCGCGTACCTGCCGATCGGCGTCGCCTTCGACGACATGGCCGACGCCGCCGCCAAGGATCCGGCGGGCTTCACGACCCGCGCCCGCGAGTCGATGGCGAAGCACGTCGAGGCCATGGTCGGCTTCATGGACGCCGGCGCCGAGGTCTTCGACTACGGCAACTCCATCCGGGGCGAGGCCCAACTGGCGGGCTACGACCGCGCGTTCGCCTTCCCCGGCTTCGTGCCGGCCTACATCCGCCCGCTGTTCTGCGAGGGCAAGGGTCCGTTCCGCTGGGCCGCGCTCTCCGGCGAGGCGAGCGACATCCACAAGACGGACAAGGCGATCCTCGACCTCTTCCCGGAGAACGAGTCCCTGCACCGCTGGATCAAGATGGCCGGCGAGCGCGTCCACTTCCAGGGCCTCCCGGCGCGCATCTGCTGGCTCGGCCAGGGCGAGCGCGACAAGGCGGGCGACATGTTCAACGACATGGTCGGCAACGGCACCCTCGCCGCGCCCCTCGCGATCGGCCGCGACCACCTCGACTGCGGCTCGGTGGCCTCCCCGTACCGCGAGACCGAAGCCATGCTCGACGGCTCCGACGCGATCGCGGACTGGCCGCTCCTGAACGCCATGGTGAACGTCGCCTCCGGCGCGTCCTGGGTCTCCATCCACCACGGCGGCGGCGTCGGCATGGGCCGCTCCATCCACGCGGGCCAGGTCTCCGTGGCGGACGGCACGAAGCTGGCCGGCGAGAAGATCCGCCGCGTCCTGACGAACGACCCGGGCATGGGCGTCATCCGCCACGTCGACGCGGGCTACGACATCGCGGAGCGGGTGGCGGAGGAGAAGGGCGTACGGGTCCCGATGCGCGAGGGCTCCGAGGGCTCCGAGGGCGGCTCCGCGTGAGCGAGACGTTCCACGCCATGTGGCGGTCGCTGCGGCCCATCGGCCGCAGCGCCGCCTCTGGCGGCTACCGCCGCGACGCCGGGACCGCACCCGACCGCGACGGCCGGGGGAGGGGGCCGTTGCGGG